>JBGQKM010000068.1:0-21292 GCA_041499515.1 Planctomycetia bacterium | reverse complement strand
GTGTCAGGACATCACCGTGACGGCCGACGGCGGATTGCGCGGCACGACTCGCAACTGCATCACCGCCAGTGCGCCGTTGGAACCGGCTCAGCCCGTGGCGCCGCCAGTCGAAGCCCGGCCATCGACCGCCCCGCCGCCGGGCGGACCCGCGCAACTCACGGTGCGCAAGACAGGTCCGGATCGACGGCGGGTGGGAGACAAGGCCCTGTTCACGATCGAAGTGACCAACACCAGCGATCAGCCCATCGAGAATCTCGAAGTCGCCGATCATTTCGAAACAAGTCTTGAACCCGGTCGGGCCACCGAGGGCTCGGTCTGGCTGCCGGAAAATGCCTTGGGATGGAAGATCCCCACGCTTGCCGCGGGCAAGACGATCAGCCGCGAAATTGAATTTAGCTGCTTGCGTGAAACGCCGCGAAGTTGCAACCGCGTGACCGTGACCGCTCCGGGCATCGAATCGGTGGCCGACGAGGCGTGCCTGGAAATTGCGGGCGGAGCGGGCGCAGAAAGCGCGCCGGCCGCGTCAACCTCGGCAGAACCGGGGGGCGTCGGTGTGACGGTGGCCGACACGGCCGACCCGATCAAAGTCGATGGCGAAACCACGTATCAGATCGTGCTGACCAAGAGGGGATCGCAATCGGTATTCGACGTGGCCATGACGGTCACCTTCGGCGGCGAGCTGCGGCTGGAGAATATCAGTGGCCCATTGCACGCCGCGGTATTGGCCGGCAAGGTGCGTTTTGACCCGATCCGAGAATTCCGCGCGGGCGAGAATCCGTTGAGCTTCGAGCTGCGCTTCAAAGGCCTTCGACCCGGCGTGGCCCGCTTGCATGTCGACGTGATCGCTCGAGGTCAGGCCAAGGGGATCTCGGCCGAGCAGACGACCGAGATTTTGCCCTAGCCGCCGGTGCTGGCGATGTTCCGGCGCGTGGGGTACTTTATCCAATGCGGGCCAGATGTCTTGCCCGCGATGTCCCTTCTCGGCCGATCGGTGCACCCGCGCATGCCTCGCTTCGTTATTCTACGTCACGAGTTTCCCAGCGGGCACGCGCGCGCGTTGCACTGGGATCTGATGTTCGAACACGGCGGGTCGTTGCGCACCTGGGCTTTGAGCGGTGAGCCGCTTTCGGCAATGGAAATCGAGGCCGAGCTATTGCCCGACCATCGGCTGGCATACCTCGACTACGAAGGCCCCGTGTCGGGAGATCGCGGTTCGGTGAGCCGCTGGGACTGGGGCGAGTATCAACTGGAAAGCGCCACGGCCGACGCGTGGCAGTTGGTGTTGCACGGCACGCGCTTGCGCGGTTCGATGACCGTGCAAAAAGGGGTCGGGAGTCATTTCTGGCGGGTGTCGCTCGGCGCGGCGCCGACCACCGGCTGAGTCGCGTCGGACGTTTCCGCCTCGGCCGCGGTCGCTGCCGGCGATTCGGGCACGCTGGAGCCAGCGACCTTGGGGCTGGCGCCGATCGATCCGGACACGAACAGCTCGCCATGCCGCAACTCGATCGCTTGCAGCCAGAGCGCTTCGGACCGGCTAGTGGTGGGCTGGGGAAACGAGATCAGGGCCACGGGATCGCCCTGCGTCTTGCGCCATTCGAGCCGCAACTCGAGTTGTCGTGCCGCCTGGGAAATGGCATCCAATACTTGGGCCAAGGGCACCGGCAGTGCTCCGGCGCGGGCCCGCCGGATGCGCAGCGCCAGCGTATTGGAATCTTGGACGTACGCGTCGACGGTCAACGACAGCACGGCGGCCATTTCGTCGGTCTCATAGCGGCAGGCGATCGTCGCCTCCTTTTCGCGGATCGAAATTCGCGGTTCGCGTAGTTCGCCGGGGAGCACGTCGGGATAGTTTGCCGAGAGCTCCAGGGCCAGCCAACCGTTGATCTGGTCTTCGGTAAACAGGCTTTGCCAGGCGCCGGTACGGTGCAGATCGCTGGCCAGCGAGGTGGCCCGGGCGACAAACTGGTCGCGCGCATCCTGTTGTTCCGCCGGATCGCGCGAGATCGCCTCGTGATAGAACTCGGGCACCAACTGCGATGCCTCGTAGATCGAAAACAGCGACACCCCGACCACCATCAGGCCGACGGCCGCCGAAATGGCCGCGATTTTGAGCATTTTGCGCATGGCAACGACCGTGGGATTCGACCGAACCAAAGACAGGGTACCGCACCGGCGTGGGGGAATCGTAGAAATCGCCCAGGCGTGAGTCAATGTGAGTCTGCCGTCGCGCTGGGGGGCGGATGGCGCCGGAAGCGGGTGCTGGCCCCCAGGGGCGTGATAGCAGATTCCTGGTCGAAGACGCGGAAAAGCGGGAAAGTGATTCCCTTTATGCGGGCCAGCGGCTACAATGCCGGCACGCTCTCAAAAAGCGTCTGAGCCCGTGCGGCCGCGAGGCACTTTTTCACGTTCTGTGGAACGGCGGCACGGCTCTTACGAGAGCACAAGGTTCATCTCTTCGCTGTCGATTCGACAAAATTTCAAATCAGCATCTGCTTCGGGGTGGTTCTCGAGCGGCGGCGTAGTTTTTTCCCGGATGTTTATTTCAATCCCAAGCCGGGGTGGTTTTCCGCCTCGTTGTGCTCTGTTATTTCGAGGAAGATCATGGCGAAGGTTCTCGCCCCCGAGGAAGTCGACGGCAGACCGCCGGCCGATGCCCGCGTCGACCTGACCAAGCCTGGGCATCTGACCGTCTCGGACGACCTGGTGGACAACCTGGTCAAGCTGTTCAAACTCTTGTCCGACGAAACGCGGCTGCGGATTCTCTACTACCTCACGCAGCGTCACGAGCTGCATGTGCGTGCTCTTTGCGAACTGCTCCACGAGAGCCAGCCGGCCGTGAGCCATCATCTGGCACTATTGCGCGCGGCCAACCTGATCGAGCGCCGCCGGGAAGGCAAGCACAATTTCTACGGCCTGAAAACCCGGCAGTTTTCCAGACTGTTGGACATGCTGTTTGCCACCATGCCCGAGGGTAACCGCCGCATCCGGCTGGACGACTACCTGCTGAGCCACGCGCCGGGCTAGCGCCGCGCTCTTGGAATTATTCCTTGAGCAATTCCACCACGAGCTGCTCGACCTGCTCGTAGGTAAACGCCTCGGCCTTGCTGTGGGCCTGTTCGTTGTCGAAGCGTTTGCGCAACTGGCCGGTCCGATCGTAGACGAACACGGCCGGCACGGCGGCCAACTTGAATTTGCGATACAGCACGTCTGATTCTTCGTTCGACATCAAATTGTCGAACGTGGCGCCCGAGGCGCGCAAAAACTTGAGCACGGGTTCGCGCTGCTCCTCGGGCTGGCCGATGCCTTCGTAGTCGAAGCTGAGCGAAATGCAGGCCAACTTCTCGGGCCCATATTCTTTGTGCAGCTCGACCAGATGGTGAAACTCGGTGAGGCACGGCGGGCAGGACGTGCTCCAGGCGTCCATCACCACCACTTTGTCCCGAGCGCTGGCAATGTGCTCCTGAATGCCCTCGAAGCTGACAATCGACAGTCGCACGTCGTCGTCGGCCGCAGTGGCAACCTTGGCGGAATCGCCCGCTGTCGAACCAGTCGAAGCCCCCTGCGCGCCGCAGCCGGCCAGCAAGAGGGTGAGCAACCATAATCCCGCGCGCTTCATGTCGGTGTTCCTTGCCTGTCGGCTGTAACTCAGTACAGTGTAACCCGGGCGGCCCACGGCGGTCAAAATATTGGATCCGCGGACCGTCGCCGCGCGGACTCTCATAAGAGAATTCGATGCCTGACTTTGTCCACGAACGTCACAAACGGCTGGCGGAGTTGCGGCGGCCCCGCGAGCTGATCGTCGCTTGCGCCCCGCTGCGCAGCAACGTCAACCTGTCGCGGATCGTGCGCGTCGCGAGTTGTTCGGGCGTGTCGAAAGTGATCGCTTGCGGCACGGCCAAGGTGATCGACAAGATCGCCCGCGACGGGGCCGACACGATCGAAATCGAGGTCCATCGGACGCTGCCGCCAGTGCTGAAGGAATTGAAGGGCCAAGGGTATCAACTGCTGGGCCTGGAGCAGACGACCCACTCGCAAAATCTGCACGCGTTCCGATTCGAGCGGAAAACGGTGCTGGTGGTCGGCAACGAGCGCGCCGGGCTGAGCGAGGATCTCTTGGCGCTATTGGACCAGGTGGTCGAAATCCCGGTTTACGGCCTGCCCTACAGCTACAACGTCGCCACGGCCGCGAGCCTGGCGCTGTACGAATACTGCCGGCAATATCCGCAGGGCTGAGGCGCCGTCGTGCCCGAGCGTGGTACTATCCAGCCCATGGTCTGCTCGCTGGACCGACGACTTAGAACATCCCCTCACCAGGGGCTAGAGTCCCAACAGAGCTGGTGGTCCGGCGGGATTACAGTTGGAATCCGTCGAATGTTGAGAACAATTCGATCTTGGCTTCGGGGAATGTCGCGCGAACCCGGTTTATGTCCGCATTCGAAAATCTGCTGCTGGGCAATAGAATCTCGCCGATGTATGTCGTGCCGAACTTTCGCAGCATGAACGGCGATGATTGCGCTGGTATTCGAGTAATCCGCGCGCCGTCTACCCGGAGAGATTGCAAAAGATTCTCTCGTTGTCGCGCTTGATTCAAACGCCAGCCGATCCAGCCTAAGAACAATGCCACGACCGTGACCACGACGAACAGAGTCCGCAGCGAGAACTGGAACCAGCGGCGTTTAGGGGCGGGTTGCATGCTTCGTGTAGAGCGAGATTCCGTTTAGCCCCAGCGTGCCGAGCATGTCGATCACTTTAACGACTTCGGCATAGGGGATGCCCCTGGAGGCCGACAAAAACACAGCCGGATGTTTTTCTTGCCCGCTCAACAGCAAACGCAAGGAATCTTCGTTCACAGGCATATCGAGGTGCAGACTCGGTTTGCCGGAATCCTCCTGTCGCAAGGAAAAGTGCAGCACCAACGACGCGCTGGGCGCAGTCTCTTTCTCCGGCGCCTGTGCGGACGTAGGACTGACAACCGCCAAGACAACACCCAGGCCGAGCAACGCCGACACGCGGCCGATGAACACCGTACGAAGATTCATGGCCAATTCTCCAAGGAAAGGTTTGGGGGCTTTGCTGATCCCGCCATTCTAGCAGGGGACAGCGGACACGCGCCAGCTATAAGTGCTGTTAGTGATGCATTATGACGCCCCGATGGGTTCAGTGTGCCGAAGGGTTTGGCCCCGGAGTTCGTGGTAGTCCCCAGGAGCGCTTAGCTGCCAAATAACTTTCTGGATCTTCAAAAAGCAACACAGTGGCTTCTGGAAAATAGGACCTGAAAAGTTCAAAGTCGGGCTCGCTAAAAAACACGGCCAAGCCGATTGGTTCATCTCCCATCCAGTGGCGGATGGCTGAGATATGCCGATCCATGGTTGAAAACCCACGTCGCCGGCATTCCTTGCTGGCTGCCAGCGCCGCAAGGCGGGAATCCATTTGATCGGGGGCATCCGGCGCGGTTGCGATTGCCCAAGGCACGATATCGTTTTCGCTCGCCACCCTCGCTTTATCCAGTGCGGCGCGGCGCCGCTGCGCCGTATTGAAGTTCCAGCCGAGCCAGATCCCAATCACCGTCACCACTACGAACAGCGTCCGCAGGCTGAAGCGGAACCAGCGGCGTTTAGGGGCTTCGCTCATCCCCGCATTCTAGCAGGGGACAGCGGACACGCGCCATTGACACCTATTCCGCACCTTGACCACGCCCTCACGGCGGACCTAGACTTATGGGTTTGGACGTGAGGGGTTTTCCCGCGTCGGACGGCCCGATTGGGGTTTTCGCCAGCGAGGTTTTTCGGTGGGCGTGACGTGCGTGATTGGCTTGCAGTGGGGGGACGAGGCCAAGGGCAAACTCGTCGATCTGCTGACCGACGAGCACGAGATCGTCGTCCGCTACCAAGGAGGCAGCAACGCGGGCCATACCGTGGTCACCGGCGGCCAGACCTACAAACTGTCGCTCATTCCCAGCGGCATTCTCAGCCCAAAAGTGCAATGCGTGGTCACCGGCGGCGTGGTGCTCAATCCCCAGAGCATCTTGCAGGAAATCGACGGCCTGCGGGCGCGGGGCATCCAGGTCGGTAGCAATCTGATGTTGAGCGATCGGGCCCACGTCATTTTCCCCTGGCACATTGCCGAAGACGCGATCCTCGACAAGAGCTGTTCCAGCGGCGAAAACATCGGCACCACGATGCGCGGCATCGGGCCCTGCTATCGCGACAAGGTGGGCCGCTCGTTTGCCGTCCGCTTGGGCGATCTCTATCGCGAGAATTTCCGCGAAAAACTCGAGCACATCGCCGAGGCCAAAAACGCCACGATCGGCGTGCTGATGACTCCGCACCCGTTTGACGCCAAGAAAATCATCCCGGAGTATTTGGGCTATGCCGAGCGGCTGCGGCCATTTGTCGCCGACACGACCTCGTATCTGCTCGACGCGGTCGAGGCGGGCCGCCGCATTCTGCTCGAGGGCGCCCAGGGCGCGCTGTTGGATGTCGATCACGGCACTTTCCCGTTTGTCACCAGCAGCAACAGCTCGGGCGTCGGCGCTTCGAGCGGTTCGGGCCTGCCCGGGCGCTGGATCAACAAAGTCATTGGCGTGGTGAAGGCCTATTCGACGCGCGTCGGCGGCGGGCCCTTTCCGACCGAACAGGATAATGAGATCGGCCAGCACATTCGCGATCGGGGCAACGAGTATGGCACGGTCACGCGGCGGCCGCGGCGTTGCGGCTGGTTTGACGCCGTGGCGGTGCGCTATACGGCCCGTCTGAGCGGCGTCGACGCGTTGGCCGTGATGTTGCTGGACGTGTTGAGCGAGCTGCCGGAACTGAAGATTTGCACGGCCTATGAAATCGACGGCAAGCGCGTGAGCAATTTTCCCAGCCACGTCGACGACTTGCGGCGGGCGGTGCCGGTGTATGAGACCCTGCCCGGCTGGCGGCAAGACATTACCAAGATACGGACTCTGGCTGATCTGCCGGCGGCGGCCCGCAGCTATCTGGCCCGCCTGAGCGAGTTGATCGGCCGGCCGGTGGAGGTGGTCTCCATCGGCCCGGATCGCGAACAAACCATTTTCGCCCAGCGTAAAAGCTGACGCGAGAGTGTGGAAGTCTTGAGGAACCCGAACCCAACCGTCGGGGGCAAGAACGCGTGACCGAGCCATCGACGACCGACGCCGAAGCCTTGGAAGTGCCCCGCGAGGCCCGACCCAAGCACATTGCCATCATCATGGACGGCAACGGTCGCTGGGCGCAGCGCCAGGGGCTGCCCCGGATCGAAGGCCATCGGCGCGGTGTGGCCAGCGTGCGGCGGACCACCGAAGAGTGTTCCCGGCTCGACATCGAGCAACTGACGCTGTACTGCCTGTCGAGCGAAAACTGGAAACGCCCGCAGCGCGAACTCGATTTTCTCATGCACCTGTTGGAACAGTACATGATCGAGGAACGCTCCACGATCATGGAGCAGAACATTCGGGTCAGCGTGATCGGCCGGCGGCGCGAGATGCCCGAGGCTGTGCAGCGGGAGATGCAAAAGACGATCGACATGAGCGCCACGAACAGCGGCCTGCGGCTGTGCCTGGCGATCAACTATGGCAGCCGCTTGGAGCTGGTCGACGCGGTCCGCGGCATCGCGGCCGAGGTAAAGTCGGGGCAACTCGATCCGGCGGACATCGACGAACAAACCGTGGCGGAACATCTCTACACGGCCGGCATGGCGGATCCCGACTTGTTGATTCGCACGGCCGGCGAAATGCGCGTCAGCAACTTTTTGCTGTGGCAGATCAGCTACTCGGAAATCTGGGTCACGGACCATTGCTGGCCCGAGTTTCGCGAGAGCGACTTGCACCAGGCGATCCGCGATTTCGCGGCCCGCGACCGCCGATTTGGCGGGCTGAGCGGATAAGGAATTTCCCAAGGAGCCCCGAGCGTTGTTACGTTGGCGACTCTTGCTGGGGGCCCTGCTCATCGCGGCGCTCGTCGGCCTGTTTCGGCTCGATGCGATCACGTCGCCGCCCGGGGCGTGGTTGTTGTGGGTGGCGCTGGCCGTGGGACTGGCCGCGGCGCATGAACTGGTGGGGCTGTTTGCCGCGGCCGGCTATCGCCCGTTGTCGAGCGTGATTTACGGCGGAACGGCACTTGTGATCCTCAGCAACGCGGTTCCGCTGTGGTGGTGGCCCGTGCCCGACGATTGGCCGCTGGAGCGGCTGGGCTGGCCGCTGCTGGCGCTAGTGGCCAGCGTTGTGGCGGTCTGGCTGGGCGAAATGCGCCGTTATCGTCAACCCGGCGGCGTGATGGTCAATTTGGCGCTGGCAACGTTTGCGGTGATCTATGTCGGGTTGTCGCTGAGTTTCGCCTTGCAACTTCGCGTGCTGGGGGGCCCCGCCGATGGCCTGGTGGGGCTGATCGCGCTGGTGGTGGTGGTGAAGCTTGGCGATACGGGAGCCTATACGGTCGGCCGGCTCTTCGGGCGACACAAGATGGCCCCGAGCATCAGTCCGGGCAAGACGCTCGAGGGGGCCGCCGGAGCCCTAGGATTTGCTTGCCTGGGGGCCTGGTTTTCGTTCACGTACCCGCCGCAATGGATGGGCCTTAGCCTGCGGCAGCAAGCCGCAAGCTGGCTGGTCTTCGGACTGATCGTGGGCCTGGCCGGCCTGTTGGGCGATCTGGCCGAGTCGCTTTTGAAGCGCGACCTGGGCTGTAAGGATTCGAGCACCTGGCTGCCGGGCTTCGGCGGCGTGCTGGATTTGCTCGATTCGATCCTGTTTGCCGCTCCCTTGGCCTATCTGTGCGTGCTTTTGGGCGCGTCGTGAGCGGGTCGTTTCGCCCGGCCGTTGGCCGATCAGTGACCCTTGCTATAAGAGACACGTGCTTTTGTCGTTGGCTTGACAGACAAGCGTGCGGCCGTGTATATTTCGGTTATTCGCGAAATAACGAAACAACGTTCCATGAATGAAGTTTTTCAGGCTCTGAGCGATCCGACGCGCCGCGCGATTTTGCGGCTGCTGGCCAAGCGCGACATGACGGCCGGCGACATCGCCGAACAATTCCCGCTGGCTCGCTCCACGTTGTCGGGGCACTTCAACGTGCTCAAGCACGCGGGTTTGATCCTGGCGGAAAAGAACGGCACGAGCATCGTATACAGTCTGAACGTTTCGGCCGCCGAACAGGCCATCGCGGCCACTTTGAATCTGTTCGAGGTGGGCAGGCCTTCCAAGAGGAGCAAGCCATGAAGATCAGCGTGCGAATCGAGATCATCCAGTTGTCGCTGATCGCCGCGATGTTTGCAGCCGCGGCGTTGAGTTGGCCGCACGTGCCCGATCGATTGCCGATCCACTGGAACTTGCAAGGCGAAGCGGACGGCTTCGGCGGCAAGTTCGCCGGGCTCTTGTTATTGCCGTCGATAGCGGCGGGACTGTATCTGTTGCTGTTGCTTTTGCCCCGGCTCGATCCGGGTTATCGCAACTACGCGAACTTTGCCACCGCTTACAATGTGATCCGCACCTCGTCGGTCTGTTTCGTCGGCGTGATCGACGCGATCACGCTGCTGGTGGCCTGGGGATACTCGGTCGACGTCACCTCCACGATTGCGATCGCGACGGGGCTGCTCTTTGCGGTGCTGGGCAACTTCATGGGAAAGATCCGCCCCAACTGGTTTGTCGGCGTGCGAACGCCTTGGACCTTATCGAGCAAGTTATCCTGGACCAAGACTCACCGCCTGGCCGGCTGGCTGTTTATCGGGATAGGCGTTTTGATTGCGATGCTAGGCCTCGTGCGTACTTCGTGGATGCTGGTGTTGACGGTGTCGATCAGCGTGATTGGCCTGCTTGCGATCGTCGCCTACTCCTATTGGGTCTATCGCAACGATCCCGACCGCACGTCGCCGGCCGGGACGTCGCCGGGCGTCGAGTAGCAGGCCGGATCGCGACCTGTCGCTCGCCGGCGGCGATTCTTACACGGCTGCTAAGCCGCCAGCGGCTTGGCAGCCCTGGATCGCGTGCCCAAGAACGGCCCCCAACCTATCCAGTTTTTCCATTTCTCCCATCTGCCTCGTAAACCGTCTGTCGGTTACACTTTAGGCGACCACGCTTAGATCCCTTCCGCCTTGGCAGCGGCATCGGCTATAGTTAAAGGTGTTGCTACACTTGACGTTTATGGCGTGCGGCCAGGGCGCCGCCGCCGTGTTTGATGTCCGAAGCCACCATTCCGCTGGTCGACGCCAAGTCGTTGCTGACTTTGTTCGGGACCCGCGACCAGCATCTCCGCAAGATCCGAGATTCTCTCGGTGTCTCAGTCTCCAGTCGCGACGACCGGATTCACATCGAGGGGCAGGAAGCAGCCGTGGCCCATGCCACGGAGGTTTTCGAGCAGCTCAAGGAGCTTGCGGCCCGTTATGGCACCGTTTCGCCCGAGGAGGTCTCGCACGTTCTGGCCAAGGTGACGGGCAAGGCGCCGGAGATCGAAGGCTCGGCGATTGAGTTGCAATTTGCCGGCCGGCCGATTCGGCCCCGCACGGTCGGCCAGGCCCGCTACGTGACGGCCATTGCCGCGCACGACCTGGTTTTTTGTATTGGTCCGGCGGGCACGGGCAAGACCTATCTGGCCGTGGCGATGGCCGTGCAGGCTCTGAAACAAGAGATTATCCGCAAGATCGTGCTGGTGCGGCCGGCGGTCGAAGCCGGCGAGAGCCTGGGGTTTTTGCCGGGCGATTTGCAGGCCAAGATCAATCCCTATCTTCGCCCGCTTTTGGACGCCCTGCGGGAAATGATGGATTATGACCAAATCAAGCGGTACACCGAGCAAGACCTGATCGAGATGATTCCGCTGGCCTACATGCGCGGCCGGACGTTGAATGAGGCTTTCGTGATTCTCGACGAGGCCCAAAACACGACCGTGGCCCAGATGAAAATGTTTTTGACGCGGATGGGTTTGGGCACCAAAATGGTCGTCTCGGGCGACACCACGCAGGTCGATTTGCCGTCGCACACGCGCAACGGTCTGTTGGACGCCGTTCATCGGCTGCAAGGGATCGACGGTTTTTGCCAGGTGACTTTGAATAACGAGGATATTGTGCGGCACCGGCTGGTCCAGGATATTGTTCGGGCTTACGAGGAAGAGGAGCCGAAGAAGCGGCGCTAAACGCCAAACCGGCAATCTATGTCCAACGGCAGTCGGTCGAATGGAAATCGCAAACGGACGCGGTCCGAGCGGGTAGCCGCCTTGGAATTGCCCCCCGGCGTGCTCCAACGCGCTTGGGAATACGTGCACCACGGCGACGTTCTGGCCCGATTGGGACTGTGCGGGCTGGCGATCGTCGGCTTGTGGTTCGTGACGATGGGGTGGTCGATTCCGCTGGGATACCATCGCAATTTCACTCCCTTGCGCGACATCGTCGCCAAGATAGAGTTTCAAAAGGCCGATCCCGATGCGACCAAGGAAGCCAAGGCCTCGGCGGCCCGCATGGTCAGCTATGTCTATGAGCACGACATCGACCGGTTGATCCAACTTCGAGCGGGGTTGCAAAATCGGGTGGTGATCGTGGCCGGGGCCAAAACGCTGGCCGAACTCGACCCAGGAGTCCGGGAGGTATGGGAGGAGTTCTTTCCCGCGCCCCCCGCGGGCACGGTCGCGCTGAGCGCCGAAGAGCAGGAACAGCGCTTCAAGCGGTTTCACGACGCGCTGGCCACGCCCGAGTCGCTCTCGACACTGGAGCGGGAGGTGGCCGACGTGCTGGCTCCGGCGGAGCAGCGTGGGTTGATGGACAAGCTGCCGCAAGAACCCAACGAAGGGAACCAACAGGAAATTGTGGTATTCCCCAAGGGCAGCCCGGACCGGCCCCAGGCGGTCAAAGTCAGTGACGCGTTAATTGGCGAGGCCGATTGGCTGAAAAAAGGCCTGGCCGAGCGGCTCGACTCGCCGGAAGTCGCCGACGGGGTGTTTACCTGGCTTCGCGCGCGATTGCCCACCACGCTGACGCTGAATAAAACCGAGACCAAACTGGCCCGAGACAAGGCCGTGGCCGCGGTGGAAGAAAAATTCAGTATGATTTCTCCGGGCGAAGTACTGGCCCGCGGCGGGGAACCGCTGAGCGAAGACAGCATCAACCGTTTGGAGTTGGAGCACGGCGCGTTCTTGGCGAACTTGCCGCTTGTCCAGCGCGCCGCGCATTCGCTGGCCGTGGCGGGGATGTTCATCGCATTGAGCGTGTTGTGTGGCGTGTATGTGTTGAACTATGAGCAAAGGCTCATGGAGAGTTTGCGGCGTTTTTCGACCACTTTGGCCTTGATCGTGGTCACCGTCGGCCTGGCGGTGATGGCCTCGGGCGACACCGTGCGCGCGGAGTTGGTGCCGCTGATGGTGTTCGGCATGACGTTGTCGATCGCCTACCATCGCGAGTTGGCGCTGCTGTTCTCGGCCGCCGTCACGCTGAGCGTGGTGGTGGCGACCGGCCAGGGCCTGATGGAATTCATGAGTCTCTACGCCGCGGTCGCGTCGGCGATCTTGTTGGTCGGCGGCATTCGCAACCGACGAAAGCTGATTTACGTGGGCATCGCCGTAGGCATGATCGCCATATTCACCACCCTTGGCGTCGAGACGCTGGCCGAGCAGCCGCTGGCCACGATCCGGCCCGACGCGCTTCGCCTGGGCATGTGGTCGGTGTTCGCCGGGCTGTTGATGCTGGGATTGCTGCCCTTTATTGAAAGCCTGTTTAGCGTGCAAACCGAACTGAGCCTGCTGGAACTGGGCGACGTGGCGCACCCGTTGTTGCAAGAGCTGGTGCGCCGCGCTCCGGGCACCTACAACCATTCGATCAACGTGGCCTCGATCGCCGAGGCGGCCGCCGAGAGCATTGGGGCCAAGAGCTTGCTGGTCCGCGTGGGAGCCTATTTCCACGACATCGGCAAGATGCTCAAACCCGGCTACTTCGTGGAAAACCAGGGGCACGACGTCAATCGCCACGAATCGCTCGTGCCGGCGATGAGCACGCTGATCATTATCGCGCACATCAAGGACGGCGCGGACCTGGCCCGACAACATCGGCTGCCGGAACCGATTATTGATTTTATCGAGCAACACCACGGCACGACGCTGGTGGAATATTTCTATCGCCGGGCCAGCGAGCGGAACGAGGCGAATCCCGACGGCGGCGAAATCGACGAGAGTGATTTTCGCTATCCGGGCCCCAAGCCGCAGACCAAGGAAGCCGCGGTTCTCATGCTGGCCGACGCGGTCGAAAGCGCCAGTCGGGCCTTGGTCGAGCCGACCCCCTCGCGCATCGAAAGCCTGGTGCAAGACATCGCCATGAAACGCCTGCTCGACGGGCAGTTCGATGCCTGCGGGCTGACGTTGCAAGAAGTGGCCACGATCAACGACAGTCTGGTCAAGTCGCTCACGGCGGTGTATCACGGTCGCATCAAGTATCCTGACCAGAGAACGGCCTGATCTGGGTGGCCGGGATCCGCTAGAATGGACCGTTGGGCCGGCTGTTGCGTCGGCCGGCCACGCCTTGCGGGACGTTCATGCTGCGGATCGAGATTTCCAATTGCCAGACGGCTTTCGAGTTCGACGCCCGCCGGCTGAAACGAGCGGCCGAGGCCATTTTGCGCGACGCCGGCATCGCCAGCGCGGCGCTGAGTATCGCGGTCGTCGACGATCCGACCATCCAGCAACTGAATCGCCAGTTTCTCGATCACGACGAGCCGACCGACGTGCTGAGCTTCGTGCTTGAACGCGAGGGCGAGCACTTGGAAGGCGAAGTGATTGTCAGCGCCCAAACGGCGCTCGGCTCGGCAGCCGGGTATGGCTGGTCGCCGGAGGATGAATTGTCGCTGTACGTGATCCATGGCACGTTGCACCTGGTCGGATACGATGATCACACGGCCGCGCAACGGGCGGCCATGCGCGGCGGCGAGCGGCGCTACCTGGCGCTTTTGGGCCTTGAAACACGCGAAGAGCCGCTGGCCGACGCCCCGCCGCCGTGTGATACTTGACAAGCGAAGTCTCGAGATCGAACCGGCGATGGCATTCGCCTGCTAGCTATGTCCAGTGAAAAGGCCACGGCCATCGTGCTGCGGGTGATTGAATTCAGCGAGAGCAGCAGTATCGTGACGCTGTTTACGCGCGAGTTCGGCAAGATACGCGCTTTGGCCAAGGGAGCGCGTCGTCCCAAGGGCCCGTTCGAGTCTGCCCTTGACCTGTTAGGGCTGTGTCGAATAGTCTTCCTCCGCAAATCTACCGATGCGTTGGACTTGTTGACGGAAGCCAAGTTAGAGCGGCGCTTTCGACCGGCTGGCGGCGACCTATCCAATCTGTATGCCGCATACTACGTCGCCGAGCTGTTGAACGCGTTGACCGACGACTACGATCCCCATCTCGAACTATTCGACGCGGCCGATGAAACTCTTGCCGCCCTGCGTACTTCGAGTGCAGTCGCGCCGCTATTGCTGCGCTTCGAGTTGACCGCCTTGCGCGTGTTGGGACATTTGCCTTTGTGGGAAACGTGTGCGGAATGCGGCACACCCGTGAAGTCGGCAGGCCGCGTGCCGTTCAGCCCGCTGGTGGGCGGAGTTTTGTGCAAATCATGTCGCGTGGGCCAAAAACAAGTCATTTCGGTCAGCGCCGGCGTGCTGCAGGCGCTCGTTCGGTTTGCCGAGGTTGAGGGAGACGCGTGGCGAGGCCTGGAGTTGGAGGCCCGCACGTATGGCGAGTTGCGAGCGGTATTGAATCATTATTGGGCGCATCTGTTGGGGCATCCGCCGCGGATGCACCGTTATTTGGGAACGACGGCTTCCTAGCACCTTGAATCGATGCGGTCGTACGGCATGGCGGCTGAAACGCGCATTTTCGTGATCCTGGCAGTCTGTCTGGCGGTCGGCGGCGGCTGCGCGCTTTCGCCCAAGCCCCAGCAGGCCCAGGCTCCGCTGACACAAGAGCAGGTCGAGTGGTGGGCCGCCAATCAGCACCGCAAGCAATACGTGCCCGGCAAGGGGTATTACATCGAAGGGGTCAGCGGCTTTTTCGATCACGACGGCCGCAAACTTGCCAGCGACATTACGCCGGGCAAGAGCGACGAGGACCAGGGAGTTCTGGAAAAACTCTCTCCCAAGAAGGCGATGGCCAAACTGAAGAAAGCGGTCGGCAAGGGCCCGAACGAACAGATTGCTCGCAAGGCGCTTGAAGAGGGCGACGCGCTGTTTCGTCAAAAGGAGTACGTGCAAGCGGCGGCCAAGTACCGCATGGCCTACAAGCGGTGGCCCGATTCGCCGTTGGAGGAAGAGGCCATTTACAAAGCCGCCGAGAGCGAGTTTTTTGCCGACCGTTATTCCAAGGCTGACGACGAGTACGCCCTGTTGGTGAAAAAGTTTACCTCGACCCAATACCTGAGCCAGGTGACGATCCGCCGGTTTGCGATCGGCCGTTACTGGGAACAATACGACCAGGCCCACCCGCATTGGCCGCTGACGGCCAATTGGACCGACAAGACCCGGCCTGCATTCGACACGGGCGGTCATGCCCTGCGGGTGTTCGAAAAGATCCGGCTCGACGATCCGATTGGCCCGCTGGCCGACGACGCGGTGATGGCCTCGGCCAACGCCCACTTCGTGCGGGGCCACTGGGAAGAGGCCGACTATCATTATGGTTTGTTGCGCACGGAGTTCCCCAAGAGCGACCACCAGTTCCAGGCGCACTTGTTGGGTTTGCGATGCAAATTGCTCCGCTACCAGGGACCCGGCTATGAAGGCGCTCCGCTGGACCAGGCCGATGAGCTGGCCACGCAATTGCTGACGCAATTTCCGCAGGAATTGGGGAAGGAAAAGGAACGCGTCATGCAGGTGCGCGCCGAGATTCGCAGCCAACGCGCGCTGCGCGAGTGGGATATCGCCGAATATTACGCCGGACGAAAATACTACGGCGCCTCGAAGATATATTACGCCAAAGTCGTGAAGGAGTTTCCCGACACTCGCTTGGCGCAGGAATCGCACAACCGGCTGGAACAGTTCCACGACGAACCCGACGTCCCCACGCCGCATTTCGGCTGGCTGGTAAACCTGTTCCCCGAATCGAAACGCGAAGGCCCGGTGCTCTCCAAGAATTATACTAACGTAGCCAACAATCCCAACAATTCCACCACGCGCTAATCATGGTACCCGTGAGCCCGACGTGAATCTGCACAGCCGATATTGCTCGACGCCCCATGACGACTCGCGCGGCGAGGCTGTGTCCAATCGGTCTCGTCGCCGCGTGTGCGGTTGGATGGTTACGGCGCTAGCGGTCGTCGGCGTGGTGGCGCTTGGCGGCTGCGCCGGATATCGAATTGGCGCCGCGTCGCTCTACCCGCCCGACATTCAGACGGTGTACGTGCCGGTCTTCGAGTCCAACAGCTTTCGCCGCAATTTGAGCGAATGGCTGACCGAGGCGGTGTGCAAGGAAATCGAAGCCAAAACGCCCTACAAAGTCGTCGGCAGCCCCCAAGCCGATAGCGTGCTGACCGGAAAACTGACCACCGACACCAAACGCGTCGTGATCGAGGACAAATTCGATTTTCCGCGCGAAACCGAAGTCGCCATGGCGGTCGAAATCCGCTGGATCAATCGCAAGGGCGATTTGATCAATCAAGTCACTTCGGTCCCGCTTCCGCAAGACCTGGTGACGCTCAGCGGCACCGGAACAGTGGTGCCCGAATTCGGTCAATCGGTAAGCACGGCGCAACAGCAGGCCATCCAAAATATGGCAGCGCAGATCGTGTCGCTGATGGAAATGCCGTGGTAAGCTGAGAGGATGAATTCCATTCGTCCAGACTCGGCTGCCCCCGCGGGCAACGCGTGGTTTTCTACGCGGTCTTCACAATGGCAAGTGCGCCAGCGCCTGCTCGACCTGCCCCGCCGACCGCTATTGATGGGCATTCTCAACGTAACGCCGGACAGCTTTTCCGACGGCGGACAATTCAGCGCGACGTCGGCCGCCGTCGAGCACGGCTTGCGCTTGGCCGCTGAAGGCGCCGATATTTTGGACATCGGCGGCGAAAGCACGCGCCCGTTTTCCGAAAGCGTCGACCTGAAAACCGAACTGGATCGCGTGCTGCCGGTGATCGTGGCGCTGCGGCCGCGACTTCAGATTCCCCTGTCGATCGATACGTCCAAGGCGGCGGTCGCCCGCGAGGCACTATCGGCGGGCGTCGAAATCATCAACGACGTCACCGGCCTGGAAGGCGACCCGCGAATGCTCGGCGTGGCCCGAGAGTCGCAAGCCGGAGTGTGCGTGATGCACATGCAGGGCACGCCGCAAACGATGCAGGACCAGCCGACGTATGACGACGTGGTCGAGGACGTGTTGGCCTGGCTGCGCGAGCGGCGAGACCGTTGGGTGCGCGAGGGGATCGAGCTTTCGCGGATCGCTCTGGACCCTGGAATCGGCTTCGGCAAAACGCACCAGCACAACCTGACGCTGCTGGCCAATTGCTTCCGGTTTCACGCGCTGGGCTGTCCGGTGTTGGTGGGGCATTCGCGCAAGAGTTTTATCGCCAAAGTCATCGGCGATAAAGGGGCCGATCGCACCGCTGGCACGATCGGCGTGGCCCTGGCGCTGGCCAGCCAAGGGGTTCAGATCTTGCGGGTTCACGACGTGGCACCATTGCGGCAGGCCCTGTTGCTGTACGAGGCCGTCGGCGGCATCGACCCACCGGCGCCGCGAATCGACGAATGATCATGGGTTTGGGGTAGCCAACGTCCTAGCGATGGCGGCCAAAACCTCGTGGCTATGGGCTTTAAACGGCTCTGTGGCTTGGAGATAGCGACGTTGACTGGCTCCCCGATTTGAGGGATACTTCAAATGTTGCCGTCCGGGGCCCAGGGCCCTGGGTGGGTTGTAAGTGCGTCGTCGCGCCCTTGCGCCAAAAGAGTTCCGCCATGGCCATCGCCGAAACGGTCGATCTGCGCAAATACTGCCTGGAAATGGCTGAGCGTGCGCGCCGGGCGTCGGCCCAGTTGGCCCGGCTGGGCGGCGACACAAAAAATGCCTGGCTGAAGCGATCGGCCGACCTATTGCGCAGTGGGCAGAACGTGTTGGCCGAGGCGAACGCCCTGGATTTGGCCGCGGCGGGTCAGTTTGGGCTCACGGCGACCGAGATCGATCGGCTGCGACTCGCGCCCGGGGTGGTGGAGTCGATGGCTGTGGGCCTGGAAGAAATCGCGGCGCTCCCCGAGCCGATTGGCGAAGTGATCGAGTCCTCCGTGCGTCCCAACGGTTTGGAAGTCCTCAAGGTGCGGGTGCCGTTGGGAGTCGTGTTTTTCATTTACGAATCGCGGCCCAACGTGACGGCCGACGCCGCGGCGATCTGCGTCAAAAGCGGTAACGCGGTGATTTTGCGGGGCGGCAAAGAGGCGGTGCACTCGAATCGGGCGATCGTGGCCCTGTTGGAGCAAGCCGGTGACGAAGTTGGGCTGCCCGAGGGGGCCGTGCAACTGGTCAACACGACGGACCGGGACGCGGTTGGCCATTTTCTCGAATTGAGTGACTATATCGACGTGGCGATACCGCGGGGCGGCGAGGGTCTGATTCGTCGCGTATCGGCCGAGGCCAAGATGCCGGTCATCAAGCATTTCACGGGCAATTGCCACGTGTACGTGGATCGGGCGGCGGATTTGGACATGGCCGAGCGGATTACGGTCAACGCCAAATGCCAACGGATGGGCGTTTGCAACGCGGCTGAGTCGTTGGTGGTCCATCGCGACGTGGCGGCCACGTTTTTGCCCCGGGTCGCGCAGGCGCTGGCGCAACGCAACGTGGAGTTGCGCGGTGACGGCCGCACGCGGGCTTTGGTTCCGCAAGCCAAGCCGGCCAGCGAAGAAGACTTTGCCGCGGAGTATCTGGGCCCCATCCTTTCGGTCAAGATTGTCGACTCGCTGGAAGAAGCGATTGAACACATCAACCGTTACGGCTCGCGGCACACCGATGCGATTGTCACGGCCGACTTGAACGCCGCGCGAACGTTTGCGACCGCAGTGGACAGTGCCGCGGTGATCGTCAATGCCAGCACGCGATTTAACGACGGCGGGCAGTTTGGGCTGGGGGCTGAAATCGGCATCAGCACCGACAAGTTTCACGCCCGCGGTCCCTGCGGAGTCAAGGAACTGACGAGTTACAAATACGTGGTGTACGGCAGCGGGCAGGTCAGACAGTAGATCGGCCGGCGCTGCCGAACGGCGTTTTTTTCGACGTGCATGGAGGCCAAGGATGGCTGATGATGTACTAAGTCAGGCTGAGTTGGAAGCATTACTCAGCACGATGGAATCGGGCGTCGCGCCCACGGCCAAAGCGCCGGAGACCACGACGGCGGCCGCATTGCGTTCGGCGAAGGTCAACTCGCCGGGGCCGTTGGTCAAGTCGCGCGAAAAAATCCTGCCTTACGATTTCAAGCGGCCGGAGCGGGTGGGCAAGGAGCAAATGCGCGCCTTGCAGACGCTGCACGAAGGTTTCAGCCGCAATTTTGGCGCGGCGCTTTCCGCCCTGTTGCGCGGCATCGTCGAAGTGAAGCTGACCTCCGTCGACCAGTTGACCTACAGCGAATTCGTATTCAGCCTGGAGAATCCCACCTGCTTCAACCTGCTGCGCGCGGCGCCGCTGGACGGCAACCTGATTCTCGACATCAATCCTTCGATCCTCTATCCGATCATCGACCGGCTGTTGGGCGGTGGACGCGAGTCGGGAACAGTGGCCCGCCGGCCCTTGACGGAAATCGAACTGCGTCTGGTGGCCCGCATTACGAGCCTGTTTTTGCAGGAGCTGCAAAAGGCCTGGCTCAACGTGATCGAATTGGAGTTCTCGGTCGAACGCGTGGAGAGCAATCCACAACTGGTGCAATTCGTGCCGCCCAATGAAGTCGTGGTGCTGATCAGTTTCGAACTGATGCTCGGCGAAACCCGCGGCATCATGAACTTGTGCATCCCCTACAACTCGCTGGAGCGAGTCAGCGGCAAGCTTTCCAGTAACAGTTGGTCCAGCTATGGCCGGCGGCAGGCCTCGAGCGAGACGATCAAGGAAGTCAGCGAAAACCTCCGGCATTCGGTGGCCGAGCTGGTGGTGCACCTGGCGGAAACCAAGATCACGACTGGCGACATGCTCAGCCTGCGCGTGGGGGACATTATCACCACCGAAAAGGACATCCACAGCCCGATCGCGGTGTGCCTGGAAGGTCTGACGAAATTTCGCGCCCATCCCGGGGCCTTCAAAGGCCGCAAGGCGATTCGTATCGAAGAGACCGTCAAACCGCCGCCGGCCGCTCGCAGAGAAGCGCAGCCCTAAGGCCGTCCCGCGGCCCGGAACCCCAGTGATGCGCCAGCGGACAAGCCATCCGCGGGAGCCCCCCGGTTTGTGATGGACGGGTGCCGAGCCGGGTCTATAATTCTTGCCAGCCTGGCCGTGCGTGCGCGGCAGGCGCGACATCCTGGGTCTTTTGTGAGCGGAAGGACATCCCTTGGCATCGGAAAGAGTCGTCATTATCGGCAGTGGACCGGCCGCCTGGTCAGCCGCGATTTACGCGGCCCGAGCCGAATTGCAGCCCTTGGTTTTCGAGGGGGCGATCACCGAAGATAATCGCATCGCCGGCACGTTGCCGTTGGGTCAATTGAATCTCACCACCGAGGTCGAGAATTACGCCGGATTTCCGGCGGGCAACCTCGAAGCCTACCTCAATAGCGCTCTGTCCCCCGAAGTGCGCCAGCACATGGCGCCGCACTCCAAGCACGGCGCCAGCGGGCCGGAGTTGATGGAGCTCATGCGGCAGCAGGCCAAGAATTTTGGCACGCGGATCGTCACCGACGACATCGTGAAGGTCGATCTTCAGCGGCACCCGTTTCAACTGACCGCCTCCAGCGGCCAACTCGCCACGGCCAACACGGTCATCGTGGCCACGGGCGCCCGGGCCAACTATTTGGGGTTGCCTTCGGAAGAGGCCTTCAAGAACCGCGGCGTCAGCGCTTGCGCGGTCTGCGACGGCGCGTTGCCGCGTTTTCGCAACCAGCCCCTGGTGGTGGTCGGCGGCGGCGACTCGGCCGTCGAGGAGTCCACTTATTTGACGAAATTCGCCAGCCGGGTCTATCTGGTGCACCGTCGCGACCAACTGCGGGCCTCGAAGATCATGGCCCAGCGGGCCGAAGACAACCAGAAAATCGAATTCGTGTGGAACCACTCCTTGGCCGAAGTGCGCGGCAGCGACCAGAAGGGCGTTACCGGCGTGGTGCTCAAAAGCACGGTCGACAGCAGCACGAAGCCCTTGGACGCCACCGGCGTGTTCCTGGCGATCGGCCACACGC
>JBGQKM010000067.1:0-21335 GCA_041499515.1 Planctomycetia bacterium | reverse complement strand
CGTCGGGGCCGACGATCGCCATCGTGTCGCACATCTGGGTCACCTCTTCCAGCCAAATCGCGCGGCACGTGGCCGACGAGGACCACGCGCTGGCGCCCTGTTCATCATGCGCTGCCGACGGCCGGCGCGACGGCCTGTTGCAGCCGCCCAAAGACTTCGTCCGCGGCACGATCACCCGACTGCACGGCGCCGTCGAGATAGCCCATCCACTGCTCCGCGGTCTCGGTGCCGGACCAGTGAATGCGGCCGCACGGCTCGCGCAGCGCATCGCCAAAAGTGGTCATCACTCCGGGTCCCATCACGCCGACGTAGCAACCTCGACTCCAGGGATCCATGTTCCAATCTTTTTCCGCAAAATCAGTGGGCTGCAAGGCGGCGGGACCAAAGAACCGGGCGAACTCGCGCAGCACCGCCTGCCGGCGCTCCGCCGGCGTACGGTCGCTCCACTCGCGCGCCGCGGTCGCGTCGCTGAAGGTCACCAGCGCCGGATGGGCGCCGTCGGGAGAGCTGTCGTCGAACGTCGTGACCGTTACACCGGTGTCGCTGACCGCCTCGCCGGAAAAACCGGCTTCGCGCCAGAAGGGTCGTTCGTAAGTCGCGACGTACTTGATCACCGAGCCCATCGGAATGCGCGCGGTCAGTTGGTCGCGATTGCTCGGCAAGGAGGGCTCGTAATGAATCCGCCCGGCGAGCACCGGCGGAATCGCCACGATCGCAAAGCGCCCCTGAAAGGGTCCCACGTCGGTGCGAACCGTTACGCCGTCGGCGTCTTGTTCGATCGAGCGCACCGGAGCGCTGAGCACCAGGCGCGGGCCGAGTTCGTCGGCCAGCCGCTGGCTGATTTGCTGCGCGCCGCCGACAAAACGCTCCTGCTGCGCGCCGCCGGCAATCGAAATCAGGCTTTCAAGCCCTCCGCCCGAGCGCAGATAATTCAGAAAGTACAACAGCGAAACGTCGCGCGACTCGGAAGTGAGCACCGCGCGCATCACGACGTCAAGAAACAGCCGCGCGCCCCGCGAGCGCATGTGGCGCTGTTTCCAGGTCTCGACCGTCATGCTGTCCCACTCGACGGCGCGCGTGGCCGTCCACGGTCGCGCCGGAGGCAGCGTTTTCCAATGCCGTTTCAGCCGGAAGTCATTCCACAGCAGCTCCAGTTGCGCCAGGGGCGAGAGCCGCGGCAGATCGCCCGAATAGGTCTCGATCTTGCCGCCCCACGACAAGATTTTTCTGCCATCGTGAAATTGCGGAAACGTGGCAATGCCCAGTTCGTCCGCCAATGCCTTCAGACGATGCTGCGTGGGTCCGATCCACTGGCCACCCAGGTCGATCACCTCGCCGCCGAGCCGCTGGCTCAAGGTGCGACCGCCAACCCGGTCGCGGGCCTCGATCACGGTGCACGAAACGTTCTTGCGTGCCAGTTGACGCGCCGCGCATAAGCCGGCCAGCCCGGCCCCGATGATCAGGACGTCGACGGATCCGGTCTGGCTGTCTGCGAAGCGATCGCTGGAAGAGCTCATCCGCGGCACCGTTGCATCGCGCGTGGTCTCATGCCAAATTTTGGTTCTCCCGCCCCATGCCAGGCCGTGTCAGATCATAGCCGGCTGCATGTGGCTGCTGCCGCTGACCGGAGGTGCCCAGCGGCGAGTTTGCGGCTAATGGGCCGTTCCGATGGTATCGTTTCGACTGTGAAACCATTTCTCGTGTTTGGCGAATAGTTTTTTGGCCATCTCGGAGATCGCGATGTCCGGAAACATGGGCTCCTTCAGCTTCTCGTACTCGGCAATACCGTTCAATAACTCGGTCGCATAGCCGCGGCCCTGACCATATACGGTCTCGATCCAGGCAACGCATTTCACGTCAACCGTGCAACACAGCACGTTGTAGAAACACGGATAGACGGTTTTCCCTTCCCGATGAAAGCCAAGGTACAAGTCGGTCGACGTATACCCGCCATCCCGTTGACACGCTGCCTTGAACACGTCGAGTCGTTCTGTCTGAAATGCTTGTTTCATAGGAGACTCCTGGAGCTTTCTTCATCAGGCCCCTGATTGTTGGCCGCGCGGCCGGCACCGCCTCGACTCGGCTTGTCCATTGCTCGAAAGCCAGCCTGATGGATGTATTGTGCGGAGTCGCCCGAGAAAACGCAAACGACCTGTGCCGACTCACTTTGGGCGTTGGAGACAATGTAGCTGCCGATGCCGCTGCACGGCGCCGGCTGAAACGGCCAAAGCGCCCGGCAATCGCAAAAAATCCGTGCAAACAGGGCATTCTTTTCGGAGTGCCGTGGGCCAGCGACAAAGAATCGCTCTTGCAGGGCGAAGTGCCAAGGCAGATAGTCTCTCTAATAACCGCCTCCGCCCGCCGGGGCGGAGGACCGAGGGATTCGCTTGTGAAGCGGCAGCAACCCGACAAATCGCCTTCGCGCTTCGGTGACGCCAATCCCGGCCCGATCCCGCTGGCCGCGTTTCTCCAGCGACTCGATGCCTCGGATCGCGGTTTGACCAGCGACGAGGCTGACCGGCGGCTGACCGAGACGGGCCCGAACGAAACCGGCACCGCGCGGCGTACCAGCGGCCTGGTGCAGTTGCTCTTGTCGCTGGCCAATCCGCTGGTCGTCATCCTGCTGATCGCCAGTTTCGTGTCGGCCCTGGTTGGAGAACCGGTCAGCGCCACGATCATCGTCGTCGTCGTGCTCCTGGGCAGTGCGATCAGCTTTTTTCAAACCTACCATTCGCAGCGTGCCATCGAACGGCTCCGCGAGGGAGTAGCACCCACGGCCACCGTGCTGCGCGACGGCCAATGGCGCGAGATGCAGCGCCGCGACCTGGTGCCGGGCGACGTGATTCGCCTTTCGGCCGGCGATCTGGTGCCCGCGGACGCCCGCCTGTTGGAATCGCGGGATTTACATGCTCAGCAGGCCGCGCTCACCGGAGAATCGATGCCGGTCGAAAAGGAAGCGGCCGACGCCGGCGCCACGACGGCCCCGCAAGAGGATGGACGCAACACGGTTTTCATGGGCACGTCGATCGTCAGCGGCACGGCGACGGCGATGATTTTTGCGACCGGACGATCCACGACCTTCGGCGACATCGCCGCCCGATTGGCCGCGCGCCCGCCGGAAACCGAGTTCGAGCGCGGAACGCGACAATTTGGATTCTTGATTCTGCAGACCGTGGTGTTCCTGGTGTTCTTCGTGTTCCTGATCAACATCGTGCTGCGGCGCGACCCGCTGGAGTCGTTGCTGTTTTCGGTGGCGTTGGCGGTCGGATTGACTCCCGAGTTTCTGCCGATGATCATCGCGGTCACGTTGGCGCGAGGCGCCGTTCACATGGCCCGCTACAAAGTGGTCGTGAAGCATCTGGCCGCCATGCAGAACTTCGGCAGCATGGACGTGCTGTGCAGCGACAAGACCGGGACCTTGACCGGCGGCTCGCTGGTGCTCGATCGATGCCTCGACGCCCTGGGGCATCCCGCCCCGTCCGTCTTGCGGCTGGCTTATCTCAACAGTTTTCATGAGACCGGAATCAAAAGCCCACTAGACGCGGCCATCCTGCGGCAAAATCGACCGGCGATCGACGATTATCGCAAGATCGACGAGGTCCCCTTCGACTTCGAGCGACGCCGACTTTCGATCATCGTGGCCCGCGGGGCGGAACACCTGCTGATCGTCAAAGGCGCGCCCGAAGGCGTGTTGGCTTGCTGCTCGAACTATGAGCTCGACGGCCAGTCTCTTCCGCTCGACGCGCAAGCTCGCGAAAAGTGCGCCGCGACCTACCAGGCGCTGAGTGCCCAGGGGCTTCGCGTGCTGGCCGTCGGCTATCGGTCGGTGGCGCCGCAAGCGGCGTATCGCGCAGCGGACGAGAAGGACCTCGTGCTGGCTGGCTTTGTCACTTTCTTCGATCCGCCGCTGGAAGACGCGGCCGAGGCCCTGCAAGCCCTGCGACGCGACGGCGTGCAAGTGAAGATTCTTACCGGCGACAACGAACTGGTCACGCGACACGTTTGTTCGCAAGTCGGGCTCGACGCGTCGCAGATCGTATTGGGCCAGGATCTCGAGCGGATCAGCGACGCCGCGCTGGGGCACGTGGCCGAGCAAACCAACGTCTTCGCCCGCGTCTCGCCGGCGCAGAAGAACCGCATTATCCTGGCGCTCAAACATCGCGGCCACGTCGTCGGCTTTCTCGGCGACGGGGTCAACGACGCTCCCTCGATCCATGCCGCCGACGTGGGCATCTCGGTGGCCACCGCGGTCGACGTGGCCAAGGACGCCGCCGAAATCATTCTCCTGGAACACGGCCTGGGCGTCTTGCACACCGGCATCCTGGAAGGACGCAAGGCCTTCGGCAACGTGATGAAATATCTATTGATGGGCACCAGTTCCAACTTCGGCAATATGGTGAGCATGGCCGCGGCCTCATTCTTCCTGCCGTTCCTGCCGATGCTGCCCATGCAAATCCTGCTGAACAACTTTCTTTATGACTTGTCGCAGGTCGCGATTCCAACGGACAACGTCGACGCCACTTTGACGTTCAAGCCTCGGCGCTGGGATATCCAACTCATCCGCAAGTTCATGCTCGTCGTCGGTCCGATCAGTTCGCTCTACGATTTCTTGACCTTTTTCGTGCTGCTGAAAGTCTTCCACGCGTCGGAGGCACTGTTCCATACCGGCTGGTTCGTCGAATCGCTGGCCACGCAGACGCTGGTGATTTTCGTGATCCGGACCGCCGGCAATCCCTTCCGCAGTCGGCCGAGCATTCCTCTGATGGCCAGCGTGGCGTCGATTGCAATTATCGGAGTTCTGCTGCCGTTTAGCCCCTTTGCCGAAACACTCGGCTTCGTTGCGCTGCCGGCCGGCTATCTGTTCTTTTTGATCGGAGTCACCGCAACGTACTTGTTGCTGGTGGAGTTGGCCAAGCGTCGATTGATGCGGTTGCGGCCGGCCTGAACCCGCTCGCCGCGTTAGCGCCGCGTTCGTCGCACGATCGGCCGCGCAAACGATTCGAGTAGCGTTCCACCCGATGTGCGGGATGGGTCGTTGATTGTCATTTCCAATCCATTACGCTAAAATCAACCTCCGTCCTGCGCACCATGGCAATTCGGCCACGGCCGAGCGAATCGACATTAGAGAAGGAGTCGAAATCATGTTGACCTTAAACGAGGAAGCGGACGGCAAGATTCTGGGTATCAAGGTCAGTGGCAAACTCTCCAAGGAAGATTACCAGCAATTTGTCCCGACCGTCGAGCGGCTGATCAAAAAGCACGGCAAACTGCGGATGGTATTCGAGATGCACGAGTTTCACGGGTGGGAAATGAGCGCGCTGTGGGAGGACATCAAGTTCGACGTCAAGCACTTTCGCGACATCGAACGCCTGGCCTTGGTCGGCGAGCGCAAATGGGAAGCCGGCATGGCCGCGTTTTGCAAGCCATTCACGACCGCAAAAATCCAGTATTTCGACCAGACTAAATCCGGCGATGCCTGGACCTGGATCCAGTCCGACCTGCCAAAGGCCGCCGGCAAACCCGCTTCGGTCTAAAGGTCCCCGTTCATGTCGGTCACGCTGGTTATCTTCGGAGCCTCGGGCGATCTGACCAGCCGCAAGCTGCTGCCGGCGCTCTACCAGTTGTTTCGCAAACAGCGGCTGCCGGCCGACACGCGCATTATCGGCTTCTCGCGCACGCCCTATAGCGACCAGCAGTGGCGCGCGGCATTGGCCGAATCGACCGAGAAATTCAGCGGCGAGCGTTTCGACGCCGCCACATGGGAAAAATTCGCTCCCGCGATCTACTACCAGCCCGGCGATCTTAGCCGACCGGCCGACTTCGAGACGCTGCACCAACGACTGCGCGAGCTCGAGGGCGCGCGCCCTGCCACGCGGGTCTACTATCTGGCGACGGCCTCGCAATTCTACGAAGAGACAGTCTCGCGGCTTGGCGGCTGCGGCCTGGCGGAGGAACAAAACGGCCCGCGCCGAATCGTCGTCGAAAAGCCGTTCGGCAGCGACGCGCAAACGGCCCACAGGCTCAATGATGCCCTGCACGGCGTATTTCGAGAGCAGCAGGTCTATCGCATCGACCATTACCTCGGCAAGGAAACCGTGCAAAACATTCTGGTGCTGCGGTTTGCCAATTCGATTTTCGAGCCGGTTTGGAATCGCAATTATGTCGACCACGTGCAGATCACGGTCGCCGAAGAGGTCACGGTCGGCCGTCGAGGGGCTTTTTATGACGAAACGGGCATCCTGCGCGACATGTTCCAGAATCATTTGCTGCAATTGCTGATGACCACCGCCATGGAGGCCCCGGTGCGCTTCGAGGCCGAGGCGGTGCGCGACGAAAAGGTGAAAGTGTTGCGGGCCATGACGCCCCTTTCGCTCTCTGCCGTGGCCAGCGACACGCTGCGCGGACAATATCGGGGTTATCGCAGCGAGCCGGGCGTCGCCCCCGACAGCCAGACCGCCACGTTCGCCGCGGTCAAATTGGCCGTCAACAACTGGCGCTGGCAAGGCGTCCCCTTTTATCTGCGCAGCGGCAAAGCCATGTCCTGCCGCACCACGCAAATCGTGGTCCAGTTTCGCAGCCCTCCGCACATGGTGTTTGCCTCCGAAAGCGCCAACATCTGCGAGGCCAACCAACTGGTGATCCAAATCCAGCCGGCCGAGGGCATTCAATTGCACTTTCAGACCAAGGTTCCCGACGCCGGCATGAGGCTGCGCATGACCGACTTGGAATTCAGCTTCAATCGAGAATTTGCCGCCGTCATGCCCGAGGCCTACGAACGGCTGCTGCTCGACGTTTTTCAGGGGGACGCCAGCCTGTTCGCCCGCGCCGACGAGGTCGAATTGGCCTGGGGAATCATCGATCCGGTCCTGGCCGCCTGGCAACAGGCCGGGCAACCCGCCCTGGAAATCTACGAACCGGGGCATTGGGGCCCTGAGGGTTCTCTCGGATGGATGAATCGTCAGGGCCGCCAGTGGTTTGACGCTTGCCCGGTGCTATCATAGATCCCGCGGCACGGCAGCGTCCCTGGATTCTTCCACTCGCGACAACCCTCAACCATGCTCCACGCGATTCTCGCGCCGACACACCGGCACTGGTTCGTTCTGTTGGCGATCTTGGCCACTGGGGCGCTTGCGATTGCTCAAGACAAGCCGGCCAAGCCCAAGCCTCCCAATATCATCATTATTCTCGCCGATGACCTGGGCTATGGCGACTTGGGCTGCTTCGGTCACCCGACGATCGCCACGCCCAACTTGGATCGCATGGCGCGCGAAGGCCTGCGACTCACGCAGTTCTATGCGGCCGAGTGCGTCTGCACGCCCAGCCGCGCGGCGCTCATGACCGGGCGGCTGCCGATCCGCAATGGGATGTGCGGCGATACGCGGCGCGTGTTGTTCTCTGACTCGATTGGCGGACTGCCGGAGGGCGAGATCACGATCGCCGAGGCCCTGAAGACCAAGGGATACGCCACGGCCTGCGTCGGCAAGTGGCACTTGGGCCACCTGCCGCCGTTCCTGCCCCTGCGCAACGGCTTCGACGCATACTATGGCATTCCCTATAGCAACGACATGCAGCCGGCCGTGCTGATGCGGGGCGGCCAGGTAATTGAAGATCCGGTCGATCAAACCACCCTTACTGCCCGCTACACGGCCGAAGCTCTCAGCTTCCTCCGGCAAAACCGCCAAGGCCCGTTCTTTCTCTACCTGGCCCACACGTTTCCGCACGTGCCCCTGCACGCGTCGGGCGAGTTCGCGGGCAAGAGTCGACGCGGGCTGTATGGCGACGTCGTAGAAGAACTCGACGCCAGCGTGGGCCAGGTTCTGGCTACGCTGCAAGAACTGAAGATCGAGCAACAAACGCTCGTGTTCTTTACCAGCGACAACGGACCTTGGCTTGTCAAGAAGGATCAGGGCGGGTCGGCCGGCCTGCTGCGCGACGGCAAGGGGAGCACTTGGGAAGGCGGCATGCGCGAACCGGCCATCGCCTGGTGGCCCGGCACCATTCCCGCCGGCCGCACCAGCGCCGAGTTGGCCTGCACGATGGATCTATACGCCACGATTCACGCCTTGGCCGAAGTGCCCCTGCCGATCGATCGCACGCTCGATTCGTTCGACATTCGCCCGGTGCTCACTCTCACCGGGCCCAGTCCGCGGCAGTCGTTTTTTTACTACCGCGGCACGCGTTTGATGGCCGCGCGGATGGGGCCCTGGAAAGCGCACTTCCTGACGCAGGCCGGATACGGCGCGGACGCGCCGATCGCCCACGATCCCCCCCTGCTCTTTCAGCTCGAACAGGACCCCGCGGAAAAGTACGACGTCGCGAAAGATCATCCCGAAGTCGTGACCCAAATCCGACAGCTCGCCTCCCAGCACGCCTCGCAAGTCGTCGCACCGCCCTCGCAGTTGGAATTGCGCTGACGTGGGCTAATCCGCGACAACCTGCGGAAACTCGGGATTTCGCAAATTCACGCAGCGCAATGGCAGCCCCTGGGATGCCCGCGCGAAATACCCGTCCACGAATCCGGCCCGCGCCCATGCTTCGCGGCTGGGCGGTCCCGCGGGCAACGCCGACTTCAGCAGCACGAGTTCCCGCGCACCGACGACCGTTGCCACCCGTGCGGCGATCGAATCGCTGGTCAATTCCCAACTGCACGGCAAGGGGCTTGCGCCATTTTGATCTTCGCGCAGGAAGCGGTCGACTTCGAAAATCAGTAATCCCGAGGACGTCGCGGACCGCAGTTCCTCAAGCGACGAAACCAGAGATGCTTCCGGCAAGAGTTCGGCCGCGAGTGTGGCGGTGAGGCTCATGGCGCGAATGGCAAGCCAATGCGCGGCGGCCGGTGACAGCGAATACCGGCGATCGAACGCGCGCACCTGCTCGACGATCGATCCGCCGCCGGCGATCACGACGTTGGTGGCCGGCGGCTGGGCGCTCAGCCAGCGCCGCAAGCGGGCCGCCAGATCGGCTCCGTCGAACAAGCTGCCACCGAGCTTGATCACGCGCAACGGCATGGGGTTCATCGCGATCCCTCGCGCGCCAGCACGGCCAGCGCGTGAGCCGGCGCACACTGCGACAGTTCGGGACCCAACTCGCGCGTGAGCGAGACCACGTTGGCCTTGAGCTTCAGCTTATCCAGCACGCGACGAGCCAGGAATTCTCCCCGGCCGGAGATCACGATCGTGTTGGGAGGCTGTTGCAGCCGCGCGATGAGTTGCATCGCGATGGACGCGATTTTCCTCAATTGGGCCTGTGCCACCGATTCCGCCACCAGCCGCGCATCGGTTTCGCTGAACATCTCGCGATCGGCGCAGATCGATCGCGCCAAACGGTCGCGGGCCGCCGACTTGGTGGCGGGCCTGCGGTCGGCAGTGTGCGTGCTCAACGGTTCTTCCGGCAAATCGCCGAGCGTAAGGTAAACGTCCCACATCGTGGCGAACACCTCGTGGGCCGTCGGACATTTGCGTCCTCGCCAGGGAACCAGCGGCGAAACGGCGCACACCGGCGCACGCTCGACCCCGGTGTAAATCAACTCGCCGTTGATCATCCGATTCGGATCCGTCTTGCCGATCGTCACCGGAACGCCGTCGACCATCGGAATCAAATCGCAGGTTGTCGATCCAACGTCGAACAACAGCCCCACGCCTTCGGGCATGTAACGGCCCGAGAAACTCGCCAGCGCATGCCAGTTCGAGGAGGCGGCCAACAGCGGCTGCTTCTGGGCGATCTGCAGCGAAACGAGCTTGCCGTTGGTAAGATACACGCGCGTGTGCCGGCCGTCGGCGGCCACCGAAAGCGCTTTCAAAATAAACGCCACGCCCTCGGCTTTCGTACGGAAGCAGTCGGCCAGCTCGCCGGTCATGGTGGCCGCGACATGATCCACTCGCGGCACCAGCGCCACCAACGCCCGCAGCGCATCGACCAACTGCCGCGGATTTTCCCACAGCGGAAACGGCTGCGAGACCGCCAAACCCTCGCCGTCCGCGGCCTTGAGGTTGGCTCCTCCAATGTCGAGTGCCAGCCACTTCATAAACCACCTGACGCCGATCTCATCGCACGCTTCCCGAGGCTTCGAACTGTATCGGACCCAACTTCCAGCATAACTCGACCTCATGGCCCGTGGCGACCGCCAGCATGCTGCCCGCCAGATTCCCCTGGGTCAGGGCCCGCAAGCCGACATACGACGTCGTCTGCCGAGGATTGACTTCCACCACCACGTCCGCGTCGCCGGTCGGGTCGTCGCCCAACACCAGATCGACCCCCAAATACCCCAGCGGCTTTGGCAAACTGCCAACCGCCCGCGACGCCAGCCGCGTGGCGCGGCGGGCCAGATGCCGCTCGATCGGCAGCGAACCGCCCAGGTAGGTGAATTGGCGATCAGCGCTCAACCGCTGCAAACACGGCACCAGCGGAACCCGTTGTCGCGGACCGCACAAGAACGCCACACTGGCGGCCGTCCCTGGGCAGTAGGTCTCGAGCCGCGCCGGCGAAGCTCCGTTGGCGCGATCCGCCGGACCGGCAATCCAATCCAGGCCCTGCGATCCGGCGCCGTCGCGCGGTTTTAGCACGGCCGGATAAGCGAACTCCGCGGGCAACGGCGCGCCGGCGGCCAGCGCCACTCCATTGGGCGTTCGGACTCCGTGCCGCGCCAGATGCTCGGCCGTGGCATGTTTGTCGGACGTCAAAGCGACTAATTGTGAATCGGGACCCAACAATCGACCGCCCGCGGCTTCCACGGTCCGGCAGCGGGCAGAAAGATAGCCGCAGAACTCTGGGGCGATGACGACCGTCCAATCCGCGGCCGCGGCCAGCCGCCGGAGCGTCTGGCGTTCTTCTTCGGCGCCGTGCACTTCGTGAATCGTGCACTGCGGCAACGCGACCTCGCGATAGCGGGCGTCTCGCAGAACGTCGATTGCCACGCCGCCCATGGCATGGAAATCGGCCGCCAGCGACCGCAACATCGCGGAGCCTTCGGCCACCAGCGAAGCCGGCGGCGAACCGGACGCATCGCAATACCAGCCGCCACCGATGACGAACTCATAGAGGACAATACGCACGCGGCACCCATCGTCTGCCTTGAAACAAATCCACAAGAGCAGTATGGCGTGGGGCGCGTCGCTAGAAAATGCCAAGTTGATCTCGGGCGTCTTCGGTCATGCGATCCGGCGTCCAGGGCGGAATCATGACCACTTTGACGTCCACGGCGCCCACGCCTTCCAAGGCCGAGAGCACACTTTTGGCTTGCGAAATCAACTGCGGCCCGGCCGGACAGGCGGGGCTGGTCATGGTCATTTCGATTTTGACGTCGACCTTGTCGCCGACGTCTTGAAGCTCGACCAGGTAGATCAATCCCAAGTCGACGACGTTGACAAACAGCTCGGGATCGATCACTTGCTTGAGGGCTTCTCGCACCGATTCTTCGCAGATGGCCATCGTTTGTTCTCCTCAGTCGCGGAGTTTTACCAGGACGTCACCGCCGACCACTTTGACTTCGTGCACCACCGTTGGCTTGGTCGCCGGCATGGTCAACGCCCGGCCGTCGCGCACGTCGAACTTGGCCCCATGTCGCGGGCAGGCCAGCGTAAAACCGTCCAGCGGTCCTTCTCCCAGCGGGCCACCGTCGTGCGTGCAAACATCGTCGATCGCATAAAAATGACCGGCCGTGTGGACCACGACCACCAGGCGATCGTCGATTTCCACCAGCTTTCTGCCGGGATCGGGGATTTCGGACGTTTTGGCAACGGGTATGAAATCAGCCATGCGGTCCGCGAGTTCGAGGTTACCCAAGTCGGAAAGCCGATGTGAACCACAACCGGCCGGACAAAAAAGCCGCCACGCAAACACGCGGCTCAACGACGATCATTAATCATATTCGCGAATCCGCCGGCCGATGGTTTCGCCCAGCGCATCGCGCACGCTCTCGATGGTAATGCGGTCGAACACCTGCTGAAAAAACCCGGCCACGACCATGCGAACCGCCTCTTTGCGCGTCAGTCCGCGGCAGCGGGCGTAAAAAATCTGCTCGTCGTCCACGCGGCCGGCCGTCGAACCGTGCGTGCAGCGGACGTCGTCGGCCAGGATTTCCAGGCCCGGAATCGAATCGCTGCGGGCCTGGTCCGAGAGCATCAGGTTGTCGTTGCGTTGATAGCCGTCGGTTTTTTGCGCTCCGGGATCGACCTTGATCATGCCCCGCCACACGGTGCGCGAGGCATCCTGCAACGCGGCCTTGTAGAGCAGGTCGCTCTTGCACGAGGGGGCCTGGTGGTGCTGTAACGTGTGATATGAGAGATGCTGCTTGCCTTCGGTGAACATCACGCCGTTGACCTGCGCCTCGGCGCCGCGGCCGACCAGCGCCACGTGCTGATTCACCTTGGCCAGCCGGCTGCCCAGCGCGGCGATGGTCCATTGCAGGGCGGCGCCGGCGTCGACCAGCGCCTTCTGGTGGGCAAAGTGCCACACGCCGTTGGCCCAATTCTGAAGATTCACGTAGCGCAGCCTGGCGCCGGGACCCAACAGCAGCTCGACGGCGCCGCAGTGCAGCCCGCCGGTCGCCTCGATCAGGCTGGCGGTTTCGGCCAGCAGAGTGGCTTCGGCCCCTTCTTCCAGAATCACCAGGGCATGTCCCAGGTCGCTGGCGCCGGCCGACAGGACCGAAAGCATGTGCAAAGGCTCGTCGATCACCACGCCCCGCGGCACGTACAGCAGCGTGCCCCCGGACCAGGTCGCGGCGTGCAAGGCCGCGAATCGGTCGTAGTCGAAATCGACCGCCCGAAACAAATGGGGCCGGATCAAATCGCCGTGCTGCCGAACCAGCTCATCCAAGCTGCCGAACAACACCCCGCGGCGGGCCCACGCGTCGTGCAAGTGCGCCGCGTGCGGCTGGCTGTCCAACGCCGTGACCTGGCCGGCCAGCTTGACGCGATGCGTCAGCAACCCGGCGGGCACGGTCGCGTCGCGCGTCGGCTCGAACGGCAGCGAGAATCGATCCAAGTGAAACAAGCGAATGTCCGAGCGCATCCATTCTTCGTCGCGCTGGCCCGGCATCGGCAGCTCTTCGAAGCGCGTCCAAGCCCTGGCGCGCTGGTCGCGCAGCCAGTCCGGTTCGTCGCGCGATTGCAAAAAAGCATCGAACGCTTCGCGGGTGAATCCCAGGCTCGTAGTGGCTTCGGTCATGGATCTTGCGGTCTAAGTTTGTATGCCAAGTGGAGTGAAGTCCGCTCGACGAATGTTTGGCACGAAACAGCGGGCCGCCAGAGAAATTCCCCGGCCCGGTGTTTGCGACGGCCCAACCCGGCCATTTCCCGGGCGTGCCAATGCGCTCGGGCGCTCAGGCCGTGTTAACCGACGGAACCTTCCATCTGTAGTTCGATCAGGCGATTCATTTCCACGGCGTATTCCATCGGCAGCTCTTTGATCAACGGTTCGATGAACCCGTTGACGATCATCGTGCTGGCTTCGGCCTCGGAGAGTCCGCGACTGGTCAGGTAGAACAATTGCTCCTCGCCGATTCGCGAGACGCTGGCCTCGTGGCCCACGGTCACGTCTTGCTCGTCGACTTCGATATAGGGGTAGGTATCGCTGCGGCTGGCCGAGTCGAGAATCAGGGCGTCGCAAACCACGCTGGACTTCGACTTCTTGGCCCCGCGTTCGATCTTCACCAGACCACGATAGCTCGAACGACCGCCGTTCTTGGAGATCGACTTCGAGATGATGCGGCTGGAGGTATTGGGGGCGCAGTGCACCACCTTGGCGCCGGCGTCTTGATGCTGGCCGGCGGACGAAAACGCGATCGACAGAATTTCTCCGCGAGCGCCCGGCTCCATCATGTACACGGCCGGATACTTCATCGTCAGTCGGCTGCCCAGGTTGCCGTCGATCCACTCCATCAGCGCGCCTTCATAAGCCACGGCCCGCTTGGTCACCAGGTTGTAGATGTTGTTGGCCCAGTTCTGGATCGTCGTGTAGCGGCAGCGGGCATGTTTCTTGACGATGATTTCCACGACCGCCGAGTGCAGGCTCTCGGTCGTGTACATTGGAGCGGTGCAGCCCTCGACGTAATGCACCTCGGCCCCCTCGTCGACGATGATCAAGGTCCGCTCGAACTGGCCCATGTTCTCCGCGTTGATGCGGAAATAGGCCTGCAGCGGAAACTCGATCTTGACTCCCTTGGGCACGTAGATGAACGATCCGCCCGACCAGACGGCCGAATTCAGCGCCGCGAACTTATTGTCGCTCGGCGGAATGATCGTCGAAAAGTACTGGCGCACCAGGTCGGGATGCTCGCGCACGGCCGTATCGGTATCGGTGAAGATCACGCCCTGGCGGCCCAGATCTTCCTTGAGCGATCCGTAGATCACTTCGCTTTCGAACTGGGCCTTCACGCCGGCCAGAAACTTCTTTTCGGCTTGCGGAATGCCCAGCCGATCGAAAGTCTTCTTGATCTCCTCGGGCACGTCGTCCCAGGTTTTGCCCTGCCGGTCGGCCGGTTTCAGGTAGTAGTAAATATTCTGGAAGTCGATGGCGATGTCTCCGCCCCAGTGCGGCATCGGCTTGGAATTGAAAATCTCCAGGCTCCGCAGGCGGAAATCTCGCATCCAAGCCGGCTCGCTTTTCATCTCCGAGATCTGATGGACGATCTCCGTGCTGAGTCCGCGCTGCGCCTTGAAGACGTACTTCGACTCGGTGCGAAAATCGTACTTGTTGATTTCGCCAATGCCGTCGTGCGGATTGGCGATGACTTCGGTTGCCATGAGAGATTCGCTTTCGCTGGTTTGCTGATTCGACCTGGTTCGTTGTCTGTCCTGCCTGGTTAGTGAGCGGCCGCCGCCGGCTCGCGGTCCTGCATGGCTACGTCGTCGGCCGCCGCGCTGGGATAGGCCGCGCGGATCCGGTCGTAGCCTTGCTTGTGCAACTCGACGGCCAACTCGGGCCCGCCGGTCTCGACAATCCGGCCGCCGAGCATCACGTGGGTGAAGTCGGGCCGATTGTGCTCCAGCAAGTGTTCGTGGTGAGTGATGATCAAAATGCCCATTTCCTTGCCGCCGATATCGGCGATGCTCTGGCTGGCCAGCCGCACGGCGTCGACGTCCAGGCCGCTGTCGGTTTCGTCGAGAATGGCGAACTTCGTCCGCAGCATGGCCAATTGCAAAATCTCGGCCCGCTTCATTTCGCCCCCCGAGAAACCGTCGTTCACGTAGCGGCGGGCAAACTCCTTGTCCATCCGCAACTGCACCATCTTCTCGTTCAGCTCCTTGCGGAACTCGCGCATCGGGATCAGTTCTTCGCCTTCCTTGCGGTTCGGCCGGCGGACGTTCGTAGTGGCGTGCCGCAGGAAATCGGCCATCTTCACCCCGGGTATCGACATCGGCCGCTGAAACGCCAGGAAGATTCCGGCCCGCGCACGCTGGTTGGGCTCCATCGCCAGCACGTCGCGGCCATCGAGCGTGATGCTCCCCTGAGTCACTTCATAGCCCGGGTGGCCCATGACGGCGTAGCCCAGCGTGCTCTTGCCCGAACCGTTGGGGCCCATCAGGGCATGGACTTCACCCTGTTTGATTTCGAGGTTCACGCCCCGCAAGATTTCCTTGCCGTCGGAGGTGGCCACGTGCAGATCGGTGATCTTTAGTGTCTCGGACATGACGTTTATCTTTTCCAGTCGGTCGCCGCGTCAGTGGGGCGGCAAATCGGTTTTTCGCTTAATGGGTTCAGCCGGTAATCTTCTGGTGATCGTATAGCGGCACGTCCTCGGGGGCATCGACGTAGCCGGAGTGATGCGGGACCGGCATTTCGTCGTCGATCTTCGTGCCCATTTGGGCAAAACCGCCCTGCCCCGAGAGCTTGCCAATCTTGTGTCCCTTGATCTTGTCCTGGATGCGCATCAAGCCTTCCAGCAGAGCCTCGGGCCGAGGAGGGCAACCGGGCACGTACACGTCGACCGGCACGACCAGGTCCACGCCCTTGACGACGTGATAGCCATATTTGAAATACGGGCCGCCGCCAACGGTGCAGGCGCCCATCGCGATCACGAACTTGGGGTTCGGCATCTGATTGTATAGGCGCCGCAGGCGGCTCCCCATTTTGTAGGTCACCGTGCCGGCCACGATCATCAAATCGGCCTGGCGCGGGCTGGCGCGAAACGCACCGGCGCCGAAACGGTCCATGTCGAAACGGCTGGCCCCGGCCGCCATCATCTCGATCGCGCAACAGGCCAGGCCGAACGTCATCGGCCAAATGCTCGACTGCCGAGCCCAGTTGATGGCCTGTTCGACGGTCGTGGTGATCACGCCCTCTTCGAATCGTCCTTCGATCCAAGGTTGAGTCATCATGTCGCTTGATGTCCTTGTGTGCTGAAACAAGCCGGCCCGCTCGTCCGACCAAATCCGTCTAAAACAATTTGCATACCGGCGTCATTCCAATTTGCTTTCCGTCCAGGACTCTGGTGGGTAAATCTACTTCTCATCTTCGCCGGATTCCATGTGAATCGCAGCCACGTTATGGCAGTGCGAACAGGTGTACACGACAAGTTGCTTTTCATCAGGCCTTTCCCGGTGGAGATAGACTTCACACAGGCTTGCGCCCTCTTCCCCCATCGGATAGCAATGCGCACATTCTGGACACGGATTTCGCGGAACCGCAAGCAGTCCCAGCCAGCGACACAGTCCCACTTCTACATCGGCAAGTTGCTCTGGCGCCAACTCGCCAATTCGGTTTTGAAGTTTCGCACGAGGCACTGTTCCAACGCCTTGGACGTCAAACACCCCTGGCCGCTGAAAGTACGGCGCGTCAATCGCCACCTCAAATCTTGACCCCCTTACGCTTGTGGTTCGCGGAATGTACGTCACCAAATCCCTATCTTGATCGTGTGCCGGCACGCTCAAAATCATGCAAGGCCGCACTTTGCCCTGCCAGCCCGTGTCGATGATCCAAACTTCACCACGACGCGCGTCAGGCCGAGCCATTGCGCTCTTCCTCACGGTCGTAAATCTGGAACATCTGATCGGTCAGGAACGTGAGTTCTTCGTCTTCAACAGGCCCCCCCCGGTTCTCGTCATGAGCGCGCTTCATTCGCTTTGCAATCTCTCGTGTCACAATCACCTGTTCCGCGGGTGAAAGTTGATCGAAGGACGCAATAACGTCTTGAGCGGACTCTTTTGTTGTCATCGCAGTCAGCACCTCGACGGCCGGTTCGTAACTCTAAGCGACGAAAACTTTATTTTAACGTCGCGATTCTTCCATTAAAGCGCTAATTCGACGCAAACTTGCAACACGAATCGCCGTCCAGCCGGCACTCGGTCAGCCGCAAACCATCTCCCACCAATTCGGCAAACATCATCTTTTCCAAAGCACAAATACCCCGGTCCTGCTCGGCCAATTCCGGATACGGACAGGCTAGCGCCGTCAGCACCGGCAAAGTACCCGACTCATCGACCTCAAACGGCACGTCACGCTCGGCGAAAACTTGGGATACCGACCGCATCCGATCGGCCGTCGTCGAACCGCTCACCTGACCCTGGTACATCGAAGCCATGGTCTTGGCGATCCGCGTCAAAAGCCCACGCCGGACTTCCGGGTCTTCGATCGCCCGAATTTCTTTCCACAGCGCCAGGGCCAAATCGACGAAATTGGCCCCGGTCTGGCGGCGGCCCTTCTCGGTCAGCGCATAACGGTGGCTCGGCCGGCCACGCGGCGCTCGGGCAATCTCCCGATCAATCAGCCCCTGGGCCCTCAGCCGCACCAAACGCTGACGCACCGCCGTGGGCGTGACCAAAGTGGCCCGAGCCATCTCGGCGACCCCCAGCGGCCCCGCTTTTCTCAGCAGGTCGAGAATGCCAATGTCCGAGCTTTCCGTCACGTGGTCCATAACTGCCTCAATGTGCAAAGCGGTATACATACTAATCTTACCGTTTTACACATTTTTGACAACCCGATATTTGAAAAAGATCCCCTACCACATTGAAATCCATAACATCCTTCTCCATAAGGTGTTATGGATTGTGCCCAAAACGACAATCCGGCGACGGTGTTGGCGGGCTCATTGCCGCGGAAAGTACCGCTCGACAATGGCCTGAAACTCCGCCGGAGTCGATGCGTGCGACACCTGGGTGCGAAACTCGCGGGCTCCGTGGCGGCCCTGGGCGTAACAACAGGCGTATTTACGCATCAAGATGGTCCCTTTCGGGGGCCCAAAACGCTCGCAAACCAGCGCATAATGGCGCAGCAACAATTGGCGCTCTTCCTCCAGCGTCGGGTCGGGCGGAATCGGCTCGCCCGCCAAAGCCGCGCGAATCTGGCCGAACAACCACGGGCGATTCAATGCCGCGCGGGCAATCATCACGCCGTCGACCGCATAGCGCGAAAAAGCGTCGAGCACCGCTTCGACCGAGTTCAAATCGCCGTTGCCGATCAGTGGAATCCGCTTCAAGTGCGGCTTGATTTCGGAAATCTGTTGCCAGTCGGCCGAGCCGGAAAAAAAATCCTGCGCCGTGCGGCCATGCACGGTCAGAGCCGCCCCGCCGGCCTGCTCGACCACTTGCGCCACGGCGATGGCGTTGATCGAATTGCGCGTGCAGCCCAGCCGAATCTTGGCGGTCACAGGCGTGGGAGCGCACGCCCGCACGACGCGCTCGACAATCGCCCCGACACGATCGGGATCGCGCAGCAGATAGGATCCGCTGTGCGCTTTTTCGGTGACTTGCTTCACGGGGCAACCGAAATTGATGTCGACCACGCTGACCGCGAATTCGTGCGCCAACTTGGCGCCGACTTCCGCCAGGGTCGCCGGATCGTTGTCCCAAATCTGCACGGCCAACGGGCGGGCTTCATCCTTCACGCCCCACAGCCGATCGGGCAACTCGTCCTCCTCTTTTTCCAGCCACAAAAACCCTTTGGCATGGACCATTTCCGTGGCTTGCAACCCGACGCCGCCGAACTCGCGCACGATTTGACGAAACGCATAGTTGGTAAATCCGGCCATCGGGGCTTGCAACACCGGCGGATCGACCAGCAACCGACCAATGTACAACGGTCTCCGCGCGGGCCCAATGCGAGAGCCCGCCGGCTGCGTATTCAAGAGTCCGATCGCCATCGTGCCGCACCCTCTTACGAATCGCGTCGAGTGCTGCGATCGATGGCCAGCTTCTTGGCCAACTCGTCGCTCGAGATGTCCGCCGGCAGCATGCTCAACGCGTAACGCGCGATGGCAATATTATAACCGGTGAGATCCTGAAGAAAGGCCTGCGTCCGCTGGTTCTGTCGAACCACCGCCCGCAGCGCCGTGTCCAACAGTATCGGTTCGTCAGCAGCCGAGGCGGCTTCAGCGGCCCCCTGGCGCGCTTCGTTAACCACTGCGGCCCGATGCGCGTCGGCCTGAATCACCGCGTCGGCCCGCTCTTGCAGTTTTTCGTGCTCCAGACGAACCAACTCGCTCCAATGACGCGCGCGCGCGTTGCCTCGATCCGCCGCGCCGAGCAGATAGCGGCCCGATTGCGGCGGCGTGCTCGGCAACAGCCACGCTTCGTCCAGACGCCGTCCGGCGGCTTGGGTCAGCTCGAACTCGGCCGCCAGCAGCAACACCTGGGCATCGGCAATCGCGGCCTGCGCCGCCCGCCGCGCGGCTTCCAAACGCACTCCCGCTTCGCCCATTCCCGGTTGGTCGCGCGCGCCGAACGCAATCGTGGGCAGCGTATTGAGCTGTTCCAGCCGCTCGGTCAGAGCCTGGTAGCGTGCCGCCCGCTCGCGCGCCCGCCAGAAAGCGGCGATCACGCTGAGCCGCTGCGGGGCCGCCACGCCGCGCAGACTCTCGGCCAGGGTCGTCGGCTCTCCGGCGTCGCCCGGCAGATTCCGGTCCCAGTGCAACACATTGGCAAGTTTTTGCACCCGCTCCGCCTGCGGAGCATCGATGTATCCCTGGTACAATCCCACGTCATCGGCCGCTTTTCGCGCGGGGTCTTTCTGATATTCGGCCGTCTGTCGCCGAACTTCCGTCGGCTCTTCGTCGCGCGGCGGATTGGAATTGAACCGGGGCCGGCCCGCTGGATCGGCATCCCGTGGGTTGGAGCGGTTGCGCGGCGTCCCGCCGGCCTGCGGCGACTTCTTGATCAGCATCGACACCAACGTCTGTTCGTTGGCCCCCGCCGGAGCGATGGCGAAGGCGTATTCGGCGATTTCCTGGTTATAGTCGCGCACGTCGGCCATGAAACTTCGCCGTTCTTGTTTCAACAACTCCAGCGTCGCCAGCAGCGTGGCAAATCCTTTGCCAGTTTCGTGAAAGTCAACGCCGGACGACTCCACCGCGTCCAGCGCCGCCACGATCGCCTCGCCATGATCGTCGATCGCCTTGCGGCGCACCGGCAGCGTGCGATGGATCAAGCGAATCCGCGGCGGCGGCTGACGGTTGCTGAAAATACTGTCGTACAGCGTGCGATAATCGCCGACGTGAGGTCGATCGCTCGCCAAGGGCAAGGCCGCCTCCTCCGCCTCGCCCAGCAAGTCGCCCAGCTCCTGCTGCGCCTGGGCCACCGCCAACTGCGCGTCGCGCACGTCCGCGCGTGCCGAAGCTCGCGCGCTCAGCGTCCCGTGCGCGCTGGTGTGCGACTGGGTGTAGTGGGCCAGCATGTCGCGTTGATTCAACGACCAATGGTAATCGGCCTGCGCGGTCGACAACCGCCAATAGGCCTGGGCGATCTTGAGCTGCTGCGGGCGATCGGTGCCGTGGGCCAGGGCCGCCTGCAAGGTGATCGGCGTGCCCACCAGCGCGCCTTCTTTCGGTTTTTCCAGAGCCTCGGCCAACAGCTCCGGCGGCCGAAGTTTCTGCCGCCGGCCACCCTCGACCGGCGTCAGCGGAATCGCCGGCTCGCGCTCGACCGGCGCCTGATCGGATGCCTCGAACCGGTTGTCCGCCGGCCGCTGGTCCGCTGCAGTATCCCCTTCAGCCGCCGGGTAGGCCTCTGCGGCCGGAGCCTCGGCCGGTTCCGACGGGTTCAACTCCACGTCAGGAGCTCTTTGAGCCGGCACCCGCCGCGGCTGGTATCGGTCGGGCTCCTCAGAGACCTGCGCCAACAAACATCCCGTGATCGCAATCGCTGCAAAATTCATGGCAAACAACTCCTACGCCAACAATTCTGGCCCGACGATTTAACAACCACCGGACAAAACCCAACCCGCGCCCTCGCCAACCGCGTTTGACCACCGCTAGCGGCTTAGCCGCGCCCTTGCAAACCGCGTTTGACCACCGCTAGCGGCTTAGCCGCGCGCCGCACCGCGCCTCCTCTCCCCTTGCCGGAGAGCCTATCCGCGCCTCCTCTCCCCTTGTGGGAGAGCCTATCCGCGTCTCCTCTCCCCTT
>JBGQKM010000066.1:0-21391 GCA_041499515.1 Planctomycetia bacterium | reverse complement strand
GTCCTGGTTCACGTCGGCGTCGGCGCTGAAACCGAATTGCTGCAAGAACACTTTGCGCACGTCGGGGGGCAGCGGCAGTTGGGTGACGGCATAGATGATGCTCCAGAAAGCCAGGAAACGCGCGGTCCCCAGGCCCAGCACCAACCAATACGCCTTGTTGCGAAACACCTGCAACAGCGCCACGCGCACGATCGCCCCGCACGCCACCCAGGGCGCTTGCAGCCGGCCGTGCCAACCGTGATAGTGGGCCTGATCGAGTTCCATGTAGGTTGCCGCTTGCTCTTGTGTTCTCAGGAGGCCTGGCGTCAGACGGCCGTCTCTGCCTGGGCCGCTTCTTCGGTGACGCGAAAGAACAGCCGCTCCAGGCTCTCTTCGTCGGCTTTCAATTCGGTCACCACCGCCCCGCTGGCCTTGGCCAGTTCGAAAAACGTGCCGCTGGCGAAACCCTCCGGCACCTCGACCATGACTTTGTTTTGCCCGGCGTCGTGCGCGTCGGCAAAGACGACTCCCACCGCGGCCAGTGCCCCACGATAGGCCTCGGCCGATCCCGACCAACTCAACGCAAAGCGGTTGCTGATTTGCCAGCGCATTTCCTCCATCGTGCCGGCCCGCACCACCGTGCCGCGATCCAACACGACGATCTGCTGGCAAAACCGTTCGACGTCGCCCAGCAGATGCGTGCACAGAAAGACGCTCTTGCCGGTCTCCGCGATCAAGTCTTCCAACAGTTGCAGCATCGCGATCCGCCCGGCCGGATCCAGGCCATTGGTCGGTTCGTCCAACAACAGCAATTGCGGATCGTGCACCAGCGCCGCGGCCAGCTTCAACCGCTGCAGATTTCCGGTCGAGTATTCTTCCAGCCGCCGGTAGCGCAGTTCGCCCAGGCCGACATAGTTGAGCACTTCGTGGGCCCGGCGGCGGGCGTCGCGATGCGGCATGCCGTATAAGTCGCCGGCGAACGTGACGAACTCGACCCCCTTGAGCATCGGCACGATGGCGGCGACCTCGGGCAGATAGCCGACCCGGCCGCGAAGCTCTCGGGTGCCGTGTCGAATGTCGCAGCCCAGGATCGTGCCCCCTCCGCTGTCGGGTTTTAGCAGGCCGAGCAGCACCTTGAGCAGCGTCGATTTGCCGGCCCCGTTATTGCCGACCAGGCCGATCGTGCCGGGGGCCAGCGACAGGTTGACGTCGCGCAGCGCCTGCACGCTGCCAAAAGCGCGGCTGACGTGGTGGATTTCGACCAGTTGCATGGGGCGAAGCCGGCCGCGAAAAGCCGCTCGATTAGGGTGACTATGACCGTGGTGAATGATACCATTGTAGTTTACCCCGAGCCACACCCGCACGTTCCATCTCGCCGACAAGGAAACCTACAATGCATCGAATTTGGTTGGGTTCATTGGCTATTACAGGCGCGCTACTGGCCTCGGCCGCACAGGCCGCCCCGGAATATCGAGAAGAACTGATCTTTCCTCCGCACGCCAAACACAACCACGCGCCGGGCGTCGTCGAGTGTTCCAACGGCGACCTGCTGGTTTCCTGGTATCGCGGCTCGGGCGAGCGTTCGGCCGACGACGTGGCCGTGTTCGGCGCGCGGCTGAGCAAGGGCGCCAGCACCTGGAGCGAGCCGTTTTTGATGGCCGACGTACCCGGCTTTCCCGATTGCAATACCTGCATGATGATCGACAAGCACCAGAAGCTGTGGCTGTTCTGGCCGATCATCTTGAACAACCAGTGGGAATCGGCGCTGACCAACTATCGCACGTCGAAAGACTACCTGGGCCCCGGCGCGCCGAAGTGGGACTGGCAGGGCGTCATCTGGCTCAAGCCGGCCGATTTCAAAGACAAGGCCCTGGGCCTGCTGCACGCGATGATCGAGAAGCGCGAGCAGCCTCCCTCGGACCGCCTCAAGGCGTATGTCGAGTCGCTGGAAAACCGCCTCGGCGATAAACTGTTGCAGCGGCTCGGCTGGCAACCGCGCTGCAAGCCGACCGTGCTGTCGACCGGACGAATCTTGCTGCCCCTGTACAGCGACACCTATTCGTTCTCGCTGATGGCCATCAGCGATGACGAGGGCCAGACGTGGTACGCCAGCGAACCGCTGATGGGTTTTGGAAACATTCAACCGGCGGTGCTGGAGCGCAAGGACGGCTCGCTGGTGGCCTATATGCGCGAAAATGGCCCGTTGGACAAGATCCGCGTGAGCGAGTCGCAGGACAAGGGACTGACTTGGGGGCCGGTCGGCGCGCTCGATCTGCCGAATCCTGGATCGGGACTCGACGCGGTGCGCCTGGCCGACGGCCATTGGGTTTTGATCTACAACGACACGGCCAACAAGCGCAACAGCCTGGCCGTGTCGCTCTCGGAGGACGAAGGCAAGACCTGGTTGGTCACGCGCCATCTCGAGCGGCACGAAAAGGGACAATACCACTATCCCTCGATCATCCAAGGGGCCGACGGCACGATCCACGCCGTGTACAGCTACTTTGTCGATCAGGGCCAGACCATGAAACACGCGGCCTTCAACGAAGATTGGATCCGCGCGTCGGACGGGCCATAGCCGAACTGGCCCACGACGTGGCGGCCGGCGCGCTGCTAAGCCGCCATCGGTCGTTGTTCGTCGTTGGCGAGGATCGTTGTTCCTTTGCGTTTGTTGATTGTTTGTACGTTCACGTTGATATTGGAGTAATGTCACTATGAATGTGAGAATGCGAAATATCGCGGCCCTGGGCCTGGGAATTCTGCTGGTCGCCGGGCGACTTTGGGCCACCGAGCCGGAGGGCGGGCGCTATGTGATCATTCATGGCGACGACGCCGGCATGTCGCACTCGGTCAACATGGCCACGATTCAGGGCCTGGAGCAAGGAATCGTCTCCTCGGCCAGCATCATGGTCCCCTGCCCCTGGTTCAAGGAGATCGCGATTTACGCCAAGGCGCATCCCGAAAAGGATTTTGGCATCCACCTGACGCTCAATTGCGAGTGGAAGGAATACCGCTGGGGACCGGTCGCCCCGCGCGAAAGCGTGCCCAGCCTGATCGACCCGGAAGGTTATCTGTGGGGCGGCGTGGCGGACGTCGTGGCCCACGCCAAGTCGGCCGAAGTCGAAACCGAACTGCGGGCTCAGGTCAAACGGGCTCTGGAATTCGGCGTGCCGGTGACGCATCTCGACACGCACATGGGCGCCGTGGTCAGCCGGCCCGACCTGGTCGAGGTATATGCGAAACTGGGCATCGAGTTCAACGTGCCGGTGTTTTTCATTCGCACGGTCGACGTCGGCATCGCGGCGACCAATCCGCAGATTCGTGCCCGGGGCCTGGAGCTGGTCAAAATTCTCGACCAGCATCGTTTGCCGGTGCTCGACACGATGACCCAGTATTACACCGGCGAGAGTTATGAGACCAAAAAGAAGATGTATCTGCAGGCGATCGAAGAAACGAAGCCGGGCGTGCGCTATCTGATCATTCACTGCGGCTACAACAACGAGGAGCTGCAGGCCATCACCTCCAGTTCGCAACTGCGCGACAACGACCGCCGCGCGTTCACCGATCCAGAAATGATCGCAGCGGTCAAGAAGACCGGCGTCGAAATCGTCACCTGGAAACAAGTCCGCGCAATGAACGACAAACGCCTGGCGGCAAAGCCCTGAGATCAAGGCTTGGCGCGGTCCAGAATTTCCCAGGCGGCTAGCGCCGCTTGTTTGCCGAATAGCGGGGCCTGACATGCGAAGTGCTCGCAGATGAAAACGGCCGGCTGGAGGCCGTCGAGGGTCTTGCCGGCAAACAGGTCGGCCAGCGCCGTGGAACCGGTCTGATTCGTTTTGCGGCAAGCCAATAATTTGTTGGGCACGAATCGACGCCGCAAATCGGCCAGCGCCGCGGCGGTGTCAGGATGTTGCGGGTCGCCCAGGATCACGATTTCCGGCGTGGGGCCCAAGAACATGTCAAGCGCCGCGAGCATCTGGCCGCTGGCCCGGGGTGCTTGCCGCATGATCGCCGCGGCGGAGCGCAAAGTCTTTTCGGCGGCTGCGAGATACGCCTCCCGCCCAGTCAACTTGCCCAGTCGCAACAGCGCCAGGGCGGCCAGCGAGTTTCCGCTGGGCACGGCGTTGTCGTAGAGATCCTTTTGTCGGGCCAAGAGCGCCTCATGATCCGAGGCGGTGAAATAGAATCCGCCGCGCTCGGGATCGTCAAACAGTCGCAGCAGCACGTCGGCCAGGCGCGTCGCTTCGTCGATCCAACGCTCGTCAAAGTCGGCCTCGTAGAGACTCACCAGGGCGTTGGCCAGGCACGCATAGTCGTCCAGATAGGCGTCCAGCCTGGCCGCGCCGCGCCGCCAACTGTGCAGCAGCCGGCCGTCGCCGCGGCGCATGTGGGTCAGGATGAAGTCGGCCGCGCGTTGGGCCGCCGTCAGATACCGCGCCTCGTCCAGCACGCCGGCCGCCTGGGCCAGGGCCTCGATCATCAGACCGTTCCAAGCCACCAGCACCTTGTCGTCGAGGCCCGGCCGCACGCGCTTGGAACGCACGGCCAGCAGCGCCTCGCGACTGGCATCCAGTTCGCGCCGCAAATCGCCCGGGTCGCGCACCAAGACTTCGGCCCACTCGGCTGGTGGCCTGGCCAGATGGAGAATGCTCTGGCCGTGTTCGAAATTGCCCTGCGGCGTGACGTCGTACACGTCGCAAAACACGCCACCCGCGGCCGGGCCCAGCGCGTCTTCGATTTCTCTCGGCGTCCAGACGAAAAACTTGCCCTCGACCCCTTCGCTGTCGGCGTCTTGCGTGCTGTAAAATCCGCCGGCAGCGTCGGTCATTTCACGCAGCACGTAGTCGCACGTCTGGCGCGCCACGCGGGCATAATCGTCGTTGCCAGTGATCGAAACCGCGTCGAGATAGCAGGGCACCAACAGGGCGTTGTCGTAGAGCATCTTTTCGAAGTGCGGCACCAGCCAATGCTCGTCGACCGAATAGCGATGGAATCCGCCGCCGAGCTGATCGTAGATGCCGCCGGCGGCCATTTTGTCCAGCGTGTGCGTCAGCACCCTCAGCCCCGAGGGACTTCGATTGCGATGCCAGAGGCGGGCCAGCAGCCGCAGGTCCATCGGGTGCGGAAATTTGGGCGCGCCGCCGAAGCCGCCGTGCTCGGCGTCGAACGAACGTTCGAGCTCGCCGCCGGCACGATCCAACAACGCAAAGTTCAATTCGCCCGGCTCCGTCTCGGGCGCCGCGGCGAGTCGCACGTTTTGCGTCAGCGCGTCGGCTTGTTCCAACGCTTGCGCGCGGCGCTCGTGCCAGGCATCGGCCACGGCGGCCAATACCTGGTTGAAGCCGGGCATGCCCATCCGCGCCGACGGCGGCCAATAAGTGCCGCCATAGAATGGCTTCAACTCGGGCGTCAGAAAGACCGACATCGGCCAGCCGCCGCGGCCGGTCATCATCTGCACGGCGTTCATGTAGATCTGATCCAGGTCAGGCCGTTCCTCGCGATCGACCTTGATGCACACGAAATGTTCGTTCATCACTCGCGCGATCTGGGCGTCCTCGAAACTTTCGTGCTCCATCACGTGGCACCAATGACAAGCCGAATAGCCGATCGACAGAAAGATCGGCCGGTCTTCGGCCTTGGCCCGCGCCAGGGCCTCGGGGCCCCAGGGATACCAGTCGACCGGATTGCCGGCGTGCTGCAGCAGATAGGGGCTGCTTTCCTCGGCCAGGCGATTAGGCATGGGCAAATCGACCTCGCGCGCTCCGCTGCGTCAGACTTGCTTACTTGAACGTCTGGTCGGGCGTGGGAAATTTTCCGCTCCGCACATCATCGCGAAATCGCGTGACGGCTTCGGTGATCACGCCCTGCAGATCGGCATAGGCTTTGACGAACCGGGGCACGTAGCCGCTGGTCAGCCCCAGCAGGTCGTTGGTCACCAGAATCTGGCCGTCGCAGCCGGCGCCGGCGCCGATGCCGATGGTCGGAATCTTCAGGCTCTTGCTGATCTTCGCCGCCAGCGCCGCCGGAATGCACTCCAGCACGACGGCAAACGCGCCGGCCTGTTCGGCGGCGGCGGCGTCGGCCATCAACGCTTCTTCGTCGCGCTGCACTTTGTATCCGCCCAATTGGTGCACGCTTTGAGGCCGCAAGCCGCAGTGCGCCATCACCGGAATGCCGGCCGAGACCAGCGCCGCGATCACCTCGGCCTGCGCCGTACCGCCTTCGAGTTTCACGGCCTGGCAGCGGGTCTCCTTGAGAATGCGGCCCGCGTTTTCCACCGCCTTATAAACGCCCAAATGAAAACTCGGAAACGGCATGTCGACCACCAGCAGGGCGTGATGCACGGCCCGGCCGACCATTTCGGCGTGGTAGATCATTTCGTCCAACGTGACCGGCAGCGTGTTGGCGTGTCCCTGCACGACCATCGACATGCTGTCGCCAACCAGGATTCCCTCGACGCCGGTCGAGTCCAGCAGCCCGGCCATCGAGTAGTCGTAGGCCGTGAGCATCGTGATTTTTTGGCCCGTCGCCTTGAGGGCCCGGAATTTCGGAATCGTGATTTGGCTCGGTTCGCTCGGCATGGACCGCGGGCCCCGGAAAGTTCGTGGCGGAAAATTGCTGGTATCTAAGGGCATTGTGACGCTCCGGCGGGCCGCTGGCAACGGCCTTCGCTCTGCGAGCGCCTTGGTGGCCGGCGGCAAGCGTTTTCATTTATGCGGCCTCCAGGGTATGTTAGACGCTGGGGCCAAGGGGCATCCCCAGGGGGCGCGGGCGGTTCGGCTGGCGGCTCGCGATCACGGACAGAGGCCGAGGATACTCTCATGCGCATCGACACGATCTTTACCGCCGCCATCGTGGCCTGGGCCGTTGGGGCCGCGACGCCCGTGGCGCGTGCACAATTCGAAGTGCCCCCAGGCTCGCTCGCCTTCGACGACAAAGGCAAGGTGGAAGCGGTTCAGGCCGACGTCATCAAGTTCCGCGACTCGAAGAACGAAGTCTGGCTGCTCAAGATCAACCAACAGACCCAAATCACGGTCAAGGGCCAGGCCGAAGCCGGCTACCTGCGTCCAGGAATGTCGTTGCAGTTTACCGGACAGATCGATAAGAAAGGGGTCTTGAAAGACCCGGTCGACAAAATCGAAATTTTCACGCCCCAAGGCAAAATGTCGCACGGCCTGTTTGCTCCCACCGATGAACAAGGGCTCAAGCCCGTGCGCAATCCGGGCGCCGGCACGTTTCTCATCAAAGGCAAATTGGCCACCTACCGCGATGGAGATTTGCTGGTGGTCGCCGGCAATCGCAAGATCACCGGCAGCACGTCGGACGATCTGGAAGTGACCTTGACCTCCGAGGACCCGACCCTGGCGCAGGCCGACGATGAAGTGACGGTGAAGGCCTGGTACGACGACATGACCCGACCCAACCCCGTATTGAATCGCGCCGGCGGCGCGCTGGCCGAGCAGATCACGATCACGTTGGCCAAGCCCCTGGCCGCCACCGGCAGGAAAGCCCGCCAGGTCGAGCGGCCCGCCAAAACCACGGTCAAGTCCGGAAGAAGCGCGAAGTGAGGGCGAGCGGCGACAGCGAGCCGCGACGATCGCCAGCCGCTTCAGATTCCCATCCGGCCCAGCGCGTCGATGATGCTGCCCAAATTGCCTGCCAGGGCTGGATGCGACGCTTCATACTTCAACACCGCGTCGGACAGCCGCTCGACGATCGAGCGCTGCGCGGCCGGCGGCGTGGGGCGGCCGGCCAGCGCGGCCCGGGCCTCGGCGATCGTCGATTCCAAGTGCGCGGCAACCGCCGGATCGAGCTGGCGCACCTCGTTGAGTTGCGTTTGCAATTGATCCAGGACTTTCTGCAGTCTGTCGTGCTCGCCAGCCATGCCGTGCGTTTCCTTCCAGCGGGATGCTTACGCGCCCGGTGTGCCGTGGCGCGCCGCGGTTTGTTTGTTAGTTGATGCCGAGGGCCTCACCGCCGCGAGTCGGGGCCTCGGCCGCCAAGCCCATTTTCCGGCCAATGGCCGCCGCTGTCTACCCGGAGCGCCTCGGTTGTCGAAGTTCGCGGGAATTGTATAATTCAGGCCATCGATCGTTCACCCCTAGAGCCGTGCCCCCGATGATGCCCTCCTCGTGCGAGGGCGGTTCTGTTTTAAAGGAGATTTTCGTGGCAATTCGCGTCGGAATCAACGGATTTGGTCGGATCGGTCGGCTGGTGTTTCGCAATCTCATGGCCCGCTCGAAAGAGTTCGACGTGGTGGCCATCAACGACCTGACTGACAACCACACGCTGGCCACGCTCTTGAAATACGACAGCACCCACCGCCGCTATCCCGGCACCGTCACCTATGACGATCAATACTTGACCGTCGACGGCAAGAAGATCCACGGCCTGAAAGAGCGCGAGCCGGCAAAACTACCCTGGGGCGAGATGAAAATCGACGTGGTGCTGGAGAGCACCGGCATCTTTACCGCCCGCGAGAGTACCAAAGACGGCAAGACGAAGCCGGGCTACGACACCCACTTGAAGGCCGGCGCCAAGCGCGTCGTATTAAGCGCCCCGGCCAAGGACGGCGCCGATATTACCTGCGTGATCGGAGTGAACGACAATCAACTGACCAAGGAACAAAAGTGCATCTCGAACGCCAGTTGCACGACCAACTGCCTCGGTCCGCTGGCCAAGGTGCTGCATGAGAATTTCGGCATCGTCAAGGGCCTGATGACCACGGTCCACGCCTATACCAACGATCAGCGTCTGCAGGATTTGCCGCACGACAACTTGTATCGCGCCCGCGCCGCGGCTCAGAACATCGTTCCCACCACGACCGGCGCGGCGGCGGCCATCGGCCTGGTGATTCCGGAATTGGCCGGCAAGCTGACCGGCATTTCGCTGCGCGTGCCGGTGCCCACCGGCAGTCTGGTGGACCTGACCACGCTCATGTCGCGCAACGTGACCAAGGAAGAAGTCAACGCGGCGCTGAAGAAAGCGGCCGACGGGCCTCTCAAGGGAATCCTCTGCTACAACGAAGATCCGATCGTCTCGACCGACATCATCGGCGACCCGCACAGCTCGATCGTGGTGCCCGACTGGACCCAGGTGATGGACGGCAACCTGGTCAAGACGCTGAGTTGGTACGACAACGAATGGGGCTATAGCTGCCGCACCGTCGACCTGATCGCGAAGGTCGGCAAATTGCTGCAAAGCTAGGAACGAAGAAAAGTGAGGGCCGATATGAAGGCAAAACCGCGAAAGCGAGTGCTTGGCGCATTCAATCAAGGAGACGTACCCCGTGTTGCCTGTTTCAATCAGGCCAAGACACCGCTGGGAGTTGACCTCGATGCGCTGATCGGCGCGATGCAATCTTACGTTGATCAGCACATCGTCCCCGTGTGGGGCACTCCGGCAAAGCTTTTCAAGTCCACTGGTTTCGTGAAGGGCTGCTGGTCGGTTGTCTTTCTCGACGATGCCGACCAGCCCGGTGCATTGGCCTATCACGATCTGACTCCGGATGGGTTGCCTCTATCCAAAGTGTTTGTTCGCACAACCCTCAAGAATGGCGATCTGGTGAGCGTGTCCGCTTCTCACGAGCTCGTCGAAATGCTCGTCGACCCCGCGATTAACATGATGACTACTGGCCCCGACCCCAAGACAATATATGCATACGAGAGCGCCGATACTGTGGAGGCCCTGAGCTTCAACGTCAATGGCATCCCCATGAGTGACTTTGTGTATCCTGCCTATTTCGAGGCATTTCACAAACCAGGCACGGTCACGTTCGATCGGATGAAAGCAGTCAATCGCCCGTTCCAGATTCTCAAAGACGGCTACCAAATCATCTTCAAGAACGGCAAATGGAGTCAGGTATACGGATCGGTGGCGAAAAAGAAGAGTTTCGCCCGCGAGGATCGACGCGGCCATCGAAGCGAGGAGCGTGCCGCACCGGAATTGGAGCGCGCGGACGTCAAGAAGATTGCGCGGCTCATGGGACATACTTGAAGGACAGAAAAGACTGCCACGATGGGACTGGGCGGAACGATAAAGCACGCATTTTCGACGAGTCGACCCGACGGGCGGTTTTTTTGAATGAAGCCAGGTTGGGCTGGGCCTAGGTTTCACCCTCCGCGTCCCCGGCCGCCCTAGAAAACCGCTAACCACCAACAATCGGTGAAGTCTCCTTTCCTGTCCCGCCGTTTCTCTCGACGCGGCCACGAAAAGCAGCGTGCTCTGCCAGTTGGCGTGGAGTATAATTCGGATCACGCTCCCGCAATACCGCAGGCCACGCTCATGTGTGTCATGCCCAACTCGGCCGATTTTGGCGATGCGCTCGACACACACATTGACGCGCTCAACCAGACCGTCGATGACTGCCTGGCGCTCTATCGATCGAGCGCCGAGGCGTGGACGAGGAACCTTCCCTCCCAAACCGCCACCGGCTCGCCAGAAACCACGCTGAGCTTGATGGACGATCTTGCGCGCGGTTTGCTGATCAAGATCTTCCTGGCCATCGTACAGGCCGATCGGCGTTTCACTTCGCAGGAACGCCATTTGGCCCAGGCGCTGATTTTCAAATTGTGGGGCCGGACGTTCCTGCTCGATGAGATCGGTCCGGTGCTGCAAGACCTCATTCCCATGGCCGATAAGTTCTCTTGGTATCAGCTCGTGCGCCCGTTCGAAGAAGTGCCGGTGCTCCGCGATCGGACGAGCGAACTGGAAACCATCGTCGTGCGTTTTGGCAATCTAGTCGCCAAATCGGACGGCACCATCGCACCGGAAGAAACGGCACAGCTCAAAGGCCTGCTGGCCGAGATCAATCGCCATCTGCGCCCGGTGCTGCTTGCCAGTGATGAGGCCACGTTGACCCCAACGCCCGGCTGCCAGGAGATCCGGCAGGCCCTGAATGCGATGCCCACGGTCGACGGCGTAAAGAGCAAGTCGGACCGCGAAATCGCGCCGCCGCCTTTGGCCGTTGCCCATCCGCCGACCGCCGAGCAGCGACTGCAAGCGGCCCTGCAATCGCTGGATGATTTGATTGGCTTGGAGGCGATCAAGAGTGAAGTCCGTGAACTGACGCGCTTTTTGCGCGTGCAGCAGCAACGCGAGCAAGCCGGCCTGCCCCGCACCCAAGTCAGCCTGCACACGGTGTTCGCCGGCAACCCCGGCACCGGCAAGACTTCGGTGGCGCGGGTTCTGGGCGAAATATTCGGCGCGCTGGGCATCGTCAAGCAAGGGCATTTGATCGAGGCCGATCGTTCCGACCTGGTGGCCGGCTATGCGGGCCAGACCGCCGAGCGCACCAACAAGATCATCGACAAGGCCCTCGACGGCGTGCTGTTCATCGACGAAGCCTACAGCCTGGTCAGCGACCAGGGAGACGATCCGTTCGGCCACGAGGCTCTGCAGATGCTGCTCAAGCGAATGGAAGACAATCGCGATCGGTTGATCGTGGTGCTGGCCGGCTATCCGGAGGAAATGGAGCGGCTGCTGGCCACCAATCCGGGCCTGGCCTCTCGCTTTCAACGCACGTTTCAGTTCCCGGATTACACGGTTGTCGAGCTTGGCCGAATCATGCAATCGCTTTGCGACAACAATCGCTACGTGCTGCCGCCCGAAACGCGCGCGCGGCTGATTCTGGGATTTGCCTACCTGCTGAAATCTCGCGACGAGCATTTTGGCAACGGGCGGCTGGTGCGCAACGTCTTCGAGCAGGCGATCCGCCGGCTCGGCAACCGCGTCGCCGATATTGCCCCGCTCACCAAAGACCTGCTGACCCGACTGGAGCCGGGCGACATCGTGCTTGTCGACGTGCCCGAAGCGATGATCGGCACCGAAGCAACGCGCGACCTGACCGTGAACATCGTCTGTGCCGGTTGCCGGCACGTCAGTAAGTTCAAAGCGACCTATCTCGGCCGCCGCGTGCAATGCAACAAATGCCAGCGTCAATTCTCAGCCGATTGGGGCGAACCGATCACCCCGCCCGGCGCGGGGGCTACGGCCGTCGCACCATCGGCCTGATCGCGAAGGTCGGCAAATGGCCGCAAAGTTGACGCACTTCGGCCCCTGGCTCTCGGGAGAGCTCCCGGATCCCACAGGCCTGGCCGAGTACGTCGGCGAAGAAACACGAACGGCACGCGAACAGCCAAGCCCGCCCGAAAGATGGGGGGCAAACAGCTGACGTACACGCAGCCATTTTTCAGGCAAGGCCGGGCCGAATGTGAAAAATAAGCCAAAAATGGCTGTTTTCCCTCATAGGCGGCAGCGAACCGATCCCGTAAACTCAATGTCGTAAGTTCAGTTCCCTTGACCGGGCACATATAATCGTACGCTGGGCAAGGAGTTGCTAGCGAACCGAAGCGAGCCAACGAAAGCTCCCACGGGATTGCCCCGCCGGGGGCTTTTTTATCCTCTTTTTTGACGGGTCCATGTCGGCGCAGTACATTTGCTAGCTCGGCATCACGCTTGACTCATTTGTTGACCATGCGTACAACGCGGCGTTCAGGGGCGCAATGACGACGATTAGAGACGATCAAATGAGCACTTCTAATCAGCATTCGGCTGGGTGCGATTTGGGTTACGAGCCCGACAAGGGGCGAGCCAAGCGCATCTTGATCGAAATCCTCCGTGTGTGCAAAGGTTACCAGATCCAAAGCACACGAAGGCTCTTCAAGGCTTTTTACTTTGCTCATTTGTATTACGCTAAGCATTACCCAGGCTATCTCAGCGATTGGCCTATCGTGAAGATGCAATATGGGCCAGGCGTTGGATGCGGCGAAGAGCTACTTGAGGAAATGAAGGAAGAAAAAATCATCGACTCATTTCCAAGCGATGAAGACGGACCATTCCCGTCTGTCCTGTACAGGCTTCTCGAGACTACGAGGTCCAGTGGACTGGAGTTAGATGAGATTGACGCCATCAAAAGAGCCGTCGACTTCGTCAACTCACGCACTCCAGATCAGTTAAGTCAATTGACGCATGACTTGTCACGATCATGGAACGCAGCCAAGGACGAGGGCGATGAATTGAACATCTACATCGACTTAATCCCCTCCGCTGAATACGATCGCCGCTCAGAGAAAATGGCCCGAATAGCCACGATCGCTAAAAAAGTGTGGAGCGATCGTTCTTAGAAGCTGTACCACTGATTGACCCAGCCCAGTAATGCGTTGTGGTCATCAAGATCCCTCGTGGCCAGATCCATCAGGCAAAGCTCTTCCTCTTCTGCGGACGGGCCCTTGGTTCCCTTTTCTCTTAGAAAAGTCGTCACCGCCATTAAACCAGGCACGCAGCCGTTGAATTGGCCGTCATCAGAACATAGGTGCTTAATGGCTTTGGCGGCGATCAGATTCGGAGAATCCGCATCAAGAAACACATCGTTAAATAGCTCGTCAGAGTTGTACTTGTGCCTGAACGCGCCCTCGCGCAGACCAGACTCTTGAATTGCCTCTGAGAGAATCGATTTGAATTTGTACCCGTCAGCATTCATCGCCGATTCGCCTCCAGCCCCCAAGTTTGGGAGAGCAACTACAGCCAACGCTAGCGGGGGCGCCAAATAATACGCGAAATCCTCGCCTACGCTAGGTGAACCATTAACTTTTGGCCAATATTATTCCGCCCATCCGGTCGGCGGGACACGATCCCGCATGGGCCATTCGCCCGCTGATCTCCAAGACCAGCGCGTCTGCCAATTCCGCCACGTCCGCCAGAGCGGGCGCGCCGGTGGGAGCAAAGTCCCACCGGCACCCCGACCGATCAATCAACTACCGGGGCTTCCGCTTCGTAGAACTAATCGGAAATCCCTTGTGGCCGTAGTCTGCGGCCACGATCAGCTTGCCCGTCCGCCAATGGCGGAATGAAGCAACAATCTTCATACTGGTGCCCTTGCGGGCTTTGCCAGGTTTCATGGATAATCTCCATAGCAGTGGTTGCGGGCCCTCGGCGTCCGTCGCCGAGCGGAAGAAGAAAAACGGCCACCAGGCAGCGCGTTGTGAGCGCAAGCCGTCTGGTGGCCGTTTGCGTTGCGGTGGCGATCTTGCTAATCTAAATACGGACCCCGACCATGTGCGTCCGAGCATGGGCGCATCCTCCAGATTGATGCTAAGTCTGCTGCTTGGGGTTCAAGGCCGGTCTGGGCGTCTCACCGCCCCGGCCGGCCACCTATCACTCTTGCTCCTCAGAGTCGTTCAGCTTTCCAACGATCAAGTTCTCCCCCTGTACGGTGAGCTTCCACTGGCCGTGACTGGCATTCTCGACGTAGCCACTGTGCCGCTTGGCGTCGAACACGGCCACTGGCATGAGCTTGGGCTTCTGTAGGCCAGCTATCGTGAACCACGTATCCATTTCTTTGGGGGAGAACGTCTCGCGGTTCTCATGGCCGCGCATGTAATAGGCAATTGCCGCGATCCGCTCCGATGCTCCGCTCAACGGCAATCCTTTTACAAACTGCTTTAGCGTTTGGTGAGTTAATCCGCCACCGTTCGATTCTTGGCGAGTCGACTCAGATTCAGCGGCTTTCTGGGGACTTTTAGGCGTACCGGTGGACTTCGTCACGATTTGGATGTGCGACAAAAGTGGGGCGATTTGTCGCGCCGCCTGAAGCACCTCTGTCAGCTTCGGCTCTTGATCCTCAATTGTGATTTGCTGCGCCGCGAAGTCAAACACGATTTTCATTCTGTATCCTCCCCAGTCCTCAGACCGCTATTGGATTGATGCTTAATCCAATATAGGAAATGCTGGCGCCGATTTCAATAGAGATAATCGCAAAGCAACATCCGCTATTCCGATGATCGGAACGACGCGACTCGCGGTGGCGTGCGACGGCCGCGCGTTGGCTAATCGCCCGGTTCAACCGGGTATCCGGCGCAAATCGACGTGGTACAATGACGCGGCGACCATAGCCCGCATGACAGGAGGCGACACACCATGCCGAACTCGAAGTCGGAGCCCTCAAACGCAAAACCAATCAGCCTCGCGCCACTCCGCTTCGAGGAAGCCCTGAAGGGTCTCTTGGCTGTGGACCCAGGGGTGATTAAGTCGCCCAAGAAGTCGGCCACCCGGAAGAACGCCGCTCCGAAAAAGCAGCCGACCAAAAAGAAGAGAAAGAAGTAGCGATTTCCGCTGGACCGGCTACAATCAATCGGCCACGGTTGATCCGTGGAGCATCGGGGTATGCCTGGGTTCAGAAAGTGCGTGCTCCCACGCTACTTTGATGCGTTGCAATCCTTCGGCCCGGCGGCTTCACCTTCTACCCAAGGTGAGTGATGAGACGCGTGCGCACATGGCTGGCGCTGGTATTGGCTTTGGCGGCGGGGCGAATGCTCTTGGCCGCCGACACGCTGCCGGCGATTTCGCTGGATCCGCCGGCCGTGCATCTGGCCGGACCTGACCAAAGCTATTCGATCCTGGTCGAGCAAAAACTGGCCGACGGCCGTTCGGTCGATCTCACCCGGCAGGCCGAATTCCGCTCGCTCGACCCGCGCACGGTCGAGGTCTCCAGCCTGGGGGTCATCCACGGTCTGGCCGACGGCACCGGCGCGGTCGAAGTCAGCGCCTTGGGTCAGAAAATCTCGCTGCCGGTCACGGTCGCAGGCGCCAAAGAGCAGCGGCACTACAATTTCGAAAACGACGTCGTGCCCCTTTTGGGCAAATATGGCTGCAACTCGTCGGGCTGCCACGGCAAGGCCGAAGGCCAAAACGGCTTCAAGCTCTCGGTGTTCGGCTTCGATCCGCCGGCCGATTACGCGGCCCTGACGATGGAGGGGCGTGGCCGGCGCATGTTTCCGGCCGTGCCCGAGCGAAGTTTGTTCCTGGAAAAAGCGGCCGGCGACGTGCCGCACGGCGGCGGACTGCGCATCGCCCGTCAGTCGCGCGAGTATGCGCTGCTGCGCGATTGGATCGCCGCGGGCATGCCCGCCGGAGGAGCCACCGATCCGCGCGTAGTGGCTCTCGAGGTGCAGCCGGCCGAGCGGCAACTGGCCATGGGTTCTGGCCAGCAATTGCGCGCGGTTGCCACGTATAGCGATGGCCGCCGCGTGGACGTGACGCGGCTGGCGAAGTTTCAATCCAACAACGACGGCCTGGCCGCGGTCGATGACCAGGGCCTGGTCACGGCCGGCACGTCGCCGGGCCAGGTGGCCGTCATGGCCAGCTACATGGGCTCGGTGGCCGTGTTTCAGGCGCTGGTGCCCAATCCGCAGCCGCTGGCCGACACCGGCTCGTGGCCGCAACACAACTTTATCGACCCGCTGGTCTACGCCAAGCTGCGCAAGCTCAACATCGAGCCGGCCGAACTGGCCGACGACGCCGAATATCTGCGCCGCGTGTATCTCGACATCATTGGCACGCTGCCCACCGCCGCCGAGGCACGGCGGTTTTTGAGCGACCCGCGCGACGATCGCCGGGCGCGTCTGGCCGACGAGTTGCTGGCGCGCGACGAGTATGCCGACTATTGGGCCCTGCAATGGGCCGACCTGCTGCGAGTCGACCGGCTGGCGCTGGGGCACAAGGGAGCCTACGCCTTCTACCGTTGGATTCGCCAGAACGTGGCCGACAACGTGCCGTTGGATCGTTTCGCCACGCAGATCATCACGGCCGAGGGGCCGCTGGCCGAAGTGCCGCAGGCCCAACTGTTCAAAGTCACCGCCAAGCCGGGCGAAACGGCCAACACGATCTCGCAGGTCTTTCTCGGCGTGCGGATCGCCTGCGCGCAGTGCCACCATCATCCGTTCGACCGCTGGAGCCAGACCGATTATTACGGCATGCTCGACTACTTCGCCCCGCTGGGGCAGAAGACCTCGCCCTTGGGCGAAGTCGTGTTGGCCAACGGCGGCGGCGAGACGCATCACCCGCGCACCGGAGAGTTGATGGTGGCCCACCCGCTGGGCGCGCCGACGCCCTCGGCCGACCCGCCCGGCGACCGCCGCGGCGAACTGGCCCGCTGGCTCACCTCGCCGGACAATCCCTGGTTTGCCCGGCACCAGGCAAATCGGCTGTGGGCCCATTTCACCGGCCGCGGGCTGGTCGAGCCGATCGACGACGTGCGGGCCACCAATCCGCCCAGCAACCCGGCGCTGCTGGATGGCTTGGCGCAATATCTGATCGACAAGCAATTCGACCAGCGGGCCCTGATCCGGGCGATCGTGGCCTCGCGCGTGTATCAACATGCCTCGCGTCCCAACGAAAGCAACGCTCGCGACGAGCGCAACTATTCGCGGGCCCTGTTGAAGCGGATGGACGCCGAGGTGCTGTTGGACGCGGTGTGTCAGGCCAGCGGAGTCGGCGAAAAGTTTCAGGGCGTGCCGGCCGGATATCGGGCGATTCAGCTTTGGGACAACCGCACGTCGCATTATTTTTTGAAGCTCTTCGGCCGGCCGACGCGGCAGAGCGCATGCCAATGTGAGCGCAACACCGAGCCGAGCGTGGCCCAGGTGTTGCACCTGCTCAACAGTCCAGAGATTTCGCAGAAGCTCAGCAGCCCGCGCGGCACGATCGCGCGTCTGACGACCACGATTACCGACGACGGCCAACTCTCCGACGAGATTTACCTGACGTTCTTCAGCCGCTTCCCCACTCAGCCGGAACGCCAGGTCGCAAGCGCTTACTTGCAAGCCGGCACAGGGGGCCGGCAAGCAGCGGCCGAGGACCTGGCCTGGACGATGCTCAATAGCCTGGAGTTCGTGTTCAACCACTGATCGATCACACGCGATCGAAGGAGTAGAGCCATGAACGGGCGGTCGACTTATTGCGACGGAATTAGGCGGCGCGATTTTTTGCGCCTGGGCACGGCCGGTTTGTTTGGCATCCCGCTGGCCCCGGCGCTGGCCCGAGCCGCCGAACAAGGCACCGCCGGCAAGGACATGGCGTTGATCTACCTGTTCCTGCGGGGCGGGATGAGCACGATCGACACGTTCGACCTGAAGCCCGAGGCTCCGGCCGAATTTCGCGGCGAGTTTCGGCCGGTGGCCACCAACGTGCCGGGCATTCAGATCTGCGAGCACCTGCCGCGCGTGGCGCGCGAGATGGACAAGTTCTCTCTGGTGCGCTCGTTTGGCCACGGCAACTCGGATCACGGTCCGGCCGATCATTATATGTTGACCGGCTACCGCGCCGGGCCTGGTTTCACGCCGACTATCACGCCCAACAATCAGCGCCCCTCGCACGGCGCGATCATCGCCCGCAAACTGGGGCCGCGCGGTTCGGTGCCGGCCTTTGTCTGCTTGCCGCAGATGCACCCCAGCTGCGGCGCGGCCTATTTGGGTCCGGCTTGCGCGCCGTTTGCGATCGAGGCCGATCCGGCGGCGCTCGATTTTTCGGTGCCCGACATCCTGCCGCCGCTGACCTTCGACGCCGCGCGGCTCGATCGCCGCCGGCATTTGCTGGCACAGGTCGATCGATTCCAAAAAACGATGGAGTCGCAAGCCAACGCCAGCGCCCAGTCGGTCAACCTGTTCCAACGCAAGGCTTTCGAGCTGATGGTTTCGCCCGAGGCCAAGCGGGCTTTTGACTTGAACAGCGAGCCGGCGGCCATGCGCGACGCCTATGGCCGGCACACGCTGGGCCAATCGTGCCTGATGGCCCGCCGCCTGGTCGAGGCGGGCGTCCGTTGCGTCACGATCCAGCACACCAACTGGGATACGCACGACAATTGTTTTTCCGTGCTCAAGAACGAATTGCTGCCGGCGCTCGACTCGGGGCTGTCGACACTTTTTGCCGATCTGGCCCAGCGGGGGCTGCTCGGGCGGACGCTGGTCGTGGTGAGCGGCGAGTTCGGCCGCACGCCGCGGATCAACAAGAACGCCGGCCGCGACCACTGGGGACCCGGCTTCACCGTGGCGCTCGGCGGCGGCACTCTGCGCGGCGGCGTGGCGGTCGGCGCTTCGGATGCCCGGGCTGAAAAACCGGCCGACAATCCCTACGGTCCTGAGGATCTGGCGGCCACGATCTATCGGCAGTTGGGCATCAACCCCGACGAAGAGTTCTTCACGCCCGAGGGTCGACCGGTCAAGATCGTCAACCAGGGCCGCGTCATTCGCGAGCTGATATGAGGCGGCCATGAACGCGCGTGGATTGGCATATCTGACGGTGTCGCTGCTGGCCTGGGGCGCGGGCGCCGGCGCCAACGAGCCGGTGGCCAGCTACATCTTTCCGGCCGGCGGCCAGCGCGGCACGCAATGCGAAGTGCGCGTCGGCGGCCTGTTCTTGCAGGGCGGATGCCAAATCGACCTGGTGTCCGCGGGCGTCAAGCCGATCGCGCCGGTCAAACCGACGTCCACGACCTGGTTCGAGGGGCCGCTCGTTCCGCTGCCCGATTCGCAACTGGCCGAGGACTATCCGCGCGATTACGCCACGCGGCTCGAGATCGCCGCGGAGGCCCCCTTGGGCACGCACTATTGGCGGCTGACCACCTCGCAAGGCGCCACGCCGGCCCGGCGCTTCATCGTCGGCGAGTTGCCCGAGGTCGTGGAACAAGAAATCGACGGCGAGCCGATCCCGGTGGCGGTTGAATTGCCGGTGACGATCAACGGCCGCATCTTTCCGCGTGAAGACGTCGACCTGTGGACCTTTCATGCTCGCCGCGGACAAACCGTGTGGGCCGAGGTCTGTGCCGCCCGCTTGGGTTCGCCCTTGGAACCGCGCCTGGAAGTGACCGACTCCGGCGGACGAAAACTGTGCGAAGCCATCGGCTCTCCGACCCAGGAGGCCCAGCTATCCTTTACGGCACCGGCCGACGGGACTTATAGCATTCGGATTCACGACATCAATTTCGGCGGGCTGCAGAGTTATGTGTACCGGCTGACGCTCGGCACCGGCCCGCGCGTGGCGACCGTCTTTCCGCTGGGAGGCCGCCGCGGCGAGAAGACCCGCTTCGAGTTGACCGGCGGCGGAGTGCCCGCCGAGCCGGTCGAGGTGGCGCTGCCGGCCGACGGCCCGGCGACATTGGCCGAGCGCTTCGATCTTGGCGGCCAGCTATCGAATCCCGTGCTGCTGGAGCTCGACGACCTGCCCGAACACGTCGAGCGCCAAGCCAATAACGACGCCGGCCACGCCGAAGCGGTCGGCGTGCCGGGCATCGTCAACGGCCGCATCGAAACGCCCGGCGACGTCGACTATTTTTCCATGCCGGCCGAAAAAGGCCAAACCTACGAGCTCGAGCTGCGGGCCAGCCGGCTCGGCTCGCCGTTGGACGGGGTGCTGGTCGTGACCGATGCGGCCGGCAAGGAGTTGGTCCGCTCGGATGACGGGGCAGCCGGAAATACCGATCCGCAATGCCGCTTTACCGCGCCGGCCGACGGCACGTACCTGGTGCGCGTCGAAGATCGCCTGGCGTCGCGCGGCGGACCGGCGTTCGCCTACCGGCTGCGCTTCGCGCCGGCCCAGGAGGACTTTCGCTTGCTGCTGGCCAGCGACGCGATCAACCTAGTGCGCGGCGCGCCGGCGAAGTTGCACATCGACGTCGAGGCGCCGGTGCCGCTCGACACGCCGATCGAGCTTCGCGTCGAGGGGCTGCCCGACGGGGTGACGGTCGCCGGGACCCAGATTCCGGCGAAGACGAAACAGGTGGAGTTGACGTTCACGACGCTCGACAAAACGCCGGTCCGCACGGGCCGACTGGTGGTGCGCGGCACGGCCAGGATCGGCTCGCAAGAGATCGCGCGCACTGCAACGCTACAGGTGCCACGGGGCGAGCCGGCGATCGAGCACGTCTTGTGGGCCGTGGCAATTCCCACGCCGTTCAAGTTCGTCAGCGACTACAAACTTCACTTCCAGCCGCGGGGCGGCACCCTGCAGCGGCATTATCGGCTGACGCGCAACGGCTATGCCGGGCCGCTGGAGGTTTCCCTGGCCGATCGCCAGATGCGGCACTTGCAGGGAATCAGCGGGCCGGCGATCACGGTTCCGGCCGGCGCCGAGGCGTTCGACTACACCATCTGCCTGCCGCCGTGGATGGAACTGGGCCGCACCAGCCGCTCGTGCATCATGGCCCTGGGCACGATTCAGGATTTCGACGGCAGCCAGCACGTGGTCAGCTTCAGCACGGTGGAGCAGAACGAGCAGATCGTGATTCGCGTCTCCTCCGGTTTGCTGAGCCTGGCCGCCGATCGCGAATCGATCCTGGCGCAACCCGGCGGCACCAGCACGATCCGGGTCAGCGTCTCTCGCGATCCGGCGCACCCGGCGCCGGTGAACCTGGAACTGGTCGTGCCGCCGCACATTCACGGCGTGAAGGCCGAGCCGGTGCTGCTGAGCGCCGGACAAAGCGCTGGATCGCTAGTGATCGAGTTCGCCCCGGAGTGCGGCGAGTTCAACATGCCGCTGGTCGTGCGAGCCACCTCGGCCGGCGCGTCGGGTCCGGCCGTGGCCGAAGCCAGGCTCGAAATCGTGGCCCAGCGGTGACGTTGGGCTATTCCCCCGCGGGTTC
>JBGQKM010000065.1:0-21660 GCA_041499515.1 Planctomycetia bacterium | reverse complement strand
GTCGCCGGGCGAAATCGAGCGGCCGTCCACCAGCCGCTTGCGTTCGGCGACGCCCACGCAAAAGCCGGCCAGATCGTAATCGCCCCGGGCGTACAGGTCGGGCATGATGGCCGTCTCGCCCCCCAGCAAGGCGCAGTCGGCCTCCAGGCAGCCATTGGAAACGCCCTCGACAATCTGTTCGAGCAACGCCGGATCGTCGTGCGACATGGCCACGTAGTCGAGGAAAAACAGCGGCTCGGCCCCGCAGCACAGGGCGTCGTTGACGCTCATGGCCACCAGGTCGACGCCGACCGTGTTGTGCACGCCGGTCATGCTGGCCACTTTCAGCTTCGTGCCCACACCGTCGGTACAGGAAACCAACACGGGCTCCTGATACTTGCGCTCGAACAGGGCGTTGGAAAAATCGAGCTGAAACAGGCCCGCGAACCCGCCGTCGTTCGAGATCACCCGCGGGCTGTAGGTGCGGTGCAGCAGCTTGGGCAGCCGGGCCATACTCTGGCGATAGACCTCAAGGTCGACGCCCGAATCCTTGTAAGTCGCTTTCGCCATTCAAAGTGCCCGCAGCAGCCATCCAGAAGGGAGACTGGCATTTTAGGGGCGATGCGCGCCGGTTGTCAAACCAGCAAGGTACAGGCAGTGCGTCAGTCTGAAATTGAATTTTTCTCTTCGCCCGGGTCGCGGCGCGGGCAAGCGCCCGGCAGCTTCAATAACTCCCGTCGGAGCTGATTATAGCAGTCAAAGCGGCTCCTAAACACACGAGCCCGATGAAAGCGACACAAGCCACCAGAAGCCCAATGGTCACGGCGTAACGCCTGCGTACAAAGGGAAGCAGCGCCCCCACGCACACAGCGGCCAGGGCAGAGAAATTGACAAGGGCAATCTGCTTTTCGCTCATGGGGCCATTATAGCCGAGCCGGAGGACGTGGCGGCCGTCCAAGAAAAAAGCCGCGCCGAGGCCCCTTGCGTGGGCGCTCGGCGCGGCGTCGTCTCTTATCGAATCGTGGCGGAGCAAGGTCCGCGGCGGTTTCGTCAACCGGCCTTAATCCATGCTCACGGTGACCGTCTTGCTCTCGGTGTAGGCCTTCAGACCTTCCTCGCCCAGTTCGCGGCCGATGCCGGACATCTTGAAGCCGCCGAAGGGGGCGGCGGCGTCGAACACGTCGTAGCAGTTGACCCACACCGTGCCGGCCCGCAGTTGCGCGGCCAGCCGGGTGGCTTTGCCGATGTCGCGCGTCCAAACCGCGGCGGCCAGGCCGTAGAACGTGTTGTTGCCGCGCTCCACGACTTCGTCGATGTCCTTGAACTTGAACACCGAGAGCACGGGCCCAAAAATCTCATCCTTGGCGATCGACATGTTGTCCTTCACGTCGGTAAACAGGGTCGGCTCGATGAAGTACCCGAGTTTGCCGTGACGCGTGCCGCCGCTTAAGCACTGGGCGCCTTCCTTCTTGCCAAGATCGACGTAGTGCATGATCTTGTCGAACTGCGCCTTGTCGACTTGCGGGCCTTGCTCGGTCGCCGGATCGAACGGATCGCCGACTTTGCGTGCTTTGTTCATCGCGACCAGCTTGTCGACGAACTTGTCGTGCACCTTCTCTTGCACGAACACCCGGCTGCCGGCACAGCAGCATTGGCCCTGGTTCAGATACAATCCGACGTGCGTGCCCGCGGCGGCCGCCTCGAGATCGGCGTCGGCAAAGATGATGTTGGGGCTCTTGCCGCCCAATTCGAAGGTCAGCCGCTTGAGCGTCTGGCTGGCGTCGCGCATGATGATCTGCGCGGTCTTGTATTCGCCGGTGAACGCCACCTTGTCGACGCCCGGATGCTTGACGATGGCGGCTCCGGCGGTGGGGCCATAGCCGGGCACGACGTTGATCACGCCGTCGGGAATGCCGGCCTTCTGGGCCAGGCGGGCCAGCCGCAGGCAGGTCAGCGGCGTTTGCTCGGCCGGCTTCATCACGATCGTGCAGCCGGCGGCTAGCGCGGGTCCCCATTTCCAGGCCGTCATCAGCATTGGGAAATTCCAGGGGATGATCTGGCCGGCCACGCCCACCGGCTCGCGGCGCGTGTAGCAAAAGTAATTGCCGCGCACCGGAATGGTCTGGCCGTGAATCTTGTCGGCATAGCCGGCATAGTAGCGCAGGCAGTCGATGGTCAGCGGCAGGTCGGCCGATTTCGATTCGCGAATCGGCTTGCCATTGTCGAGCGTTTCCAGTTGGGCCAGCTCGTCGGCCTCTTCCTCGATCAGGTCGGCCAGCTTATACATCAGCCGGCCGCGGTCGCGGGCATCCATCGTCCGCCAGGGGCCTTGCTCGAAGGCGTTGCGTGCCGCTTCCACCGCCAGGTCGACGTCGGCCGCGTCACCCTCGGCCACCTGCGCGATGACTTCTTCGGTGGCCGGATTGATCGTCTCGAACGTTTTGCCGCTGATCGCCGGCACCCATTGGCCGCCGATGAAACACTGCGTTTGACGAATCTGCGGCCCGCGGGCCGTTTTGGTCAGGGTGGCCATACGAAACCTCCTTGGAACTCAAAAGAGACTGGGTTTGCCTTTGTTTTTGGAAGGGATGCGCGGGCCAAGAACAAATCCGAGGTCCGGCGTTCGAGACTTATTGTAAGTACTTGGCCAAGGGCAGAGCAAGCCGCCACGCTGGCGACAGCATCCATTAAGAGAAGCAGCGGCCGGCCTGCGGGAGTCCGGTCACTGCGTTTCGAGTCAGATGGCCAGCGAGCCGCTATTTGGCCGAGTCGCCTTCGGTCTTTTCAGTTTCGGCCGGTTCGGCGGGTCCGAGGAGGTCGGTCAGCAGCTTGCCAAGTTTCGGCCCGCGCGCCTCGGTGCTGACGACCTTGCCCTCCTTGTCGACCAGGATGACCGTGGGGATGCCCATGACGCCGTAGTAGGTCGCCACGGGATTGTCGTCCCAGGCGCCGTCGTGCAACGTGGTCCAAGGATTTTGTTCCTTGTCCAGAAAGGCCTCCAACGCATGTCGATCCTGATCCAAGCTGATGCCGACGACTTCAAAGCCCTTGTCGTGGTACAGCGCGTAGTTCTTTTTCACATTGGGCAATTCGGCCCTGCACGGTCCACACCAGGTGGCCCAAAAGTCGACCAGCACGACCTTGCCGCGGTATTGCGCCCAGTCGAATTTGCTGCCGTCCATTAGCGTGCCGCTGATCTCCAGCGCTTTGCCCTGCAGGCCAAGACGTCGGGCGGCGCCTTCCATTTTGGCGCCGGTCTTGGCAAGTTCTTCGTTCTTGCTGCGCGCCAGGATTGCGCCGAGATCGCGGTAGACGTCCGCGGCCTGTTCGAGGCGGCCGCCAAATTCCAGCCCGGTGGCTGTCGAACTGGCCGCCGAGGCAGCAAACCTCGATGGGTTGTCACTATTGGCTAACAAGCAGGTCTTGATGTCATCGATCAGTTGCTTCTGATCATCGGCCGAAGCGGTCCGCATGTCCGCCGCCCTGAACATCAACAGCAGGCCCTCGACGTCGTTGTATCCATCGAGCTGTTTGTCCGCGTCGGTGGCGATTTCCGTGATCTTCTCAGCCGCGGCCTTGAGCGCGGGGCGGGCTTTGAGTTGGCGTTCAACCAACTCTTCCCTTGTCTTGGGACGGTACGCCAGCGTGTCGTGGATGAACGCCAGCAATTCCTTCACGCCGCCGTCGGGCACTTCATAGCGGTCCTTGGCATCGTCGGGGGATTCCTTGGCGGCCTCGTCCTTGGTATCGGCTTTGGATTTTTCCGTTTTCTGCGCAGCCTCTTTGTCGGCCGCGCGCACCTGGCCGCAGCAGGCAACGCTCAGCAGACCCGCGACCAGCGCAAGTCCGAAAGTAAATCGATGGGTCAACATGGATGATCTTCTCCGTGTGGAAGTTCCGATGGCCTGGCGGCTCTCTACAGGAACTATAGTCTTAAACAATGGCCGGGAAAGAATCCATCCCAGGGGAGGCGTCATGGTGGGCAATTATCGTGAGTTTTCGGGGCATGCCGGTCCCGCGGCCAATTTGGTAAACTGACGCCGCAACCGTGATGGCGACAATCGAGTCCAGGGCTTTTGCCGCGGGGAGGTGGCCGTGCGTGCGTTGAGCAAAATCGCGCCGGATTGGTGGGATTACACGACCCTGGATCGCGAGATTCTGGACGACGCGGCTCGGCTCTCAGCCGAAGATTTGCCCGGCCTGGCCCGCGAGGGTTTTGCCGTCAAGTGCTACGACACGATCGAAGATTTCTATCTGGCCGAAGCTCTGGAGTATATCACGTCGTGGCAACAGGCCACCGCCGAGCGGCCGGCCGGCATCTGCGGCCCGATCGGTCCGACCGAACAATTGCCGCTGGTGGCGCGGCTGGTGAACGAATTGAATTTGAATCTGCGGCATTGCCATTTCTGGGGCATGGACGAATGGGCCCTCGACGGCCGCCCCGTGCCGGAAGATTTTCCCTTGAGCTTCGCCCACGCCGACCGCGAGCTGTGTTTCAACCGAATTCGACCCGAGCTGCGCATGCCCGAGAGCCAAATGCATTTTCCGGGCCTTCCGTCGGCAGCTTACAGCCGCACGTATGACGAGGCGCGTTGCGTGGTGATGCAGGGAGGGCAAGGCGAAGTCAAACACTGGGCCTTTAACGACCCACCCCGCCGCTCCGGCGCTTACAAAGATCTGCCGCCTTCGCCGACCGAATATCGCAAGCTGGGCACGCGGCTGGTCGAGCTGCACCCCATGACGATCCTTCAAAACGCCCGCACCTCGGGCGGCGGCGTGGTGAGCAATATCCCGACCCACGCGATGAGCGTGGGACCGATCGAGACGTGGAAGGCCGAGAAAGTTTCGATCTGGCATGCCGGCGCGCACGACAATCCGTTTGGGTTGCGTCTGACCACGTGGATGATCTCGCGGCGGATCCCCGACAGTTCGGTGCCGATGTCGCTGTTGGCCGATCACCCCAACGTGCAATTCAATTTCCTGCGCAGCGGCATCGGAACTTGCACGGCGGAGATGCACTGATTCATTTCCTCCGCACATCGACGGAAACCAGACCATGAAGCCCCTCAAAAAACGCGCGTTCGCCGTGGCCGCTCATCCGGACGACATCGAGTTCGTGATGGCCGGCACGCTGATTCTGCTGCGCAACGCGGGCTATGAGATCCACACGATGAACATCGCCAACGGCTGCTGCGGTTCGACCGAGCACAGCGCGGCGCATACCGCGCAGGTTCGCGAGCAAGAAGCCATTGCCGCGGCCGACAGCATCGGGGCCGAGTTTCATCCGAGCCTGGTCAACGACCTGGAGATCTTTTACGACCACGAGACGTTGACCCGACTTGCTGCGGTGATGCGCGAAGTGGCCCCCGAGATTTTATTGGTCCATGCGCCCAGCGATTACATGGAGGACCACATGAACGCCTGCCGGCTGGCGGTCACGGCGGCGTTTGCACGCGGTATGCCGAACTATCCCACGCGGCCGCCCCGGCCTCCGGTCGATCAGGGGGTGACGATTTATCATGCCCAGCCCCACGGCAACCGCGATCCGTTGGGACACCTGGTGCGGCCCGGCATGTTTGTCGACGTCGGCGGCGCGATGGCCGAAAAAACCGCGATGCTGGCCTGCCACAAAAGCCAGCAGCAGTGGCTCGACACGAGCCAGGGCTTGAACTCCTATTTGGAAGCGATGAAGGATTTGATGCGCGAGGTCGGCCGCATGTCCGGGCGCTATGAATTTGCCGAAGGGTGGCGGCGGCACAATCGCCTGGGGCTCTCGGGCCCAAAGGACGATCCGCTGCAAACGTCGCTGGCAAACCACGTGACCTTGTCGCCAGGCTCGATCGACTTGGAACAGTAGAACCGGGATCTTCCGGGGAACCAAATCGCCTTGCCTGCGCCGCGGCGTGCAGGCCGTTTGCCTTTGCGGTCGAAGCCGGTACGATATTGTCGAACTGACGCGGCAAGTTCGCGACGTTCGTTGACTACCCACCTGGTGCAGGATGCAAGATGACGCCGGATTCACTGATGGAACCAGAAAACCTGAAACAAACCATTCGCCAGCAAGCCCATGCCAATCGACAGGCTCAGGAAAACAAAGAGGCATTGAGCCAGGTCATTTGCGAGAAATTCGCCGGTATGCCCGAATTCGCCGCGGCCAAATGCGTGATGGTCTATATCGACGTGCGCAGCGAGGTCCGCACGCGCCACTTTCTGCCGACGCTGCTGGCCAGTGGCAAGCGGATCGTGGTTCCCTATTGCGTCGAGGGTGATCTGGAATTGTTCTTGCTGGAGAACATGGATGAGCTGGCAATCGGCATGTACAAGATTCTGGAGCCAAAGCCCGAGTTGCGCCACCGGCCGGGCAAGCAGGTCGACGTGAAGGAGATCGACTTGATCATGGTTCCTGGCGTGGCGTTCGATGCGCGCGGCGCGCGGATGGGGCACGGGTTCGGGTACTACGACAAACTGTTGGAGCACGCCCGAGAGGACACGCCGCTGGTGGCGCTGGCTTTCGAGTGTCAGATCTTTCCCGAGATTCCCACGCAAGCGCACGATATTTTCATGGATAAGATCGTCACCCAGCGCGACATCTACCATGGGAGGGGGTGATCACGCGTGGCCGTGCCCGTTGCAGCCGAGGTGGAGGATACCTACGCCGAGGCGTTTCGCAGCATTTACGCCGAATTTCTGATTACGGCCCGCGACCGCAAGTGGCTGGACCACGCCCTGGCCGCCGCGACCGGCAACGCCTCGAGCACGATCCTGTGCGATTGCGAGGCGGGCTTGGATCGCTACGTGGGTCCCGGTTTCGACCCGTCGTTTGCCACGCCCGACGGGCGCCCCGGGGCGGTCGTGCAAATCCACGTGCCGCGCTTTCGCAAGGATCGCCGCGAGGCGCTGGAGCGGTCGCTGTTGGTGCGCATCAGCCAGAACGTGCTGACGTGTCCCACGGCGGCTTGCTTCAACCTGCTTGAGAGCGATGAGTATTTCAAGCTGGGTCGCAAACTGGCGTTTTTCGGCGACGGTCATCAATATCGCGGCCGGCGCTGGAACCGCCCGCTGTGGATCGTGCCGATCCTGGCCGGCGAATTCGTGATCGATCGCCGCTTCGGCTATCGCGAGGGCTTGATGGGCGGCAACCTGTGGTTCATGGGCGTGGACGAAAACGCGGCCCTGCTGGCCGCCGAACGGGCTCATGCCGCGGTGATGAACACCCCGGGAGTGATTACGCCGTTTCCCGGCGGCGTGGCCGCCAGCGGATCCAAGGCCGGCAGCCGCTACTCGTTTGCCATTGCCAGCACCTACGCCGAGTACTGCCCCACGCTGCGCGACAAGCTGGGCACCAAGAGCCAATTGCCCGCCGGCGTTGGCTCGGTGATGGAGGTGATCATCAACGGCCACGATCTGCCGACGATCGTCGAGGCGACGCAGCGCGCCATTCAGGCGGCGGTCGATACGCCGGGCCTGTTGAAAATCTCGGCGGGCAACTATGGCGGGCGATTGGGCAAAAGCTTCATCTATCTGCATCCTGATCGGCAGCCCGCCTGAAACTCGCTGGGGAAGCAAATTTCCGCGCGCGCGTGCGGCAGTTGGCGGCCGCGGCCCACGGTAGCAAACACCAGCCGGCCCGGTTAGCATAATAGTTCACGTCGAGAGTCTCGTTCCCGGAACTTCAGAGAGGCTTTGCCGCCATGGTCGAAGTCGCGACGACGGCTAAAAAGATCATAGCCAACGTCGAAAACGTGATCGTCGGCAAGCGCCCGCAAATCGTGCTGGCGCTGGTCTCGTGGTTCAGCGAAGGCCACATCTTGTTGGAAGACGTGCCGGGCGTGGCCAAAACGATACTCGCGCGGGCCCTGGCGGCCAGCGTGGGTTGTTCGTTCAAGCGCATCCAGTGCACGCCCGATCTGCTGCCGACCGACGTGACCGGGGCCTCGATTTTCAATCCCAAGACGACCGATTTCGAATTTCGGGCCGGCCCGGTTTTCGCCCAGATCGTGCTGGCCGACGAAATCAATCGCGCCACGCCGCGCACGCAGTCGGCGCTGTTGGAGGCCATGGCCGAAAGCCGCGTCTCGGTCGACGGCACGACCCATGAACTGGAGCGCCCGTTCTTGGTGATCGGCACGCAAAACCCAATCGATCACGAAGGGACGTTTCCGCTGCCCGAGGCGCAATTGGATCGCTTCATGCTGCGTTTCAGCCTCGGTTATCCGACCATGGAGCAGGAGTTCAAAATGCTCGATCTGCTGGAGCGGGGCCATCCGCTGGACAAACTCGAGCCGGTCGTTTCGGCGGCCGATCTGGTGGCTTGCCAGCGGGCCGTGCGCGAAGTGCACGTCGACGAAAAGGTCCGCCGCTACATGCTGCAAATCGTGCACGAAACGCGCCAGCACGACGAATTGAGCCTGGGCGCCAGCCCGCGGGCGTCCTTGGCCCTGTTTCGCACCGGCCAGGCGATGGCGGCGATCCTGGGGCGCAGCTTCGTGCTGCCCGACGACGTCAAACGCGTCGCGCCGTCGGTGCTCACGCACCGGCTGATCGTGCGGCCCGAAAGCCGGCTGCGCAAAGTGACGGCCGCGGCAATCGTCGAGGAAATTCTGAGCGAAATTCCCATACCGACCCTGACCGCCGAAGTGCGCGAACCATGAAATGGTTTCTGGGGACCGTCCTGCTGCTGAGCGTGGCCCTGGTGTTTCACCTGGGCCTGTTGGCCTACGCGATGTACACGCTGCTGGGCGTGATGCTGCTGAGCCGGTTTTTGGCCCGCACCTGGTCCGAACATCTCGGCGCGCGGCGCGAGTGCAATCGGCTCTCGGCCAACATTGGCGAGAGCGTGGCTGTGGTGATTACGATCGAAAACCACGGCGCGTTGCCGATCGCCTGGCTGCTGGTCGAAGATTTGTTGCCGCGGCACGCGTTGATCTATGATCCGCCCAGTCTGCGCGTCAGGGGCCGGCGTCTGCAACTGGCCATGTTCAATCGCCGCGGTCGCAGGACGATGTATTATCAGTTGGAGTGTCATCGGCGCGGCTACTACCAGATCGGCCCGCTGGTGCTCGAGACGGGCGACCTTTTCGGTCTGCACCGCCGCTATCGCGTGGCCACCGAGCCGCACTTTCTGCTGGTCTATCCCGTGGTGCAGCCGCTGGAAGGCTTTGACATCGCGTCGCGGCGCCCGATCGGCGAAGTGAAGATGAGCTACCGGCTGTTCGAGGATCCGACGCGCGTGGCCGGCGTGCGCCGCTACGAGTCGGGCGATCCGTTGAATCGGGTCCATTGGCGCGCCACGGCGCGTACCGGCGTGCTGCACAGCAAGATCTACGAGCCCTCGACCGTGGCCGGGGCCACCATCGTGCTGGACTTTCATCAAGACGCGTTCGAGGCTCGGCACGAACCGTATCGCTCTGAGTTGGCCGTGACCGCTGCCGCGTCGTTGGCCAACGCCGTGTTCCAGATGGGCCAGCAGGTGGGCCTTGTGACTAATGGCCGCGACGCCGCCGACCGCATACGCCAAGAGGGCTGGGATTTCGACATTCGCACTCGCGCGGCCGCCGAGCGAGCCGCCGGTATGTTGGCCAACAGCGACCGGCTCCAGCCGCTGGTGGTCGAAACCCGCCGCGGCGCCGAACAATTGATGCGCATTCTGGAAACGCTGGCCCGGGCGGAACTGACCGATGGCCTGGACCTGGCGCAACTAGTTTCCGAAACGGCCAGCCGCTTGCCGCGCGATGCCACGGTCGTGGCGATCCTCACCGCGGTGACGCCGGAAACGGCGGTCGCCTTGGGCAATTTGTGTCGACGCGGATTCGCGGTCACGGCGATCGTCAACGTGTTCGAAGACGCCGAGTATGCCGATGCCGCCGGAACCTTGCTGCAAGAGCGGGTCGACGCGCATCACCTGAAAGACGAAACCGCGATCGGCGCCATCTGTCGCCATTACGTGTTACACTGAATGCGCGCCCGGACACACGGCCGCGGAAGAGATTTAGCAAATGGCACGTCGACTCCAGCAGACGATGGCCGATTATGTCGTGATCGCCATCAGCCCGGCCCTGATCATGACCCTGGTGGGCAGCCTGGTGTTTTTCTTGCTGGCGGTTTTCTATCAGGGCGAATTCACCGCCCGCCTGCACTGGGTGATGATCTGCTTCGTGTTTGCCGCGGTGCTGATCTCTCGGATCGCGATCGAAGAAGGCTTCGAGCGGGCCGCGCCGTTCGGCGCCGCGCTGGCCATCGCGGTGGGCCTTGCCTCCAATCGATTCATGGAATATCAGGGCACCTGGATCGACAGCTTTAGCTGGCTGATCAATTGGAGCCTGATCGCGCTGGTCTGGTGGTGCGCGCATCGGCTCACCTGGGATTGCACGGTGATCGACGACACGCAAGACTCGTCAGGCGAAGGGCTTTTGCAAACCGCCGGACTCGAGCGATCCGCCGACGATCGCGACGACAAATCAAAAGCGGTGGCCAGGCGGGTCGAAGGCACGACGTCGCGCGAGGTGCCGCCCGGATTCTGGCGGCGCTATGTCGAGGGCCAGCGAAGGCCGCACGCGCCGGGCGTGTCGGTGGTTTATTTTTCTTTGGCCGCTCTGCCCTTGTTCGGCATCGGCCAGTGGTTCATTCCCGAGGCCAACGTCGCGGCTCGCCGCTACGTGTTTGGGCTGTTGTGCCTCTACGTGGCCAGCGGCCTGGGCCTGCTGCTCACCACGAGCTTTCTGGGATTACGGCGCTACTTGCGACAGCGGATGATCGAAATGCCGACGCTGATGGCCAATCTGTGGCTGGGTACCGGAGCGGTGGTGATCGGCTTGCTGCTGGTTCTCGCTGCCCTGTTGCCTCGGCCGAGCGCCGAATATGCCATTTCTGAACTGCCGTTCGCGGTCGGATCGCCCGAGCAGCATGCCTCGCGCACCGCTCCGGTGCCGCGCGAGGGGACCCACGACGAACAGCCCGGAACCGCTCCCGAGCGGCAAACCGACGCCGATCGACAAGAGCCGGCTCCGGCCGACTCAAGCCCAGCCGATAGCCAGGCCAGCGGCGATTCAAAAGACCAAAGCAAATCGCAGTCGTCGTCGGAATCCTCCTCCAAACCGTCGCGGTCGCAAGGCCAGGCCGCCAAAGGAGACTCGCAGGAATCAAAATCCACGGCCAGCAAAGGCAGCCAGCGTGGACAATCGTCTGGCGACAACAAACAGGCGGATCAGCAAGCGAAGTCGGCCGAAAAGACCGATCGCCGCAGTGCATTGGCCAAGGCGATCGAGCACTTGCGCCAGGAGCAAGCCAGGCAGAACGCGGATACGCCGCCGCGGACCGAGACGCCGCAGAGCGAAACGAAGTCGCAGAACGATACGCCGCCGCAACAGCCTTTCGACGCGACGAAACCACTTGAAGTGGCCGAAACTGGCATAGCAGCGGCCGCCGGCGGGATCGCCGAATTGCTCAAGTGGGCGTTCTACGCCGCGTTCGCCCTGGCCGTGCTCTACTTTTTGTGGCGTTCGCGGGCCGACGTGCTGGCGGCGATTCGAGAATTCCTGGCCGCTCTGCGCGATTTACTGAGCGGGCTGTTCGGATATAAACGGACTCGCGCCGCCGCGGCCGACCATGCCGAATCGCCGATCGAGTTCCCGCCGGCCCCGTTCTCCAGTTATGCCGATCCGTTTGCCACCGGAATTTCCGTTCGGTATTCGACCGAAGAGTTGGTCCGTTACAGTTTTGAGGCGTTCGAGGCCTGGGCCCGCGAACACGGCTGCCCGCGCGATCCCGACCAGACGCCGCACGAATTGGCCCGGCAGGTGAGCAAGCTGAATCGGTTCATCGCCGCGGAGGCCCGCAATCTCGCAGAGCTTTACGCCCAGGCGGCTTACGCCCGCGTCGAACTGCCCGAGGGCGCCAGCGACCAACTGCGGCAACTGTGGCAGGCCATGCGGCCGGGCGTAGTTCGCGCGTCGTAACGGTTCGGCCGGTCTGTATCGATTGGGTCGACAGGCAGCAGATTGACAACTCTCGGGTTTCCAACGGAGAATGAACGTTGTTGTGATGTCGAACAGAGGTTCGAGGTTCCTTGTCCGGCGTTTGCTGAGAGCGTCGGGAGGCGAGTGTGCGGTCTTTTTCGCGGTATGTCGTCATTGCTTGTTGGCTTTGTGTCGTGATGGCCGGCCCAGGTTGGGCCGTCGACCGCATCGACGAGTTCAACAAAGCCAAACGCGGTTTGCAGTTGCAGTTGCGCAGCAAACAGCCGGGCGATCGCATCGAGGCGCTCAAGGCCCTGCAAGAGTTTCCGCTGGCCGACGCGGTGCGGATGATTCACAACAGCCTGGGCGATCCGGCCGACGCGGTTCACTGGGCCGCCTACGCCTCGCTGTTGAAAATGAGCGGCAACCAGGAGGTCTGCGACACGCTGCTGCTGATGGCCCACAAGGCCGTGCACCGCAAAGGCGACAGCCAGGCAGCCGCGCCGTTGCTGGCGGTTTTGTTATCATCGGATTTGCCCAGCGTACAGCGAGACACGGGCGAGTTCCTGGACAAGACGGGGGCGTCGCAAAACGGCTTGCAGGTCGTGGTCGCGCTGGCCGACGAGTTGGGAAATCACCACGACAAAGCCGACGTGCTGCCGTTGGTGAGACTTTCGAAAACCAAGGTGTTCGCCAACCATTTTGGCGTCCGGCGCGCCGTCGTGCAGGCCCTGGTGCGCATCGCCAGTGCCGAGGCGGTGGGCGCGCTGGTGGAAATGATGGACAAAGTCGGTGGCGAGGCGAAGGCCGACGCGGTGGAACATTTGACCACGGTCACCGGTCAAATCTTTGCCATGGATGCGGCGGCCTGGCAGCGATGGTGGGACGAGTCCAAGGAGACATTCGAGTATCCCACGCGTTCGATCCAGACGCCGTATCGCAGCGTGGCCATGAACACCGCCAGCGGCTACTACTATGGTTTGCCGCTGTTCGCCGAGAAGGTGGTGTTCGTGATCGACACCTCCGGCAGCATGGCCGGGCCGCGGATCGCGGCCGCCAAGCGCGAACTGACCAGGGCCATTGCCGGTCTGGCCGATCACGTTCAGTTCGCCGTTCTGGCGTTCAACGACGGTGTGATCATCTGGCAGAAACACCTGGTGCAGGCCACGCCGCAAGCCAAAAAGGCGGCAACCGCGTTTGTCAACGCCCAGGAGACGCGTTCGAACACCGCTTCGTACGATGCCCTGGAGGCCGCGTTTGGATTCGATACCGAGGCGATTTATTTTCTGTCCGACGGCGCGCCGCACGGCGGAAAAATTCGCGCACCGGTCGACATCATCGCGGCGGTCACCGCCGCCAATCAGACCCGCCGCATCAGCATCTACACGATCGGCATCTGGGCCGGATTTCCGGGCTCGCCCTTGGATCTGTTCCTCAAGACGCTGGCCGAAAAAAACGAAGGGCTCTACCGCCGGGTCGACAATTAAAACCGGCCGACGCGCCAGTGTGAATCACGAGCAGACCGGGCTGGCCGAGCGCGTTGCAGAAACGTTTTGCACCAGGCGGTCGACGAAGTCTTCATAACTCCAGCCACCGGCGCAAAGCGCCCGGGCGAAGCCCGCCGCGGGGCCGATGTCGGGATTCGCGTTCACCTCCAGCACATAGACGCGCCCCTGGCCGTCCATGCGCAGGTCGACTCGCGCGTAATCGCGACAGCCAGTCAAATGAAATGCGGCCAACGCGATTTGGCCGATGCGCTCGGCCGTCGCCGCGTCGAGTTGCGCCGGACATCGGGCCGGCGTGGCGCGGTCCGCGGTGCTGCCGGCGGCCCACTTGGCCTCGTACGTCACGATTTGCCAGCCGGGAGGTCCGTCGAGCGCAAACTCGATTTCCGCCAGCGGCAACAGCCTGGGTTTGTCGATCGCCAGAACGGCCGCGTTGAATTCCCGTCCCACGACAAACTGCTCGACGAGCACCGGGCCGTAGCGCTTGCGCACTCTTTCGATTTGCCGCAAGAGCGGCTCGAACTGGGTCACGACACTTTCCGGAGAGATGCCCAAACTCGCATCCTCGTGGGCCGGCTTGACGATCAGCGGGCCTAGGGCGAGCAATGTTTCAAGCTGGTCGCCGTCGACCGGGTCGTCCGCGGCGATCAGCAGGAAAGCGGCGGTCGATAGCCCGGCCCCGGCGAGCAGCCATTTCGTGCGGGCCTTATCGCGCACCAGCGCCAGGCACTCTGCCGGCGAGCCGGTCAGCGAGTGCCCCAACAGCTCGACCAGCCCGGTGACTTCCGATTCGCCGCGTCCCACTCCGCCGAAGCCCTCGAAGAGATTGAAGACCACCTCGGGCGGCGCGACGCGCGCCAGGGGCTCGAGCAGCTCGCAGAGCGACGAGCCGACCGGAAATCTGCGAACGCCGTGGCCTCGCGCCAGCAGCGCGTCGGAAACGGCCTCGACCGATTCCAGCACGCCGGCCTCGGATGCCCAATCGGGGTCCTCCGCGGACAGGGCCGGTTCGTTGTACAGCAGCAGGATGTCCAAGGGCTTCATCGGCGTGGGGAAGCCACGTGCGGTTGCGGGTTTATCCGACGAGCGATGTCTCGCGAATCAAGTTCAGCCGTTCCAATGCCGCTTGCAGAATGCGTGCGATCAACTCAGGATACTCGATCCCCATCGATCCCGACAGGAGCACCAGATCGCCGGAAATTGGCGACAGGCCCGGCAGCGGGTTGGCCTCGAGAAAATAGGGCACTCCGTCGCGCAGCCGAAAATCAACGCGGGCAACGTCGCGGCAGCCAAGCGCCTGCCAACAGCCCAATGCCGCATGTCGCACGGCTTCGGTATCGCGCGGCGAGACTCGAGCGGGGCACTCATAACGCACCTGGCGCTGAAAATCGCGCTTGACTTCCAGGCTATAGACAAAAGGAGTCGGGCCGGTCGTTCTCGGCAGCACGCGCATGATGCCGATGACTTCCGGCGGCTGATTGCCCACCAGGCCGACGGTCAATTCATCGCCCTCGATGAATTCCTCGACCAGCACCGGCTGACGATAGACTTCGCCGAGTTGCAACAGCGCCGCCCTGAGTTGGGCCAGATCGTGGACGATGCTGTTGGACAGAATTCCCTTGCTCGAACCCTCGAAGGCCGGTTTGACGAACACCGGGAAGCGCAGCGCGGCAAGCTGCGATTGGCTGGCCTCCCAATCTCCGTCAAAGAGCACCCAAGGGGGCGTCGCCAGGCCGCTTTGTGAAATCAGTCGCTTGGCGCAGTCCTTGTCGAGCGTGGCCGCCAAGGTCAGCGGATCGGAGCCGGTGTAGGGGATGTCGAGCATTTCCAACACGGCCGGCACGCGGGCCTCGCGGCATCGTCCGCCCGGGGTGCCTTCGGCAATGTTCCAGACCAGATCCGGACGAGGGGCCGAGAGTAAGCGGCGCAGCATGGGCTCGCCTTCGCCGAGCAACTCCACTTCGTGCCCCAGGCTTTCCAGCGCGCCGGCCATCGCCTGGATCGTTTCCGGCGAGTCGAATTCCTCGTCGTCGTCATCGCGCGGCAAGGCCAGTTGGCCGCCGCCGGCGACGCTGGGGTCCGCTGCAAACGAGCCCGGCCGGCGAACCGAGTCCGCCAGCCGGACATTGAACGTCACGCCGATTTTCAAACGATTGCACCCTCACATTTGGGAGAGCCGGTGCGTGGGTTTTGCAAGAGCCAAAACATTTTTGGACTCACTTCGCCTTGGGCAGTCGAGTCCAACCGTTCCGCGCCGGCTCGAGCGTTTCCTGGTGCTGATAGCCGGTCATCTGAATGACGTCGGCCGGGCTCGCCTCCAACGCGTCGCCGGACCCATTCTCCTGGCGACGCGCCATGCGCGGCGTGCCATCGGGAATCAAAACGTCACGCGTGCCACTTAGTAGCGCGCTGACTCCCAGGGTCGGGTATCCGCCGTCGGCGGCCTCGGGCCGATCCTCTGGGGCATATCGGAAGAGCAAACCTTCGTAGTTGCGCAAAATCACGGCGTTATCGGAGGCCGATACGAGGTAGTTGGGCATGATCGGAATCTTGCCGGCCCCGTGCAGTCCGTCCACGACATAGGTCGGCACGGCCAGGCCCGAGACATGTCCCCGCAGCCCCTCGATGATCTCCAAACCCTTCCACACGGAGGTGCGAAAATGGCCAGCGCCGGTCACCGGGTCGCAGTGGAACAGGTAATAGGGGCGGACTTTGATCCGCAACAGCCCGCGCACCAACTGCCGCATCGTGGCCACCGAGTCGTTGACCCCTTTGAGCAGCACGGCGTGGTTGCTCACCGGCATGCCGGCGTCGACCAGGCTGCGGCAGGCCTGGGCCGCGGCCTGGGTGATTTCGCGCGGGTGATTGAAGTGCGTCTGAATCCAGATTTTGCCGGCTTGCTTGAGCATGTCGATCAAATCGGCATCGAACAGCCGCTGGGGCAGGGTGACCGGAACCCGCGTTCCGAGTCGAATGACGTCCAGGTGGTCGATGGCGGCCAATTCGCTGACGAACCAGCGCAAGCGAGCCATCGGCAGCGACAGGGGGTCGCCGCCCGAGACGATGACGTCGCGGATTTCCTTGTGGTCTCGCACGTATTGGACCATCCGCTGGTCGTTGTGGCTGGGGGCATCCCAACCGTCGCGGTCCATGGTCACGCGTTTACGCGTGCAGAAGCGGCAATACATCGTGCAGACGTGGGTGGTGACCAGCAGGGCCCGGTCGGGATAGCGATGGGTCAGGCCGGGGACCGGAGAGTCCTTGTCCTCTTCCAGCGGATCCTCGAGCTCGACGCCCGCGGTGCTCGACTGCTCCAGCGTCGAGGGGAGCGACTGCAGACCGATTGGATCCAAGGGATCGCCGAGGTTGATCAGGGAGAAGTAATAAGGCGGAATCGCCAGTTTGTACTTCTCTTCGAGATGCTCCAGGGCGGCAAGTTCCTGGGGGCCGTAGGGGAGAAATTCGGCCAATTGGGCGGTCGTGCGGATGGCGTTTTGCATCTGCCAACGCCAGTCGTCCCACTGAGAGTCGGGGACGTCGCTCCATTTCGGATGCCGGCGAGGAGTACCAGGAGGCTCCTCATTGTCTTCCGGTAACGAGCTGCTTTCCGGCACCGCGATCGGAGCGGCTTCGAAACGATTCATGTTGAGCGAATCCCTCCACTACAAAACCAAGATCCATCCAGTCAGGGATCGGGCGGCCCCGGTGTGCTCCCTAAACTCGCGTGCTTATACCACTGATCGATCATGACGACAAGCAGGCCGGGTGGCAAAGCCCGAGTTTTTTTTACCGTCGGAGAATTATTCTCAGGCCGTTTCGTTCGACAAGGGCGCCGCCTGCGACGAGCGCTTGCCAGGGCCGCCGCGCGTCCACTATGATCGGTGCGACGAGGCCCGATCGAGACGGTTTTTAGCCGGTCAAACGCCAAGACTCAACCCCGATTCTTGTAACATTTTCAACCCGGACCGAACCATGACTTCCATGCCCACCGGCGGCCACCGGCTGACCGCGACCCAGTGGTTGATCGTCTCACTGGCGGCCATCGGATTTGCCTTCGACATTTTTGTCCTGCTGATGATGCAGTTCATCATCAAGGACGTCATCACGGACCTCACCGATTTCAAGCCGGGAAGCGACGGGTATATTTGGTGGGGCTCGATCATCTTCTACGTGCCGGCCTTTGCCGGCGGCATTTTCGGGCTCTTGGGCGGCTATTTGACCGACCGACTGGGCCGGCGGCGGGTGCTGACCTGGAGCATCCTGATCTACGCGGTTTCGACCTTCGCCGCCGGCTTTGCCACCTCGATCGAAATGCTGCTGGTGCTGCGTTGTGCCACGTTTGTCGGCGTGTGCGTCGAGTTCGTGGCGGCCGTGGCCTGGCTGGCCGAGCTGTTTCCAGAGCCCCGCCAGCGGGAAAACGTGCTCGGGTATACGCAGGCCTTCTCGTCGCTCGGCGGCTTCATGGTGGCCGGAGCTTACTGGCTGTGCGCCCACTATGCGAAAGACTGGCCGGCCATCGGGCTGCCCCAATCGCTAGAGTTTCTCCTGGGCCAAATCACGCATGGCAACGCCGTCTGGCGTTATACGCTCATTTCGGGCCTGATACCGGCATTGCCGTTGATCATCATTCGACCCTTCTTGCCCGAGTCCCCGGCCTGGGCCGAAAAACGAGCGGCCGGCACGCTCAGGCGTCCCAGTGTTAGGGAATTGTTTGCTCCCGACCTTCGTCGGGCCACGATTGTCACGACGATCATTTTTGCGTGCAGCTATGGCGCCGCTTTTGGCGCCATCCAACAACTTCGCCAGATCGTGCCGGGCGTCCCGGAGGTTATCGAGGAAACGGCCGGCAAACCGATTCCCCAGCAGAAACAAATCGAGGGCGAAACCGCCGCCTTTCTTGGAGAAATCCAGGAGACCGGCGGTCTGGTGGGGCGAATCTTGTTAGCCATTTTGGCCGTGCGAATCGTCAGCCGCCGCAGCCTGCTGCGGGTCTTCCAGTTGCCGGGATTGATTCTGGTTCCGTTGATCTTCGTGTTCGCTCCGACCTATAGCTTGAACGCGCTCTCCATCGGCGCTTTCGTGGCCGGGCTGTTCACCGTGGCCCAATTCAGCTTTTTGGGCAACTACTTGCCGCGGGTCTTTCCGGTCCACTTGCGCGGAACGGGGGAAGGCTTTGCGGCAAATATCGGCGGCCGCATGATCGGCACCTCCTTCTACGCCGTGACCGGTTTTCTGAGCAAGTACATGGGGGGCGAATCGGCGCCAATTCGACTGACCTACGCCGCCGCCGCCGTGGCGTTGTTCGTATTCCTGGTCGGCAGCATTGCCTGTTTCTGGCTGCCCGAGCCCGGCAATCAGGAACTGCCCGACTAGCGGCCTGGGGTTTCCCAAGGCGGCTACTCCTCGCCAGGCTCCTCGGCCTGCGAAGAGCCAGCGGACAAAACCGCCGGGGACTGTCCCGATTTTGCGGAGTCCTCGGAGCAAAATGGGACTGTCCCCCTCTCCGAACGGTTTGGACCGCCGGCTCTAGACGAGCAATCCGCGGGCGTCGATTAGCAGCTCTTGCAGTTGCCCTTCTTCGTCACGCCACCAGACGGCGTCCTGCAAATTGACGCAGGGGCAAATATGGTTGGGGATGACCGTCACCCGCTCGCCGAGCTGCGGGCTGCTGCGGCAGGCCCGGATGTCGACCTGGCCGTGCTCCTCGCTCAGACGCGTGATGCGAGCCTCGGGGTATTCCAGGACGTGTCCGTGGCCGCTGTCGGGCGCGGGGGCACAGCGGTCGCTGGTCAGCGTCTTGCTGCCCGCGTCGATGATCACCTGGCCCGGCACGGCCGTGCTGACCACGGTGCAGATCAGCCGGGCCGCACAATCCTCCAACGTGCAGTAGCCGCCCCGGACCGTGTTCATGTCGTTGTAAATGTACGTGCCCGGGCGGATTTCGGTGTACTCGGGAACCTGGTGCGACTGGAAGGCCGTCGGGGTCGATCCGCCGGAGACGATGCGGGCCTGCAGGCCGTGGTCAGTCCACATTCGCAGCGTGGCGGCCAGCTTGTCGCTCACCGCCTGCAGGGCAGCGGTCTGTTCGGCGGACGGCTGGTTGATGTGGCCCGGATAGCAAAACAGGCCGTCGAGCCGCAAGCCGCTTGTGGCATCGACGAATTGAGCGAGCTTGAGTGCCTCGGAGGGTGTTTGCAGCCCCGTGCGGCCCATGCCGACGTCGAGGTCGACCAGGATGCCGATGGTGGCGCTGGCCCGATTGGCCGCATCGGCCAACAGCTTGGCCCCTTGTCTGGAATCGACCGCGACACGCAGCGTGGCATGAGCCGACAGATGGGCCACCCGCGCCGTGCGGGCTGGATCGATGGCCGGATAGGCCAGCAGGATGTCATCGGCGACTTCGGCCATGACCTCGGCCTCGCCGACTTTGGCCGCGGTCAGCCCGGCGGCGCCTGAGGCCATTTGCAGTGCCGCCAACTGTCGCGATTTGTGCGTTTTGGTGTGCGGTCGAATGTCCAGTTCATATTTGGCCGCGTACGTCGCCAGCCGCTCGACGTTGCGAACCACCGTCCGAGCGTCGATGACCATGGCCGGCGTAGCGTTGGGTTCCATCACATCGCCCAAAAGGGGTCGGGAGTCTTTAAAAAGGGGTCGGGAGTCTTTTTCCGGGATTACCGACGCGTTGCCCTCACCGGCGCACGTTTGCGTGGACGGCCGCGCGGGCGAAACGTCGATTCGAGCGACAGCCGATCCGCGGTCCGCTTAGCCCAGCGGTCGCTGCCGAACGGCTGGCCGCGCGTGACGCTGCGCCGCAGCGCGTCGAGCTCGGCGGGTGTCCGCGGCGCGTTGACGGATCGCAGCCAATCTTGAGGCATCGTCACCGGCCAGCCGCTGAGCAGGTCCCGCAAAAAATCGTCGAGATGCAGGCGACGCCAGAGACTCGACCAGTGCCAATCCTGCGCCCGCTTGACCAGGTTCGCGCGCACGGGATTGCGTTCGACGTAGCGAGCCACGGTGAGAAAATGGTCGTCGGATTGCACGGGAAACGATTTGAATCGCCCCTGGTAGACCGGCCCACTGCCGGCCGTGTCGCGGTGGGCGTGCCAGCGCTGCGAATGGGTCACGGTGAGCCAACGCATCGCCTCGGACAACTCGCCATCGTGGCGCGGCCAGAGCAGCAAGTGCCAGTGATTGGGCATCAAGCAATAACCGAGCAGGCGAATCCGAGTTCGCTCCACGGCCTCGCCCAGAATTCGCTCGAACGCCTCGTAATCGGCCGGCTTGTCGAACAGCGTCATCCGTCCCACGCCTCGGTTGAGCACGTGGTAAACGATTCCTCCGTCGGCATTGCGCAATCGTCTTGGCATGCGGGCAACCTAACGCATTGGTCGTCGCTCGTCAACAAAAAAAGACTCCCGACCCCTTTTTTGCTCCGTCAGATCGTTGCCCACCACAGGTCCTGAGCGCAAAAGTTCGTCCAGTCGACACCGGACGCAACGCTCCGAAATGCCTCCGATAGCGCCGTTGGATCTGCAGAGTATGTGAGTTCGTAGATATCTCGAAGCACCAGCACTTCGATTCCCTGTTCGCGCAGAACCGGGCCCAGCTCCTTCGCAAAGTCTTCATCGACGAAAGCTAGCGGAATGTCCACACTCACAAATGCCGCGACCTTGGTCTCGGGATTCTTGTCCAGTATGCTTGCCCAACGCTCGCCGGCCCCCGTATCCCAGTCAATCGGCGACTCTGGCAAAATCGCCGCTACCGCGTCGAGCACGCGCCGAACCGCGGGTTTCCCCCACGATGCCTTCCTCTTGGCCGCAGCGCGGATCGTTTCAGAAATATCTTGCGTCATCAGTTGCCCGGCGAAGCGTGAACGGTGTTTGATGAACGACGATATACATTGACGACGTTGGTGGCCATATTCGTGTCGCCTGTCACGCCGATCATGCGATCCACGATCACTTTGGCCTTATTTTGGAGATCCCAAAGATTATATCGGTCGGCAAACATGGCTGCATCCAGCGTCAGCTTCTCAGCATCCACACTGTTGAAGAAGACGCTATCCTAAAAAAGACTCCCGACCCAATCCTGTTCGGCGCGGCGATTGCTCTGGTTAGCTTGGCTGGATTCGTGGGGGTTGGCGAGTAGCGGACGTCTGAGTCAACCAGGGCGGAGACGCGGAGACGTGGCTTTGCGACGCGAGTCGTGCGCAGCGTTATTCG
>JBGQKM010000064.1:0-22085 GCA_041499515.1 Planctomycetia bacterium | reverse complement strand
CGGCCCGCGTCGTCCCACACGTACATGCCTTCGCCGCGCACCAGCGCCAGCGGCTCTTGGTAGTACATCGAGACGGCCGGAAACAGGAACTCCCGATGTTTCTTGACGGTGTTGGACAAAGACATGGTCGTGCTCGCGTCGCGCCACTGGGGCACGGGATTGGGATCTGTCGTGGACGCTACTACCGGCTCCCCAAAGTTTATTCCCTTGGACGCCGCATGAGCAAGACACACGGGCAAGATGCCCGTGGCGCCGATAAAAAAATTGCTCAAAGAAGCACTAGTCTAGGCGGGTCGGCAGCGAATACAAGGACGACCGCGGGGACCGCGGCGGCGCCGACTCTTGGCAGTTCCGCGGGCTGCCGGTACACTGCGCGCCGCCGCTTTTGCCGCGTCATTTCTCCAGGAGTCGACCATGCTGCACCTGGCCGCCCAGATCCAAGAAGCCGTCGCCGCAATTCGCCAGCATTGGAACAAGCGGCCGTGCGTGGGGATTATTTTGGGCACCGGCATCGGTTCTCTGGCCCAGGAAATCGACACCGAGGCCTCGATCGACTACGAAACCATTCCGCACTTTCTCCGCTCGACGGCCACGGGCCATCGCGGACGGCTGGTATGCGGCTCGTTGGCCGGGGTGAGCGTGATGGCGATGGAGGGCCGCTTTCACGCTTATGAAGGCTATAGCCAGCAGCAGATCACGCTGCCGGTGCGCGTGATGCGTGCGCTGGGGGCCGAGCTGCTGATCGTCACCAACGCTTGCGGAGGCATGAATCCGAAGTACGCGACCGGCGATATCATGCTCATCGACGATCACATCAACCTGCTGGGCGGCAATCCGCTGATCGGCATCAACGACGATCGCCTGGGGCCCCGTTTTCCCGACATGTCGCGGCCCTACGACCCCGTGCTGATCGAGAGGGCCTTGGACATCGCCCGGCGAGAAAACTTTGCGGCCCACAAAGGCGTCTTCGTGGCCGTGCTGGGACCCAATCTCGAAACCCGCGCCGAATATCGGTTTCTACGCACGATCGGCGCCGACGCGGTGGGCATGTCGACCGTGCCGGAAGTGATCGTGGCGGTGCACTGCGGGCTGCGCGTGTTGGGCTGCTCGATCGTAACCGACATGTGCCTGCCCGAGGATCTCAAGCCAACCGACGTGTCCGAAATCATCGCCACCGCCCAACGCGCCGAGCCCAAATTGCGCAAGATCATCCTGGGCATCTTAGCGCACGAGCCATCCGCTAAAACCGCGTAGCACGCCGAATCTCATGGCCGCGGTATCGCGGTGGGCGCGGCGGGGGCGGCCGGGGCGCTGGATTTCATGAATGTCTTCAGTTCTTCGAATTCGGCGCGGCGGGCGCCGTAGCGAAGAATGAAGTCGCCTTGCGGATCGAACGGCACGACGGCGCCCGTCAGCCGGCACAGCGCGCCGCGCGATTCGCGCTGCACCCAGCCCAACCAGATGCGGTCGGGACCCAGGCCGAAAAACATCTTGTCCTTGGGATCCACTTGAAAGCTTCCGCCCAGAAAGTTGCGGGCCAGGGGGGCGGTGTGCAGGGTCATCGTGGCGAAGCAGACCACGATCCAACTGGCCCAACAGGCCATCAGAATGCCGCCGGCCTTGTCGACCGGCATGAAAAACCGCACCTTGACCTGCGACACCAGGTCGGTAATCGCGCGCAACACGACCATCGCCACGCCGAACAGGAGCCAGATGGCGAAAAAGTCCCAGACGTAGGTGAACGAGGGTTCTTGTTTTTCGAAAAAAGCCGCCAGGGGCTCGAAATAGTTCGTGGCCAACAGCCCGGCCGTGATCACGTTGACCAGCGTCAGCGTGTTGCTCCACAGGCCGTTGTTCATCAGCGAGACAAAGCAGGCTATGAAGATTACGAATAACAAAATGGCGACAAACATGGCCGGCACCTATTGTTTGAGCGTTCGCAGCAGTTCTTGGATCGAGGTGATTCCGCGAGCGACCAACAGCACGCCCTCGTCCTGCAGCGTGCGGTGCTTGGACTTGCGGGCCACCGCTCGCAAGTTTTCCAATTTGGGCGCGGTGGTCAGCACCTGGCGCAGATCGTCGTCGACCAGCAGCAGCTCGAAAATCCCCGTGCGGCCGTAATAGCCGACTCCCTGGCACACGTCGCAAACCACTTCCGGATGCTTGGGGTCGATCGGCTCGGTGGGCGGACGATAGAGGGCCTCCACGCGCCCGGCCGGCAACCCCAATTGCTTGAGCACTTCCGCCGGGGGCGGATAGGCCTCCTTGCACTTTTCGCACAGCTTGCGGACCAGGCGCATGTTGAGCACTCCGATCACCGCGGCGGAAAACTCGGCCGGCGGGATCTTGAGCATCATGATTCGCAACAGCGCCTCGACCGCTTCCTTGGCCCGAATGGTGGTGATGATCAGCCGCTGTTCGGCGACCTGCTCGCAGAGCAATGACAGGGTTTCCACGTCGGGCACGTCGCGCACGATGATCACGTCGGGATAGGTGCGAACTAATTTGGGCAGCAGGGTGAGGGGGCTCTCGCCGGCGGCGGGCGAAAACGCCGTGGTGTGCACGTTTTCGATTTCCCGCTCCGGCTTGTCGACGTTGGCGACTTCCACGTAATTGCGGACGAAACGATCGGTGCTGGCAAGCACGGTATCCAGGGTGGTCGTCAGCCCGCCGCCGGGCAGCGCCGAGAAAATGATCAGCCCGTTTCGGCTCAGCAGCTCGGCGACCTGCTCCTGCATCTTGGTCCGCATGCCGATCTCGTCCAGGGTAGTGAAGACGTGCTTTTTCGTGTCGAATTGCAGCAGCACGCGTTCGCCGGTTGGCGTGCCCTGGCTGTTGATCTTGCAGGTCAGTTTTTGTTTGGCCGCCTCGACGCCGAATGTGCCGGACTGCCGAGAGCGGCGGTCGTCGATTTTCAGCGCCGCCAGTCCCTTGAAAACTTCCAGGGCAGCATCGCCCTGGGCCCGATCGAGATCCGGACGATCGAGCCAGACGCCGTCGATTTGTTGCCGCACGCCCACGCTTTCCGGTGTGTAGTCGAGCATGACGTGCGTGGCGCGCTGCACGATCGCGTCGTCGAGCACCTGTCGGGCGAACAAGTAGCCGTCGGATTGGCGGGCGGTGAGCAGATTGACGGTGTTGTCGCGGTCGGTGGCGCCCCCCAGGGCCGTGAACTTGATGTCGGGGCCCAAGTCGCGCGGATCGATCTCGGCGCCTTCGATTTTGATGCCGACGCGACCGGCTTGTTGCGCCGTCCAGCGGCGCAGATGTTTGCGCGAGAGCACTTTATCGTAAGGGGACTGCATCTGCTGGTTGCGCAACACGATGTAACTGGCCAGCGGCGCCCCGTAGGCCAGCAGCAACAGCACCAGGCCCACGGCAAACCAGGGGATGATCCACAACAGTAGCAAGGCCACGAAAAAGCTGAAGAACACGATGGGGTTCCACAGTGCCCAGCGGAGTTTCAGCGTTTGGCCGTCCTGGCTGACCCAATCGGTGGTGCGGACCCAGCTTAGAAAAAGTAGCCAGGAGATGATGATTTTCCAGGGGCTCAGATAGGCCCCGGTGCCGCGCGAAAATGGCATGCCCCCCGCGGGCCAACCGGAGGTGCCATCGGCTGCCAACAAGCATTGCGCGTCGATGGCCCAGACGGCCATCGCCCCGGCGAGCACGAGAAACAAGCGCAGCATCAGAGGATCCCGGGTTGCGAAACGGCAATGCCTTTGAGCGCCATTTTGAGGGCTTCGGTATTGGGAGCCACCTCCAATGCCACCGCGCGGTCGATCAAGTCGCGATTCACCAGCTCGATCAAGCTCATCGTAAAGTCCTGCATGCCCTCGCGGGCCGACATGCGAATCGCGTCGGGCAGCCTGTCGTCTTTTTCTTCCAGGATCAGCTTCCGCACCATGGGAGTAAACATCATGATCTCGACGGTCGGCACCCGGCTAACCCCCGGCTTGATCGAAGGCAACAATTTCTGCGCCACGATGCCTTTCATATTGAACGCCATCGCGCTGCGCAGTGAGGCGTGCATGTCGGCGGGGAACAAGTCGAGAATACGGCCGATCGTGGTGGCGGCACTCGAGGCGTGAATCGTGCCGAACACCAGGTGTCCCGTTTCGGCGGCGTGGATGGCCGTCATAAACGTTTCACGATCACGCATTTCGCCCACCAGCATCACGTCGGGATCTTCGCGGACGGCGTGCTTCATGCCGACTTCGAAATCGATCACGTCCAGCCCGATCTCGCGCTGGTTGATCAGGCATTTGTCTTCGGTGTAAATAAACTCGATCGGGTCCTCGAGCGTGAGGATATGTTTACGGTATTGACCGTTGATCCAGTTGAGCATCGAGGCGATCGTGGTCGTCTTGCCCGATCCGGTGACGCCGGCCAGCAGCACCATCCCCTGATCGTATTTGCACAACTCGACCATCGAGGGCGGCAAGTACAACCCCTCGAAATTGGGAATCGTGTTGCTCACGCGGCGGGCGACCAGGCCCTTGTGACCCATTTGCCGCAGCATGTTGACGCGAAATCGCCAGCGGACGCCGTCGACCGACATCGCGTGGGCAAAGTCGGCCCCGCCGGTCTCCGCGTAAATCTTTTTGTTCCGTTCGTCCAGCATCGGCATCAGCAGCCGTTCCATCTCATCGTCGTCGATCGGGCCGCGATTCAATGGTCGTAGCGTGCCCTTGACGCGCACGTGGGGCGGAACGTCGACCTTCAAGTGCAGGTCGCTCCCCTCGAGCTTCACCAGCGCGGTAAACAGCTTGTCGACTTCCAGCTCTTGTTTGCGCACGGTCGGTTTCTGGAACTTCGCGTCGGTAGTGGTAGCCATCTTGCCTCCTCTGTCTTCCTGTCGCAACCGGTTGTCCGAATCCCCGCGTTCCGCCGCAAAGCTCAACTCGCCTCGCGCACGGGGATTCCTCGCTCACGCATGACTCGTTTTGTTTCGCCAATCGTGTACTGGCCAAAATGGAAAATGCTGGCCGCCAAGGCGGCATCGGCCTTGCCCACCAAAATGGCATCGGCCAAATGCTCCGGCTTGCCCGCTCCTCCACTGGCCACGACCGGGATCGTCACCGCGTCGCTCACGGCGCGAGTGATCTCTAGATCGTAGCCGTTTTGGGTGCCGTCGGCATCCATGCTGGTCAGCACGATTTCGCCGGCGCCCAAGGCCTCCACCTCGCGGGCCCAGGCCACGGCCTCGAGCCCCGTGCCTCTGCGTCCGCCGTGGGTGTGGACCTCCCAAAACTCGCGGCCATTTTTTTGCACCCGCTTGGGGTCGATGTTCACCACGATGCACTGGCTGCCGAAGCGGCCGGCCGCCTGGCGGACGAAATCGGGGTCGCTGGGCGCGGCCGAATTGATCGATACTTTGTCGCTGCCGGCCAAGAGCAAGTCGCGAATGTCCTCCAGCGTGCGAATTCCGCCCCCCACGCACAACGGCATGAAGACCATTTCGGCGGTCCGCCGCACCACGTCCAGCATGATGTCGCGCCCCTCGTGGCTGGCCTTGATGTCCAGAAAGACCAGTTCGTCGGCGCCTTCCAATTCATAACGAGCCGCCACGGCGACCGGGTCGCCGGCGTCGCGCAAATTGACGAAGTTGGTCCCTTTGACAACCCGTCCCCGATCGACATCGAGACACGGGATCACGCGCTTGGCAAGCATGGGAAAATGGCCGGCCGGGGGATAAATGTTCCGAAAAACCCGGCAGCAACTAACAGCTCAAAGTTGTCCGGATTGCCCAACCTCCACTTTAAGCTCCCCCGGAGAAAGGGTCAACCGCCGCACGGCCCCGGGGCTTAGGGCTCTCGGACCACTGGATCGGCGGCGGCGGCGTCGATCAGGCGACGGCAGTCGGGCAGGGATTCCAAAAACAGTTTGCCGTAGGGCTTGCTGCGCACCCGAGGATCGAGAATCACCACCATTCCGTGGTCGCGCTGCGAACGAATCAGCCGGCCAAAACCTTGCTTGAGCTTGAGCACGGCCTCGGGCAACTGGTAGTCGGAAAACGGATTGCCGCCGGCGGCGCGGATCGCCGCTAGCCGGGCCTCCAAGAGCGGACGATCGGGCACGCTGAAGGGCAGTTTCGTGATGATCACGTTTTGCAGGGCATTGCCCGGCACGTCGACCCCCTGCCAAAAGCTGTCGGTGCCCAGCAGCACCGCGCGCGGATTGGCGCGGAAGCGGTCGACCATCTGACTGCGCGGCAAGCCGTCGGCCTGACAATACAGGGCCAGGTCGCGCGCGGCCAGCCATGGGGTCAGTGCCGCCGCGGCGCGGTTCATCATCTCGTAGCTGGTGAACAGCACGAACGCATGCCCATCGGTGCGGGCCACGTAACGGCAAATCATCTCGACGGCCACCCGCTCGTAGCGGTCTTTATCGGTCACCGGGTCGGGCATGCCGTCGAGCAGCACGAGCTCGGCCTGGTTGGGATAGTCGAACGGGCTGCCCCAGCGGCGCGTCTCGGCCTGGGTCAGCCCAATCCGAGATTTGAAGAAATCAAACGACCCGCCGCGCCCCACGGTCAGCGTGGCGCTGGTCATCACGACGGTCGACACTTTGTCAAAAAGCTGCTCGCGCAGGGCCGGTCCAACGTCCAGCGGCGCCGCCGACAAGTGCATTCGCCGCCGGCCGCGCCGGCCGCGCGACGCCTCGATCCAATACACCGTTTCGCTCTGCCGCTGGCAACGCCAATCTTCCAACAGCGCCGAGAGCGTTTGCAGTCGTTCGGCCGCGGCGCCGAAGTCGGGCCGATCGTCCTCAGGCACCTGCGTGGCGCATTTCTTGAGCGTGCCGGCCAGGCGCACTAGCGCTGGGCTAAGCGGGTTGTCGACGATCTGCGGCTGCTCGACGCGCAGCGTGGCCTTGCCGCGGCTGGTCGTCCAATCCTCGATCGCGCCGAAAAACTCGTCGGCCCGATAGCGGCACTTTTGCACGTCCTGCTGGGCGTCGCTCATGCGATGGTGCACCAGCAGTCCGCGCTGGGTCCGCTCGTTGTACAGCTTGTTGAGCACGTAGTCGACCTGTCCCGACGAGAGGTTGACGCCCAGGTGGTCGCTGGCCACCGCTTCCAGATTGTGGGCCTCGTCGAAGATCACGACGTCGTAGTCGGGCAGAATGCTTCCGCCCTCGCGGCGCAATGCCAGATCGCTGAAGAACAGCGCGTGGTTGACGATCAGAAGCTGCGCGTTCTGCACGCGACGGCGGGCTCGATAATAAAAGCAGGCGTTGTGCGTGGGGCACTGGCGGCCCAGGCAGTTGACGCTGTCGCTTTCGATTTCGTCCCACACGTTCGCCAGCGGCTGGTAATCCAAATCGGCCAGCGAACCGTCGGCCGTTTCGCGCGACCAATCGACCAGCGAGCGCAACTCGGCGAATTCCTCTTCGCGGTGGTAGAGGCTCGTGGCCCGCGAGGCCGCCAGCCGCAGGCGGCGAAGGCTCACGTAATTGTGCCGGCCCTTGACCAATACGGCGGCGAACTCCAGCGGAATCACGCTGTTGAGCAGCGGCAGGTCGTTGCGGATCAACTGTTCCTGCAGGCTGATCGTGTGCGTGGAAATAACCACCCGACGCTGCGTCGCGTCGGCGCCGACCTCGCTGGGCTGGGCCACGGCCAAAATGGCGGGCACCAGATAGGCAAAGCTCTTGCCCACGCCCGTGCCGGCCTCGGCAATCAGGTGATGTTTGTCGCGGATCGCGGCGGCCACGGCATCGGCCATGGCCAATTGCTCGGGCCGTTGTTCGTAGTGATCGAGCCGGGCGGCGATACGGCCGGCGGGACCCAGGATTTCGGCCGGAGTGAGCATAAAGATCCCGTGCGCGGCGGCGAATACAGATTCAGGCTATCAGGTTGAGGCTGCGCCGAACAGGCGTGCCGGGCCGTCGAGACGGGAGCGCGGCGGAAGCGGCTTTTTTTGGCCGTTTTACGCGTCTGGGATTGGGCACTCCGCGCGGCTGTGCTATTTTTGACACCGGTCGGCGGGCTGAAGACCCTGCGGTTTTGCGGTCAAAGGATATTTATGGCGATTGAATTTCGTTGCACGCAGTGCGAAAAACTATTGCGCACCCAGGATGGCACCGCCGGGAAGAAGGCCAAGTGTCCGCAATGCGGCACGGTGCTGACGATTCCGGACGCGGCTTTGTCCGCGCCGGTCGAGTCGGGCTTCGCAACAACTCCCCCGCCGCCGCCTCCGCCGCCCCGCCAGGCGGCCAGCGTCAATCCTTACCAGTCGCCCACCGCCACCGAGCCAAGAACGCCGCCGGGAACCCGAGGCTTTCAGCCCACGCGCATCGACGTGGGCGACGTGTTGAGCCGGGCTTGGACCATTTACAAGGCCAACCTGGGGCTCTGCGTCAGCGCCGGCGTCGTGGTTCTCATAGTTTCCTGGGGGCTAGGTTTCGGCATCGGTTTGGCCACCGTCAAAATGCCGGCCACCGCCCGGTTGATATTGACCTTGGCCAGCAATCTGTTTTCCACCTGGCTCGCTCTGGGCCAAATGAGATTTTCGCTGAAGGTCGCACGCGGCGAGGACGCGTCCTTGGCCGACCTCTTCAGCGCGGGCCCCTTTTTGATTGCCGGTGTCGTGGTCATTTTGATTAGCGCGGTTGCCTTCGGGGTGGGGCTGATTTTCCTGATCGTGCCCGGAGTCATCATTTGGCTGATGCTTTCGCAGGCGCTGTTTCTGGTACTCGATCAGAATGCAGACATCGCCGGCTCGTTGCGCCTCTCGATGGAGGCCACGCGGGGCAACAAACTGACGCTACTGGCGCTTTATCTCGTATTGATGGGGCTCGGGTCGGTCTTTGTTCTGATGACCTGCGGACTCGGCATGTTCTTTTTCCAGCCGTTCTGGATTTTGGCGCTGACCGTGGCCTATTTGGCGCTGACCGGGCAATCGACGGCCGACCAACTCGCGCCGGCCGCGATTTGATCCAAGCCGTTTCCGGCAGCAAAGCGGCTCAGCGCGGCTTGGGGGCGATGGTGCCCGCCTCGGGGCTGCTGGCCGTGGCGTAGAGTTTTTTCGGAATGCGGCCCGCCAGATAGGCCAGGCGGCCCGCCTCGACGGCGGCTTTCATGGCCAAAGCCATTTGCAGCGGATCGGCCGCGTGCGCGATGCCCGTGTTGAGCAGCACGCCGTCGACTCCCAGTTCCATGGCGATCGTCACGTCGCTGGCCGTGCCCACGCCGGCGTCGACAATCACCGGATAATCGGGATCGCCCTGCTTGAGATACTCCAGGCAGATGCGAATGTTGTTGGGATTCAGGATTCCCTGGCCCGAGCCGATCGGGCTGCCGGCCGGCATCACGCTCGCCGCGCCGGCTTGTTTGAGCCGTCGAGCCATGATCGGGTCGTCGCTGGTGTAGCACAAAACCTGGAAACCCTCGGCCACCAGCAGTTCGGTGGCCGCCAACGTGGCGACCGGGTCGGGCAGCAGGGTTTTGGTGTCGGCCAAAACTTCGAGTTTCACCCAATCGGCGCCGGGATTTTCCAAGCTCAGCAGGATTTCGCGTCCCAGCCGCGCCACGCGCACCGCGTCTTCGGCCGAAAAGCAGCCGGCCGTGTTGGGCAACAGCGTGTAGCGACTGGTGTCGATGAAGTCCAGGATGTTTTGTCCGCGGGCGTCGATCAGCCGCTCGCGGCGCACGGCCACCGTGATGCAATCGGTGCCCGAGAGGGCCAGCGCCTCGCCCATCAACTCGTAGCTGGCGTATTTCCCGGTGCCGACGATCAGCCGGCTGGCCAGCGTGTGGGCGCCGATCTGCAAGCGGTCGTCCGATCGAGTTTGCGAAGCATGCGTGCCGGCGGCCATCAATTCAACCCCCTCCTACTAAAGTGACAACTTCCAGGCGGTCTGCCTCGCGCAATTCGTGTTCGCCGTGGCGCGCGCGTGGCACGAGCTCGAGATTGACTTCGACGGCCACGTGGCGGGCGGTCAATTCGAGTTGTGCAAGTAGCGCGGCGATCGTGGTTCGCTCGGGCACGTCGTGTTGGGCGCCGTTGACGAGAATGTTCACGGTGAGATCTATGTCGGCTCGGTTAAGGGTTGCGGATGGCGGTGGTGCGATATTGCCAGCGGTCCAGGAGGACCATCGTGGCTTTGATCTGAATCGGCGAACTGGCGCGGCCGGGCACCCACGGCACGCCGTAGGCTACCATTTGTCCGCTAGTGACTTCGGCCACGTAGATCACGGCTTTTCCCAATTGGCCGGCCGCCACGGCCCCGCGAATGTTGGTGACGCCGCTGACCATGCGGTATTGCGGATTCTTGGCGTTGCCGGTCGGCAAGTCGTGGACGACATTGTACTCGAAAAGCGTGTTGAAGCGGCGCGTCTGCACGTTGAGCACGGCCGCCTTGAGGTCGCCGGTCACCGAGTCGAGCACGAAAATCGCCTCGACGTCCTCGTCCATCGGGCCGGTGCAGATGGCAAAGTTGTCTTGTCCGTGCGTGGCCACGGCGTGCAGCGGCACCTGGGGCCAAAGGCCGGCCGCGTTCAATCCCACGATCAACCCGGCAGCAAGGCCCAGCCCGCACCAGGCCATTCTGGAGTTCCCCATGGTCAAGGTCCCGTTTGCTGGCCCGCCCTGCAAGTGTTTTGATGCGTCGCCGTGCCCGACCCTTGGATCGTACCGCGTTGTCGGCATTGATGCCAGTGGAAGTTGCCGGCCGTGCTTCGGCGGCTCGTTAAGGCCTGAATTATGGCCAGGTACCGGATCGACGACATCGATCGCCATGAGGAAGGATAGCAACGACGAAATCGCTTTTGTGAAAAAGGGGTCGGGAGTCTTTTACGAAAAAGACTCCCGACCCCTTTTTCCGTGCCGATCATTTCTTTGCACCGCGGGTGCCGAATCGGTAGACGACCGGTGCCAGCGGCACGCCCCACTTGCTCTGGAAGTTGATGTGACTCAGGCTGTTGAGCCCGAGTTCATAGTCGTGCCCCGATTCGAGCACAACCGGGAGCGTGCAGGTCTTGGCGTCCTTCGACCAGCTTGCTTTCTTGCCGTCCGGGCCGCTGGGAAAATGCGGCCCACCGCCGGTCCAGGACATTCCGCCTTCCATCGGCATGTCGAAGGTAACGCGCAGCGCTTTGGTTTCGGGATCGACGTCCATCGCCCCGTTTTCCTCCCGGTAACACGCCCGTGGCAAACGATTCCTATCCGGCAGGGAGTGAAAGCGGTTCCTTCAGTCTTCGAGGACCGAGTTGTTGGCGGAGTGACTTTTCAACGTGCGATCCATACTTAACGATCATCATCCTCACAGGTGGGACGTGCGATCGGTCAACTTTTTCCCAAGCTTCACCGAAATGCGAGGAATGCATGTCAACCGCAGGAGTCGCAATTGAGCCCGCGAATTGCCCTGAGGTTTCGCAATACGATCCGTCGAGATAGTGAGCTTCTCGTCGGTCTTTATAGAATTGCCAAAGTCCGAAGAGTTTGAATTGAGCCTCATCGGCACAGCCCGGGATACTTCCCCCGACGCAAAAATCCTGGGCAGTGCTCCCGACCTTGGTTGCCTCGTCGATGAATCGCCGCTCGGCATCGCGAAACGTCTGGTCGATGTGCTCAATAAACGTTTTCCCATCGACGGCATGCTCAAATACGTCATTCCACGTCAGCTCCGAATCGGCAGTCCCAGAGTACTCCAGACGCATATGCACTTGGCACGCGTAACAGTCCCACCAGATCACATGAGGGATGTCGGCGGGCTGATTGTCGTAAAGGCGACAGCAACAAACGTCATTCTTTTTGGCCTTCTGGAGTGCAGGACGTGTGAGGCCGTTCCTGCTATAGAGTACGCCCATCGTCGCACCGCGGGCTTCGGTCTCTCGGATGAATGTGTCGATGTGGCCTACGTCGAGCTTGCGTTGGTAATCCTTGCAGCTCACGTTAATTTTTAGCGGCCAGTGCCCCCCAATAAGCGTTTCAATCCAAACGTCACATTGGCGTGCCGTCCCCGTCTCGCGGTCCGGCACGTAATGATCGAAACGCACTGTCGCGTCTGGATTGATCGCCCTCGCGAATGCCCAAACAGCTTCCTCAAATGCTCGCCCAGACTTTTTGCGTTTTCCAGCCAATTTCGCTCCTCCAGAGACTCCATCCGACTTTATAACAGCAGTTCCACGGCCGGCACAGCGGAACGATGCTATCAAGGCGGCCGGCTTCGCGCTGACCTTCTTTGCTGTCTAAAATCTTGAATCAGGATCGGGTCGGTTCGCTACCGCCCCTGCTGCTGACGTCCGTGATGTACAGCCAGGGAACAAGCCGCTCTCGGATAGCTTCATGCATCGTGGCGCACCTCTGGGGAAAATGGCCTTAGAACAACCAAGTTCAACCCAAGTACGCCGCCTCTTTCAACTCACCCCATCCACAACGTTCGGTTAAAGCTCCCAAAAAAAGGGCTTGGCCGCTCGACCCGCGTCCTGACGTCCGCCGAGCTCGCGCCACGGCTCCCAGCGGCAGGTATGCCATTCGACGCGACAGCAAGAATCAAACGCCGAGTCGTGTCGACTCCGTAAGCATCGCGGAAACTCGTCCCGCCGCGCTCTTTTTTCGCGGCACGGCTGGCGATGCGGTTGGCATTTGCTAAAAAGGAGGCGGCCTGGCGGGCGGATGCGGGGGCAGGAATCAAGCAATCTAGGAGCGACCGATGTCCACCAATGGCGCGTTGAATCGAAAACTGCGGATGGCGCTGATCGGCGGGGGGCAAGGCGCGTTCATCGGCCGGGTGCATTGCACGGCGGCCGTGCTCGACAACCGCGCAGCCCTGGTCGCCGGCGCTTTGTCGTCTGACCCCCAAAGGGCCAAGGCTTCGGCCCCCGATTACGATATTCCCCCGCAACGGGCCTACGGATCGTATGCCGAACTGCTGGCCGCCGAACGGAAACTGCCGGCCGACCAGCGGATCGACTTCGTCACGGTGGCCACGCCCAACCACACGCATTTCGAAATCGCCAAAGCGGCGCTGGAGGCCGGATTCAACGTGGTCTGCGACAAGCCGCTGACGTTCGACCTCAAGCAGGCCGAACAACTGGCCTCGATCGTCGACGAGTCGGGAGCCGTGTTTGCCGTCACGCACAACTACACCGGATATCCGCTGGTGCGCCAAGCGCGGCAGATGATCCTGTCAGGCGAGCTGGGCGAAATCAACGCCGTGCGCGTCTGCTATATGCAAGGTTGGCTGCGGACCCGGCTGGAAAGCGAAAACCAGAAACAGGCCGCCTGGCGCACCGATCCGTCCAAGAGCGGCGCCGCCGGATGCTTTGGCGACATCGGCACCCACGCCTATAACCTGGCCCGCTACATGACCGGGCTGAAGAGCGAGACGGTGAGTTGCAACCTGAAGATTTTCGAGTCCGGCCGCAAGCTCGACGACTATGGCCAGGCCGTGATTCGTTTCGAAAATGGGGCATTGGGCAGCCTGACGGCTTCGCAAATCAGCCACGGCCGCGAAAACGATCTGTTCATCGAAATCGACGGCACCCGCGGGGCCCTGCAATGGCGGCAGGAAGAGCCCAACCACATGACCGTGCGCCGCAACGGCCAGCCCCACGCCGTCTACACCCGCGACCCCAACGCCCCCTACATGAACGAGCTAGGCAAGGCGGCTTGCCGGCTGCCCAGCGGGCATCCCGAGGCGTTCTTCGAGGCTTTTGCCAATATCTATCGCGCGGCGTACGACAACATGGCGCTGCGGGCCATGGGCCAGAAATTCGACGCGGTCAACACGGTCTACCCGAACATCAACGACGGCGTCGAGGGGATGTACTTCATCCAACAATGCGTCGAGAGCAGCGCCAAGGACGGCACCTGGGTTTCGCTCAAGCATCCGCGAGCGCGAAAGTAGGTGCGCGTGCTGGAAGGCCAGAGCGAGATCACTCGTTCTTCTCCCTCTCCCTCTGGGAGAGGGCCGGGGTGAGGGTGCCTCGATTACCAGCACGGACCGCGCCTTAGTTCCGGCTCTGGCCACTCAAGCGCGAGACGTAGTAGAGCAGGATCAGGACCGACTGCAGCGTGGCGGCCACATAGGTCCAGGCGGCCGCGTTGAGCACGCGGTTGACGTAGGTCAACTCTTCGGTGTTGATGATGCCCAACTGCACCAACTGGGCTTTGGCCCGCGAGCTGGCGTTGAACTCGACCGGCAGGTTCACCAATTGGAAGAACACCACGCAGGCGAACAATCCTACGCCGGCCCAGGCTAGATAGGAGAATCGAAAGATGAATCCCAGCACGATCATCCAGATGCCGATGCCGCTGCCGAAGCTGGCCGCCGGCACCGCGGCGTTGCGGATGATCAGCGGCGCATACGCGCGGGCGTCTTGCAGCGCGTGGCCCGACTCGTGGGCGGCAATGCCCACGGCGGCCAGGGAGCGGCCTTCATAGACTTCACTGCTGAGGCGCAGCACCTTGGCTTGCGAGTCGTAATGGTCGGTCAACTGGCCGGGGATCTGTTCGATTTCGACGTTTTGCAGCCCGGCCGAGTCGAGGATATGGCGCGCGGCGGCGGCGCCGCTCAACGGGGCCGGAATCTGTTGGGCCTCGGCATACGTCATCTTGACGCGCATCTGGGCCCACATGGCCAACAGCAGCGCCGGAGAAACCCACAGCAAATAATGCCAATCCCAAAACATCGGTCCACCCAACATGGTTCACTCCTTAACTGACGGCTGGTCGGCGCGCGCCGGAAAAAACTCGAAGTGTCTGCATGCGGCGGCGGGCCGCGAAGCGATTATAACATAATGCTTTACGAAAAAGTCCGCAGACCGGTTCTGCCGGCGGTTCCGCCAGACTGGGGGTCGTGCCTCGACGACGCACGTATCTTCGAGCGCCCGAGGAGTTTACGCAACCGCCGAATTTGGGCCCTCACGCGGCCGCGCGGCAAGTGGCCGGCCGCTCGTCTTGTCAGAAACTCAACCCAGATTCGCACCACGGCCGGCAGTTCGCCGGGATCGCAGTCGTGAATCGTGGGTTCGCCGTGACCGAATGGGCCTTCGGCGCCATGGTCGATCGTGTCTTGCGGATCAATGGTCGCGATAACACGGCTGACCGTGCGGTCGACGGCCCCGACTCGCATCTCGTTTTCTCCCAAGCGGCGCGATCGTGAAAGTTGCCTTAGTCCTCGCAGAGACCATTTTTTATCCAGACCGTTGCGGCCGAAGCGCCAAAAGCGTAAAACATGAACTACGTTTTCGGACGGATCGCGATTCGCATCTGGCCCGCACCAGCCGCATGGCCTGCAAACTATCTCCGATCGGGGGATGCTTGCGAGACGCCGGCGGCCACTAGGAGGATTGAATGGATAGGGGCCATTTGAAGCATTGCGGATTTTGGCTTGCGGCACTCCTGGCGTGCGGACTCGCGACGCTGATGTCGGGCTGCAACAAGCCGGCAGCGAAAACCGCGCTGCAGGCATTGCCCAGCGATGAACAACTGCGCGACCGGCTGGACAAGGCGCTCGACTTCACCTACGCCAACCGGCACCTGAACACCAAAGACCAGGCTGCGTGGCAGATCGTGCACGGCGCGCTGGTTTTCGGGCGCGATTTTCAGATTTATCACGACGGGAATCTGGTTTCGGCGCTGGATTATCTGCTGCGCGGCGGCCAACTGCGCGGCTGGACGATGCGCAAAGGCGATCACGGAGTCGAAGCTCTGCTCGAACCGGGATCGAAGACCGGCCAAGGTCACCCGGACCAATGGCTGGGCTATCTGTCGCAAAGCGGACTCTCGCCGCAGGAGCCGATCGTCGTGGCGGGCCAGACCTATAAGATTCAGGATTTGATCACGCAGGCCCAGTGGGACGTGTACGACGGCATGGAAGCAACCTGGACGCTGATGGCGTTTAGCACCTACTTGCCGCTGGACGCCGAGTGGACCGCGAAAGACGGTTCCCAGTGGAACATCCAGCGGATCGTGGGCATGGAAGCCGGACAAGACTTGGGCGACAGCGCGTGCGGCGGAACGCATCGCATGTATGGATTGGCCGTGGCGCTGAATCGTTATCTGGCCAACGGCGGCACGCTCAGCGAGCGCGCCGACGGCGCGTGGGAGCGGGCCCACAAGAAAATTCGAGACGCGATCTCGGCGGCCCGGCAGTTTCAGCAGCCCGACGGAAGTTTGTCGACCATGTACTTCGCGCGGCCGGCCACCTCGGCCGAGATCGATACGCGGATCAGCACCACGGGGCATGGGCTGGAGTTTTTGATGGTCGCGCTGGACGACCAGGAGATCCGTGAGCCGTGGGTGGCGCGGGCCGCGGTTCACCTGGTGGGCTGTTTCGAAAAGACCGAGAAATTCGATCTCGAGTGCGGCGCCCTCTATCACGCCGCCCACGCCTTGGAATTGTACCGGACGCGCCGTTTCGGAGCGCGGAACTGGACCCCGTCCGACGCGCCGCCCAGGCCGGCGGTGACCGAGGCCGCCAACGCGACCCCCTAGGGCCTTGGGGGGGTCATTTTTCTTCGGGCACGGCATCGGCGGCCGGTTCGACCGGTGCGTCCGTGGGTGTCTCGTCCGGGGGCCGTTTGTCGCCGGGCGGCGATATTCCTGGCACTTCGCCCTGGGGCGGCGTCGGCACGGCGATTATGGGGTTGATCAGTTTGCCCGTGGCGTCGGCAAAAATCAGCCCGTTGAGTTTTTCGTTATGACCGAGCCAGATCAGCGGATTGTTGCCGTTGCCGTGCAATCGCAAAAAGCCGCCGGCCGGGTTCGAGCTGATCAACGCCTGTTCGTGCCCCTGGGGGTCGGTCACGACCAGCAGGTTGCAAATCACCTTGTCAGAGTTGACCGCCTTGCAGACCACATTGTCGGTGCTGACCACCTTGATCAGCTTGTCTTTGACCGCGATGCCCAGTGTCAGAAACAAGAGCGGGTAAACTCTCCAGCGTTCGCCGATGGTCATAGCGACGTAATCTCCACAAAAAAGGTGGCGCCGTGCGTGAGGGCGGCGGCGAGTTCAAGCGGGGCGAAAATCGCCCGTGGGCCGGATGGCCGAGCCCATTATGACGCCGGACCCGCGGGGTGTGTCAAGTGAAGCGCCGCGGCACGTTGGTCGACGGAGGGCTCGCCGAGGCGATGAAGTGGTTCGCCGGCCCGGGCTACTTGGCGAACCAAGCGAGGACACAGAAAATACAGCGCTGAAATCTCGTGCCGATCAACGGCTCTGGCCCATGGGCATCGCCGGCTATTGTTCCCGCGTCAGGCCGGGAACACGCGCCGTGTTTTCCACCATGGGTGAATTGTCGTGGACTAACACTTGCGCGGGGCCGACGAAGTAATCGTGAAAGTCACTCACGACCAGGTTGTAGACTTCCTTGGGCGCGGCTGGCTCGATGGCGTCGATCGTGACGGCGCCTTTTAAACCGTGCATGCGGTCGCCCGTCTTAAGGTATTTCGCCACCCGCCAGCCTTCGCCGGCCACCCACATCGGATGCCCCGGGGTCGACACGATCACTTCCGGGCCGGCGGTGATTTTCAACAGCCCGATCGCTGGCCGGAGCGTCGTCGTCTGGACGGGCTTATAGGCCACCTCGCCCGTCTCGACGTCTTGCGCCAGCACGTGATCACCCACTTTGATTTGCTCGATGGGCAGCGAGCCGAGGTCCGTCATGATCTGCGTGCCGGCAGGAAAACAATAGTTGTGTCCAACAAGAAGAAAACCAGGAGAAATAAGAGGTCGAGGAACAGTCGGAGGAACAGGAAGAGGAACAGGAAGAGTAAGTGGCGCAGGTGGAGGATTATTCGTGGTCGTGCGAGTAGTTTCGGTGCTCGTCGGCGCTGTGAAATAGGCTTCGACGCTCTGGTTGGCATAGCTATACGTGGGTTTCTCCTGTGACGGCGTATACCAACCGTTGTAGTCGTTGTACTGTTTCTCCCACAGTTGCGGGTCATCGGCATTGGCAAAGCCGGTCGTGCGCTCCAGCACGAACTTAATCCGCCCACGCAGCCATTCGGTCCGTTCCCGCGTAACACGCGCCCGAGATTCGATCGCCGCGGACCTTACTAACTCGCGATTCAACGCTTGGGGAGTCATCACCCAGGACGTAAATGCATCCGTCGGATTCATGACCGACTCATACGTCATCGAGTAGTCGGCCTTGCGACCCTCGATGAAGATCTCGTGCTCGTGCGAGACCATGCCGTTCGGCAGAACATACACGTTAAAGCGCGTTTTGAGCGAGCCGGGCAGCGCCGCGATCAGTTGCGGCACGTAGGCGTGCATCGGCCGCTTCTTCAACTCGTCGGCCGCGCGGGCCCGCACGTCCTGCGATTCGGGCAGGATGGCCAGCCGCAGCAACACCTGCGTGGCCTCGGGAACTGGCATCCGGCTGACCGTTTCGATCAACAGCAGGTTCAAATCATTGGTCTTCCTACTGTCGTTCGGACTGGCCAAGGTCGACTCCAGCGCGGGGATCGCTTCGGGATCCTTGAGCTCGCGCAGCTTTGCCAAGGCCGCGTCACGCTCTTTCGCGTTGCCTTGCGTGATCGCAGTCCGCCATTTGGCGATTTGCGGCTGCCAGTGGCGGGTGGCTTGCAACTGCTCGCCCGCTTTGTGTTTGGCCTGCTCGATCTGTTCGCGCGTCAGCAGGCGGCCGTTGTAGAGTTGCAGGCCCAGGGCACTTAAGGCTTCTGCGTCGTTGGCGTCGAATTCCAGCACCTTGGCCCAGTGGATGCGGGCTTCATCGTTCAATTTGTTCTTGCGACACCATTTGGCCAGTGCTCGCTGGTTGTCGGCCGTGTCGACCAGCGCGTCGCGCTGTTTGCGATAGGCGGCCCGTTGCGGATCGTCCTGACTGCGCCCTGGCACGTCGTCGATTGGCAGCCATTGGTTGTTCCAGCGGACGAAGCCCGACTGCCAGCGGGCCGGAGCATAGTTGGGATCAAGCTCCAGCGCCGCGTCCAACAGCGCTTGGCGCGCGTCCGTCGGGCCGTCGAGCTCGGAACGTAGCGCCGCCTGCACCAACTCGCGCGGCGAGGCGTTGGAGTTGGGCACTTTGATTTCGGCACGCGCGATGCCGATGGTTAAAAACCCGGTGGCGCAAAAGACGACACAACCACGGCAAACTCGATGAGATCGCATGGCCGCATGCTCCCCGAATGTTCCGGTGCCCCGGAAGGTCATTGTGCCCCTAAATCGAGCTACTCGTCAATCGAATTCCCGAGCCCGGCGCCAAGCTGACTTTTTCGTAAATTTCGGCCGTGGTGAAGTGGCTCGCTGGCCGAGCTATTTGGAGAACCAGCCGAGGACGCGCTCTTTCTCTTGCTCGTAGGGAAATGGAGCGTAGGTGGCCAGCGAGGTCATCTTGGCGGTTAGCACGGCGCCGCGGGGTCTGAACGAGGCCTCCTCGCGGCGGATTTTTTTCTCGAACGCCTTGGCGCGTTTTCCCGCCTTGCGGGCATCGGCATCGCTTTGCGCGATGGTTTCGATTTCCTGCTCCCCCGTGGAATTCAATTGTGCCGCGCGGGTGCGCAGGCCGAGGATTTTTCGGTCCATGTCGAAGGCTTGTTTGTTGAGAACGGCGAGAGATCTCGCCAAAGCTTCTGCTCGCGCGAAATCCTCAGGCGACGCACTGATGTTGACAACGTCGCTTGCGACGGTAGGCCCCGTGTTTTGAGGTAGCCTCGCGTCGATCGTTCTGGTCGTGACGATGTTTAGCGAGGCAAGTTGTGCTTGTATCGTAATGATTCGGGCAGCGAGTTGCGTGCGATCCTGGCCCAGAGACGCGAGCTGTTGTTGGATCACGCTCAGTGAGTGCTGAGCGTCTCGCAATTGTTCCGTGCTCGACTCTATTTTTTCTTCTCGCTCGGCAATTTTACTTTTATCCTCTTGCAAGGCGGCTTTGTCCTGTTGTTGTCGTTTTTCGGCGGCCGCGGCGACCTGCTGCTGTTTCGCGTCGCGTTCGGCTTGCATTTGTCCGAGCTGATCGGCCACCGCGTTGCGCCCTTCGTCGAACATCGGCGTGTACCGGTCACCCAGACGAGCCAGGATTTGGTTCTTGGATTTGGATTTGAGCTCCCGATCGATCGAACCGGGCCGCGCCAGCTCCAGATATCCGAACACGGCGCCTAAGAAGTGGGCCGTGTCCTGCAGCGAATCGTCCGTCTCGCCCGCGGGATTCTTCGCAAAGCGTTCGCTCAAGGCCACCGCATCGGTCATCATGTCGGGGTAGCGTCGGTCTTGAATCTGCAGCCAGATCCGCACGCGCACAGCGTCGGAATCCGCCGGGGCCCGTTCGAGATACCGCGAAACCAACGGCAGCGCGTCGCGGTAGCGATGCTGGCCGGCCAGCACCAAGGCATAGGCATAGTCGATGCGCGCGTCTTTGGGTTTGTCGCGCTTGAGCTTTTCGTATTGCGTGCGGGCCGCCGTCACGGCCGGGGGCGTGCTCTTGGCACCCAGATCGAACAGCCTGGCAAGATCGGCGCTCCATTCCGAACCACGTAGCATGACGGGATGCGCCAGCACGCCCCAGGTTACTGAAGCGGCTGCCAGCACGCAGACGACGCAACTCTTGACTCTTGTGGCCATCAATGGCTCCCGCCCATTCACTTGGCCGGCGATTCTTCCCGCGCCAGGCCGGGAACGCGTGCCGTGTTTTCCCCCATGGGTGAATTGTCGTGGACCAACAGTTGCGCGGACCCGACGAAGTAATCGTGAAAGTCGCTCACGACCAGGTTGTAGACTTCCTTGGGCGCGGTTTTTTCAATGGCGTCGATCGTGACGGCGCCTTTTAAACCGTGCATGCGGTCGCCCGTCTTAAGGTATTTCGCCACCCGCCAGCCTTCGCCGGCCACCCACAACGGATGCCCGGGTGTCGCCAAAATAACGTCCGGGCCGGCGGTGATTTTCAACAGCCCGATCGCGGGCCGCAACGTCGTGGTCTGGACGGGCTTATAGGTCAGTTCGCCCGTTTCGACGTCTTGCGCCAGCACGTGATCGCCCACTTTGATTTGCTCGATGGGCAGCGTGCCGAGGTCCGTCAAGATCGGCGTGCCGGCAGGAAAACAAACAGAGTGTCCACCCGGGAAGTCAGGGTGCATGACAACCGGCGTCGGATTCGAGTAAGTGCGAGTCGTGTTGGTTTGCGTTGGCGCCGTGAAATACGCTTCGACGTACTTGTTGGCATAGCTGTACGTGGGTTTCTCCGGTGACGGCGTATACCAGCCGTTGTAATCGTTGTATTGTTTCTCCCACAGTTGCGGATCATCGGCATTGGCAAAGCCCGTCGTGCGCTCCAGCACGAACTGAATCCGCCCACGCAGCCATTCGGTTTGTTCCCGGGTCATGCGCGCCCGCGATTCGATGGCCGCGGACCTTACTAACTCGCGGTTCAACGCTCGGGGAGTCATTACCCAGGAAGTAAACGCATCGGCCGGATTCATGACCGACTCATAGGTCATCGAGTAGTCGGCCTTGCGGCCCTCGATGAAGATTTCGTGCTCGTGCGAGACCATGCCATTGGGCAGAACATACACGTTAAAGCGCGTTTTGAGCGAGCCGGGCAGCGCCGCGATCAATTGCGGCACGTAGGCGTGCATCGGCCGCTTTTTCAACTCGTCGGCCGCGCGGGCTCGCACGTCTGGCGATTCGGGCAGGATGGCCAGCCGCAACAGCACCTGCGTGGCTTCCGGAACCGGCATCCGGCCGACCGTGTCAATCAACAGCAGTTTCAAATCGTTGGTTTTCTTGCTGTCGTTCGGGCTGGCCAAAACCGACTCCAGCGCGGGGATCGCTTCGGGATCCGTAAGCTCGCGCAGCCCTTCCAAGGCCGCGTCGCGATCTTTCGCGTTGCCTTGCATGATGGCGGTCCGCCATTTGGCAATTTGCGGCTGCCAGTGGCGGGTGGCTTGCAACTGCTCGCCCGCTTTGTGTTTTTCTTGCTCGATCTGTTCGCGCGTCAGCAGGCGGCCGTTGTAGAGTTGCAGGCCCAGGGCGCTTAACGCTTCTGCGTCGTTGGCGTCGAACTCAAGCACCTTAGCCCAGTGGATGCGGGCTTCGTCGGTTAGCTTATTTTTGCGACACCATTTGGCCAGTGCTCGCTGGTTGTCGGCCGTGTCGACCAGCGCGTCGCGCTG
>JBGQKM010000063.1:0-22166 GCA_041499515.1 Planctomycetia bacterium | reverse complement strand
AAACACCGCGAGCGCAGAACGCCCGAGCGCGCGGAGAACGATCCGAATCGATAGAGTGGCTGTTCAGCTTCGATGCCGAAGGCCCTTACTAGAAGTCAATTTCCGTCCGAGACGAAAATCGTGAAAAACGCACAGCAGGCCGCCTACAAGCAGCACGCCCAGAAAACGTCCTTGGTCCGTCGCCGCCACACAGAAGCCGCCACCGAAGTGGAAGCCGCCACCAGAGTGGAAGCCTTTCCCGCTAAGCCGCCGGACGTCTCAGGCGCGACCACCCAGGGAGCGACCAATCCGGCACTAAGAAGCAGGAATTCAGGTCAAGAAGCGTCTACACATCCCCCAACACAAAACCATTTCTTGGGGGGAGGCCCACAGATCTCATTTCAAGGGCCACGGCGCCTGCCTGCTTGGCAGAACTTAAAACTACGGCCATTTTAACCATGTCTCGGCTGATGTCAAGCGATTCCTGGACAATATCGGGGAGGCGCGGGAAGTTTTTTTCCAGATTGGTCGCCGACTCTGCCGTTTTTTCCGGCTGTTCCATCACAAAACTTTAACTTTTGCACGGTCCAGCCCTCAAGGACCCACTCTTTCCTATTCTCTTTCCCCGCCCACCGCAAACTGGAAGTTGACGACTCCGCTTACAGTCCCTCAGGGCCGCTGTTCGTTAAAATTGGTTCAACCGTCAAGAATTCTGCAACTGGGACGGTCTCGCCGGCCGATATTGGCCGAAAGATCACTTCATCTTCTTGCTTTCCGGGGGTCAAATCCCATGCGGGCTCTTCGCCGGTTAACAACCGCATTCATCGCGTTGGCGGCCACACTGTCGGTAGCCGCTGCCCAGGACCAGATGCCGTGGCAGCCGAGTTTGGAAACGGCTCAGCAAATTGCCGCTCAGACGAACCGCCTGGTGCTGATCCATTTTTGGGCCCCTTGGTGCAAACCCTGCGCGCGACTCGACAAAGACGTGTTCTCGCATCCCGAGACGGCTCGGGCGCTGGAAGCCAACTTCGTGCTGGTCAAACTCAACGTCGACGAGACGCCCGCCACGGCGCGACTCTATGGCGTGTCGAGCTTGCCAAGCGACGTGATCGTGTTGCCCAACGGTCGACTCGTATCGCAATTCCAGAGCCCGCCGACGGCCAGCCAATACGTTACGCAAATGAACCAGGCGGCCGCCGGCCATCGTGAATTGGTGCGCAGGTCGATGCAACAACCCCCGGGTGCCCCTGGGGCTCAAGTCGCGACTGCATATGTCCAGCCCCCGCCGGCGACCGCCGCGAATGCGCCGGCCAATATGGCGATGACGCCTGGCGCCGCGCCACCGTCGGCGCGTGCCGACACCACGAATCAGCCCGGCCCGCCGCCTCAAGCGGCCTACGCGAACGAGCGTTATGCGGACTACTTCCGGCAACATCCCGGAATGCCGCCCCAAAACATCGCGCCGCCGTCGCAAAACAGCGCGACGCCCGCGATTGCCTACACGGCTCCGCCGGCCAATGCCTACGCAGCGCCGCCAGCCAACGCGTATACAGCGCCGCCAGCCAACGCTTACACGGCGCCGCCGGCCAATGTTACCTACACGGCGCCGGCCAATACCTACACAGCGCCGCCGGCCAATGTGCCAGCCAGTGGCGCTCCGCCGATTGCGGTTGCCAATCAGTTCAACCCTCAACCGCCGGCAGGGCCCGCGGCCGCCGCGGTTTCGCCGAATGGACCCGCTGTGGGTTCTCCGCCAAACTACAACGCGCAAGCTTCCTATCCGCCGCAACTGCAGCTTCCGCCGGGATGTCCGCCGCTGGGACTTGACGGCAATTGTCCCGTGACGCTGGTGGAGCGGAAACAGTGGTCGCCGGGCGATAAGGCCTGGGGCGCCGTGCACCGCGGACGCACCTATCTCTTCGTCGGTCCCCAGGAAAAGGAAAAGTTCCTGGCCAATCCGGATCGCTACAGTCCGGTGCTGTCGGGCAACGATCCGGTGCTGGCGTTGGATCAGCAGATGGCCGTGCCCGGCCGGCGTGAGTTTGGAGTTTTCGGCGGCGATAGTCGCGTCTACCTCTTTGCCGACGAAGCTTCGCTGAAACGATTCGTGCAAAACGAAAAGCGCTACTCAGCCGAAGTCATCCAGGCGATGCGCTAGTCGAGCGCTTTGCGACGGAAGCGGTTGTTGTGCGCGGCCGATGAGCGGCCCGGCTGGGGCTCCTGGAAAAAACGTTCGCAGCGCTAGTGCGTTTCCCAATCGAGGGACCGCTGCACGGCTTGGCTCCAACGGGCGTAGCGCGTTTGACGTTCGTCGGTGGGCATTTCGGGTGGGAATTCCTGGTCGAGTACCCAATTGCGAGAGATCTCGGCCTCGTTCTGCCAATAGCCCACCGCCAGGCCGGCCAGATACGCGGCACCGAGAGCCGTGGTTTCTGAAACCTGGGGCCGGCGCACGACCGTGCCCAGCAGATCGGCCTGGAATTGCATCAACCGGTTGTTCACGCTCGCGCCGCCATCGACTTTCAACACTTTCAAGCGCACGCCGGAGTCGCGTTGCATCGCCTCCAGCAGATCGCGCGACTGAAAGGCCATCGACTCGACGGCCGCCAGCGCAATGTGGGCCGCGGTGGTGCCGCGGGTGATCCCCACGATCGTGCCGCGGGCATAGGCATCCCAATAGGGCGCGCCCAGGCCGACGAACGCCGGCACCAGATAGACGCCCCCGGTGTCGGCCACGCTGTTGGCCAACGATTCGACGTCAACCGATTGCTTGATAATGCCCAGACCATCGCGCAGCCATTGCACGACCGCCCCGCCGATGAACACGGATCCTTCCAGGCAATACGTGATTTTTCCGCCCAACCCCCAGCCGATCGTGGTCAGAAGTTTATTCTGCGAGGCGACCGCTTCGTGACCCGGGTTGAGCAGCTGAAAGCAGCCGGTGCCATACGTGTTTTTCGCGCTGCCGGGTTCAAAGCACGCCTGGCCGAAGGTCGCCGCCTGCTGATCCCCCGCGCAGCCCGCGATGGGGATCGGCCCGCCGAACCATTCGGCCGCGGTTTGGCCGAGAATCTCGCTCGAGGGTCGGACCTCGGGCAGCATCGCGCGGGGAATCTCAAGAATTCGCAAGAGCTCGTCGTCCCAATCGAGCGTGTGAATGTTGAAAATCAGGGTACGACTAGCGTTGCTATAGTCGGTCACGTGCCGGGCCCCGCCGGTGAGCCGCCAGATGAGCCAACTGTCGACCGTGCCGAAGAGGATCTCGCCGGCCTCGGCCCGCCGCCGCAAGCCGCTTATGGTGTCCAGCAGATGTTTGATCTTCGTGCCGGAGAAATAGGCATCGACGACCAGACCGGTTTTGTCGCGAAACACGCCTTCGAGGCCGTCGGCTTTCAGGCGGTCGCAGATGCCGGCGCTGACGCGGCTCTGCCACACGATGGCGTTCGAAACAGGCCTTCCGGTGGCGCGATCCCAAAGGATCGTGGTCTCGCGCTGGTTGGTGACGCCGATGGCGGCAATCTGCGCGGCCGAAACCTGGGCCCGGCCCAATGCCTCGCGGGCCACGGCAAGCTGCGACGACCAGATCGCTTCCGGGTCGTGCTCCACGCGTCCGGGAGCGGGCAGGATTTGCTCGAATTCCTGCTGAGCCACCGCGATCGAGCGGCCGTCATGGCCGAAAACGATGGCCCGGCTGGAAGTCGTCCCTTGATCCAGCGCCAGGATGTATTGCGTCGACATGGATCGTCCGTTCGATGGGGCCGTGGTTTTTTTTGAAAACGTTAGCGGGTCGTGAACGTGGCCCCGGAATCGCTCGGTCGGCGCTGGATGTTCGACGTTTCGTTACGCGACGCGCTTCCCATAGCGAGCTTGCAACCGCGCGATTTCGTCGGCCACGGCGGCCGTGAGTTGCTCAGGCGGCAAGTGTCCGGCTTCGGCCAGCAAAACGGCCAATCGGTCGAGACAAGCTTTCGTCAAATCCTGATGGTATAGGAGCATCAAGCGACGTTCAACCAGATCGGCCAGCGTCCGGGCGTATTCGTGCTGGATCGTCCAACGAGCCAGCGAACACGGCAGATCGGTTCCGTCGAGCAATGCTCGATCATCCGACGAGGCCAAGATCGCTTCGCTGCGCGTTCCGCAAAGCTGCCATACGGCGGCAATCGTCGAGCACTTGTACCCAAGCCGCCCAGCGATGGAATCCCAGACCTCTGCCACCGCGGCCTGTTCAGCCGGATAGTTCTCGGCCCCCGGAACGAGCCGCGCGCGCGAGTTGGCGGTCACTGGCCGGGCGAGCTGCTGAAGAACTTCGGCGGCCGTGATTTCGGCCAAGGAACGCATGGTGGTCAATTTGCCTCCCACCAGCGAGAACAAGGGCACGCTGGCGGTGTCGTGTCGGATCACCGCATGCCGCCGCGTGATGGCCGCCGGATTCGTCGCACTAACGTGCGCCAATGGCCGCACGGCGCTATAGTGAAAGGCAATGTCGGATCGCTCCAGCGACACGTCGGGCAGGATCGAGTTCACCGCTTCCAACAAGTAGTCCAGCTCGCGGTCGGTCGCGAGGGCCCGTTCCGGCGGACCCTCGAACGGTTCGTCGGTGGTGCCTATCAGCACGGCCTGGGCCAGCGGAGTGATGAAAATCGGCCGGCCATCGCGGGCCTCCGCATAGATCCCCTGCCCCGAGAGCCGCTCGCGCAGCCGTGGGTGGAAAGTAAAGAGATGGCTGCCCTTGGTTCCGCCCATGAGTCGCACCGACTCGACGTGCAGCCGCCTGAGCGTTTCGTCGACCCAAGCGCCGGTCGCGTTGACAATCACCGCCGGTTTGACGCGGCACGTCGCGGTTTGCCCGGCGTGGGGCGCCAAGGGCGATATTTCGACCGTGTCGCCGCTCAAGGTCGCCTGGTGGTAGGTGAAGACGCGAAAGTCCAGGCCGTCGTGGAACGACACTTGCCGCGCGTCTTCCAAAAGCGCTAAGACCAGCCGCTCGGGGAACGCAACCTGCGCATCGTAGTACGAACACAGCCAGTGGTATTTTTTCGGGTTCACCGCCAGTGCACCGGCGTCCGAAACCGGCATGCACGCGTGCTTGGGCAGGTGCGGGTCGCGGGCATAGGCATCGTACAGCGCGAGGCCGGCGCGGATCAGCGTCACGCCGCGACCAGTCTTCGGCACTGGCGCTGGCCACCAGGGCCAAGAGAAGAATTTGCCGATCGCGCTTGTCAATCCACCCAAGCGGCTCGCCGCCGGAATCCAAAGCTTGAGCGGTCGCACGAATTGCGGCGCCAATTGCAGCAGCCGGGTGCGTTCGGCCAGCGATTCCTTGACCAGGTCGAATTCGCCGTATTCCAGATAGCGCAGGCCGCCGTGGATCAAACGCGAGGAATACGCGGTCGCCCCGGACGCGATGTCGGCCGAGTCGACCAGCCACACCGAGACCCCGTTGAGGGCCAGCTCTCGCGCCAGGGCGCAACCGTTGATGCCGGCGCCGAGAACGAGCACGGGTGAAGAGCCAGAATTCATGGGCGTAGCAACGCATTGCAGCGCGAGAGACGTTTCGCCGGGCCAGGTGTCGGTCCGCGGAGTGCCGAATCTATTCTTGGCTTTTGAGCGTGCGCTGCAAGTAGAGCACGTGGGCCCGGACTCCTTCCAGGTTGGGATTGAGCTTGAGCGCGCGGCGAAAGCACTCGAGCGCCGAAGTGTGATTGTTCAACTGCAAATGGCTCTGCCCCATGCCCGTGGCCGCGCCGAAGTGATAGGGGTTGATCTCCAGGGCCTGGTTGCAATCGCTGATCGATTCGGCGTAGCGCCCGATGCCGAACAGGGCCAGGCCCCGTTGGTTCCAACTCTCAGCCAGGCAGGGCGCCTGCTGGAGCAATGGGGTGGCCACATCGATCGCTTCGGCAAAACGCCGCGCCGCGTTCAAGGCGACGACGGCCTCCAATTGCTTCCGTTGCGCGACCGTGCCGGTCCGGCACCAGAGATAACGGATGCCGTTTTCGGCCAGCATGCGCACGCCCCGGTCGTGGTCCAATAGCGCTCGGCCCAGCGCCGCGTTCGAGCCATAATCGCCCAACAGCCCGATGGCCAACGCCGCGGCGCGGCGCGCCATGCGATCACCGATCGAAACCAGCCGTTCCAGCGTGCCGATTGCATAGCGCTGGGTGACGCTTGCGCCAAACGCCTCCGTGTTCTGGTCGACAAGGTATTGGTGATAGATCGCGTGCAACAGCGGCGTACGGGTGCGTTTGCTCATGTTCGACACTCTCCCCCAGCCGCTTCAGGCATTGATATTCTGCAGACATTCTCCGGCATGGCAGCCCCAAACTGCTCCCAGTCTAATCAGCCGGAGCCCGTTCACCAAACCCCGCTTTACGACCCGTCATGATTTGGCTTCCCCGGCGGCAGGTTTTCGCGGAAAATAAAGCAGGACGCTGCCGAAACCCTTTCGGGCGTCGCCGGGGCTTCGAGGCTCGTCCGTCATGCGCGCCGCTAATTTTTTTGGGGCCGGACTTCTGGGCGTTTTGGTCGCATCGGCCGCCGGAGCCGACTCGGGCGGTTGGGTCACCGGCGCCACGCTCGAAGAACAGCTTGCGGTTCCGGTGACTGTTTCCTGGACCAATGCTCCACTGAGGCGGGCGCTGGCGAGCCTCAGCACGGCACAGCACCTGGCGATCGTGCTCGATCGGCGCATCGATCCCGATCAGACGATCGAACTGGCGCTCTCCAAGGAGCCGCTCGCGAGCGGGCTGGAAAAAATCGCCCGGCATCTCGACGTGGGCTATTGCCAACTGGGGCCGATCGCATATTTCGGCCCGACGGAAATGGCCAGGCGATTACGGACGTTGGCCGCCTTGCGGTTGGAGGAGATCCGGCCGCTGAGAGCAGCCGAATCGCGAAAGTTCTTGCAACTGCGCTCGTGGCATTGGGACGAATTGGCCCAGCCTCGGCAACTTTTGGACGCGCTGGCCGAAGAAGCCGGGGTGAAGATCGTCGGAGCGGAAAAAATTCCGCACGATTTATGGCCGGCCGCCGATCTTCCGCCACTCACGTGGGTTGACCGCTTGAGTTTATTGGCGGCGCAATTCGAACTGACTTTTCGCGTCTCCCCAGACGGTCGCCAGGTCGAACTGGTGCCGGCGCCGGTGCAAGTCGCGCTGTCGCGCACCTATCGGGCGGGCCGTGACGCCAAGGCGGTTGCCAAACGCTGGGCCAAGGCCGTGCCCGGCGCTCGGGTCGTCGTCGAGGGCAACGCCATCCGGCTCACGGGCCTGCTGGAAGACCACGAACTGGTCGAGCACCAACTGCGGGCAACGCCGACGCAGCGGACGATCGTCACCGCCGGCAAAGAGGTGTATCAACTGTCGGTGGAGAACGCGGCGTTGACTTCCGTGGTCGAGCAACTCGCCGAGCGGCTGCGTCTGGAATTGCATTGGGATCGCCCGGCCATCGACGCGGCTGGGATTTCCATCGACCAACTGATTACGGTCAAGGTGAAAGACGCCAGCCTCGATGAGCTCCTGCGGGCAGTGCTGGCCGGCACGGGCCTTTCGTTTCGCCGCCAGGATCGCGCGGTCTCGATATATCCGGCGGAGTCAAACAATTCGAGGCCAACTAAACCGGGGCCGGCCAAGTCGGCGCGCTGAAATCAGGCCAGCAGCTTCTCAAGTTCTTCGCGCACCGACTGTTCGATCTTGCCCTTGAACATCATGGCCGCGAACGGGAGCGTGCCGTTGACCCGCACTTCGTTGGGTTCGACGGTCAATTCGCCCTTGATGTTGAACCCGTACGTGGAAAATCCGTATTCCAAGCGGTTGTCGTGCCACTGCTCTTCCAAGTTGCTCACCTGGTCCTTGTGACGCTCTTTGAGCTTCTCGAAAAAATTCTTCAAGCGCGTCGTGGCTTCTTCCAGTCCGAGCGCATGGGGAGTCGTGAGAGAGAGGCTGGGCATGATCGCGGAATCCCTCATGAGGGTTCGGATGAAAAACAGGATGAACGCCGCCAATCATCCTATCCAGAAACGGACCCCTTGGGAACTCGATCCAAAAGCAGTGGCCTGGGTTGGCCAGGCCGGGCGCGGGGGACTGGCGCGGAGCGCGTGCACCTGAGGCGGCGCGGGCTGGGCCATCAGGTCGACACTTCTTCGGCATCCTGCCGATCGGCCGGATGCCACAGGGGCAACCCCAGGCGGACCCGCTCGGCCAGAATCAATAGTTTGGCCGAGGTGCCCGGCATCGCGCCGCAGGCTTCGAAGTTTTCGACTTCAACATCTTTGGGCTCGAAGTCCCAAAGCCCCATTTTAATCGCTTCCAAGACGGTGTTTGGCACTATGCAACTCCTTGCTCCAAGCAGGGCCATTTCCCGCACGATGTGGTCGGTAATGGTCTTGCAGGCCAAGACAACGCGATACTCCGCCACGCGCAAACGCGGATTCCCTGCATCGCGAGTTGAAGCACTGAGTATTCCCGACCGGCAGGATTTGTCAAGCATTTTCTTGGCGCAACGCGCTGCGCCAGGCTGTTACGCCAGTCCGGAGGCCAAACTTCGCCGGTCGCTTTGTCGCACCAGTGCCGAGAGCCGACGGACCCGTTGCGGTTGGAGCCGGCCCGTGCGGTCGCCCGCGCACGCGGCGCCGCGAACGGCAATATAATCCGGCGCCAAGGCTAACACGCCGTCGATCGCCGAGGTCCTCAGCCCACCGGCCACGACGCACAACAGGCCCGCGCGCTTTGTCGCGGCGATCCAACGACGGAGCTCGCCGAGCGCAAGATAATCCACAAGCGATCCTTGCGTCTTGCAAAACGTATCGAGCAACACGGCGCCACAACCGAAAGCGCGGGCCTGTGAGAGAACGATCCACGGGTCTGGAGCCAACGCCGCCTGAGAGTCGGCGTAGGCCACGGCAACCGGGGTGATGGGCTGAGGCAATCGATCGATCGCCTGTTGCCAGAGAGTCGTCCAGTCAGGTATTGGTCCGCAGCCCGCCAGGCCGAATTTCGCATAGCGAAGCCGTCCGGCCAGTGACGCCGGCAGCGAGCTAGCATCGAGGAGTTCGCCCATGGCCGCACTCAAAGGCGCCCGGCCAGCGACCTGGGCGATTACCGCGTCGATCGTCTCGATATCGGCCGCTCCGAGCGAGCCTCGCGATGGCTCTTTGATGTCAATCAGATCCACGCCCTCGTCACACGCGATCTGGGCTTCGGCCGCGTTGCGCACGCTGATCAGCAGCTTTGTCATGGTGGGAGACTTTCAGCGGGATGCCGCGCGGGTGACTTCGGCCAAGCGCTGATTGAGCCGGTCGATGAGTTGAATGCTCAGCGGTTCGCACCACGTGCCGCGAATCGTGATGTAGCCCTCGCACCATTTGCCCAACTGGGGCTTGACCTCCTGGTGTCGCCATTCGGTGGCGCGATCGGCGATGCGGATCACCACGGCCGAGGTTTCCGTATGCGTGTGACGCTTGCCGGGCAAAAGACTCGGCGCCTGGGAGAGCCAAAAACATTCGACCGCTTCCACCGGCACGCGAATCGGCGCCCCGCCGCGCAGCCAGACCAACAGATGACCCTCGGCGTAGGCCAATCGCGGCTGGCGCAGTTGCCAGAGCAAGGCCAAAATAAGGGCACCGGCCGCCACTAGCACGATGCCGCCCAGACCGCGCATCCAGGCGGCGGACTCATGACCTGGCAGACCCACCAACAGGATCAAGCCCACGAGCCCGGCCGCCGAGGGCAGAACGGCGCCCAACAACATCGCGCGGGTATTGGTGCGTAACCAAATCTCCACAATACATCCTGGAAAAATAGCTCGGGGCGGATGCGAGGCGACACGGCCCCAATGTAACAAATGCCCAGGTCGGGCGTCAGCCGGTTGTGGGCCCCAGTCGACCTGGCGCACCGCAGAAGTCGGCGGCCTTGATTTTCTTTTGCCGATGCGTTCTTCTGTGGGCCACCCGAGAGTTGCGCCGGCACGGGCGGCAGCGGCGCGAACCTGACCGCGTTACCTTATAGGGCATGCCATGCGCCCAGCCGCCGTCTGGAAATCGAACGTCCATAAACCCGTGATCTTGATGATCGGGGTTATCCTGCTGGCATATGCGCTGGCGACGGCTGCCGGTTGGACCACGGCCGCGGGACCGCTGGCCGATGGCGACGAGCATGCGGCGGTCGGGGCGGTTGCCGACTATTGGGCCGTGATTCCCTTCACGCTCTTGTTGGGCGCGATTGCCGTTTTGCCTCTCCTGGAGCAGACGGCCTCCTGGTGGGAGCACAATCTGCACAAATTGTACGTGGCCGGCAACTTGGCGCTGGTAACGCTCGTCTACGTGGCATTCTTGCATCCCCAGGGAAGTCTCGGACTGGCGGCGCATACTTTGGAGCACGTCGTCGTCAAAGATTACATTCCATTCATCATTTTGCTGTTTAGTCTCTACACGATCAGCGGCGGCATACGTATCGAAGGCGACCTGCCGGCCCACGCTCTGACCAACAGCACGTTCATCGCCTGCGGCGGCCTCTTGGCCAGTTTCATTGGCACGACCGGCGCGGCCATGTTGCTCATTCGTCCGCTGTTGGAGACCAATTCGGAACGCAAGCACGTGGCGCACACGGTGGTGTTTTTTATTTTCGTGGTCTGCAATTGTGGGGGTTTGCTGCTGCCGCTGGGCGACCCGCCGCTGTTTTTGGGGTATCTCAACGGAGTCGATTTCCTGTGGACCCTTTCGCTTTGGAAAAGCTGGCTATTCGTCAACGGGACGCTGTTGACGATCTATTTCATCGCCGATCATTTTTTTTGTTACCCGCGAGAAACGCGCTCGGACGTGGTGGCTGACGAGACGCAGATTCGCAAGCTCCAATTCTCCGGCGTCTGGCCGAACGGCCTGTTGCTTTTGGGAATTATTTTTTCGGTAGCGCTTTTGGATCCGGCTCAGCCGTTTCCGGGCACGGACTGGCATCCGTGGGTTTATCTGCGCGAAATGGTGCAGTTGGCGCTGGTTGCCGTTTCGTTGTGGGTAGGCCCGCACCTGGTGCGCGACGCCAATGAATTCGACTACCTGGCGATTGTCGAGGTGGCCGTGCTGTTTATCGGCATTTTCGTGGCGATGCAGCCGGCGCTGGAGATCCTCCACGCCCGCGGCGGAAGCCTGGGCATCGATACGCCGCAAAAGTTCTTTTGGGCTTCGGGTTGGCTCTCCTCGGTGCTCGACAACGCGCCGACGTATCTGGTGTTCTTTCAGACCGCGCAGACCATCTCGGGCGATGCGGGGCCCAAGATGGCCGGCGTGACCGAATCGCTTTTGTCGGGCGTAGCCTTGGGTTCGGTGACGATGGGCGCGATGACTTACATCGGCAACGGTCCAAATTTCATGGTCAAGACGATCGCCGAGAAATCGGGGGTGCGGATGCCGAGCTTCTTCGGATATATGGGCTATAGCTTTCTGATTCTGTTGCCCGTTTTGACGCTAAACGTCTGGCTGTTTCTTAAGTGAGGTCTTTTGTTGCGGAGGCCAGTCGCGAGCGGCGCGTTGGTTAATTCTTTCTCGACGGATACAATTCTGGTGGCCCGCGGCGGCCCCTGCACTGGCCTTGGGTTTCTCGATTGAGGGTTTTTGCCACGCGTGCACCACGACCATATTACTACCGATCGCCAGCTTCAGAAGTTTTGCCAAGAGTTGGCCGGCGCCCCGACGATCGCGTTTGACACGGAATTCGTCTCCGAGCACACGTATCGGCCGCAGCTTTGCCTGGTGCAGGTTGCCGCCGGCGACCGCCTGGCGGTGATCGATCCTCTGGCGGCGCGCGACGTGACGCCGTTTTGGGAACTCTTGGCCGCGCCCGGACACGACACGATCGTGCACGCCGGGCGTGAAGAGCTGCTGTTCTGCCTGGGCGCGGCGGGCCGGCCGCCGACGGGGCTGTTCGACGTGCAAATCGCCGCCGGCCTGGTCGGTTTCGACTATCCGGCCGGGTATGGCTCCTTGATGTTCAAGCTCGTGGGGCAGCGGCTCCATAAGGGCGAAACGCGCACCGACTGGCGCCGCCGCCCGCTCTCTTCCAGCCAAATCGAATACGCGTTGGACGACGTGCGATACTTGGAACAGATGGCCGTGAAACTCCGCGCGCGGCTCGATCAATTGGGCCGCGTCGCCTGGCTGGAAACCGAAATGGCCGCCTGGAAATCGGACGTCGAAGCGACACGCTCCGACGAGCGATGGTGGAAAGTCTCCGGCACTTCCGGGCTCTCGCGGCGAAGTCTGGCGGTGGTGCGCGAACTGTGGCGCTGGCGCGAACGCGAGGCGGAGAAACGCGACTGTCCCACGCGGCGCGTGTTGCGCGACGATCTGATCGTCGAACTGGCCAAGCGCCGCAGCGGAGACCTCAAGCAAATCGGCGCGCTGCGCGGCATGGAACGCGGCGACCTGCAGCGGGTGCTGCCGCATCTGGCCGTCGCGGTCGAACGTGCGCTGGCGCTTTCCGACGACCAGTGCCCCCTCCCGATGCAACGAGAAGCCCCGGCGCAAGTGGCCGTCTTGGGTCAGTTTCTCTCCTCGGCACTGGGAAGCATTTGCCGCTCGGCAGAACTGGCGCCGAGCATCGTCGGAACGGCCAGCGACGTCCGCGACCTGGTGGCATACCGGTTGGGCCTGGCCGACGGCGACGGCCAACGCGAGCCGCCATTGCTGGGGCGCGGATGGCGGGCCGAAGTGGTGGGCCGACTGATCGACGACTTGCTCTCAGGACGGCTGGCGATTCGGATCCATGACCCGCACTCCGACGAGCCGCTGGTTTTCGAGCCGGCCGGTAAAACCGCCGATCGCTAGGGCGCTGGTTCCTGTTTCGGCCGGTAGAGATCCTTGGCCCAGTTGAAAGTTTGAATCGCGCCGGCCGTGGCGGCCGCCGGATTCGCCGTCGGCGGCAGGATGGGTTGTTGCGTCAAGTTGCCTTGCGGGCCCGCCAATGGCAAGGCCGGTGGAAGCGCCGCAGGCGGCAACGGCGGAGTGTAAGCCGCCTTCGGAGCGAGAATCGGTGCCGATTCGTTCGTCGTGGGCGGCGGCGTGGGACCGCCGCTGGGAACCGGCGTGACGTAGTCGGCACGCTCAATCCTGTTGGGCTCGCCCGGCGATGAGAACGGAAATACTCTTTGCTGGGCGACGGAGGAAACCGAGGAATTGATTGGCGCCTCTTTGCTGCCGACCAGCGGCACTTGCAACTGTTCGCCGGCAAACGCCGTGCCGTCGTAGATCGTGCCGCGTTGGAACGGGCCGGTTCCCAGCACCCAAATATCCTTGGCTCGGCTGGCCACCTTGCGATTGCCCGACTGCCACACCGGCCGTCCCGACATGCGGTCGTACGCGAAAACGGCGATCTTGCACACGCCCTGTTGGTTGGTGCGCTTCACCAGGGCGATTTCTGGAATGGCGGCCGAGCCGATCGGCAGCAATCCAGCCGTGGGCAGATTGGTCGCCGGTACGCCAAACAGCAGGTCTTGGCGATTCGTCCCCAGCGACCCGCTACGCACTTCCACGACATACGTGGCTTCATCGGGCTTGTCTTTGATGATACAGCCGCTGGCTAACATGTGCTGGCGCAGCGTGCTGGTGACGTAATTCTGGTCGAGCGCGGCAATGATGAACCGCGTATCGAGATAAACATCCTTGTTCGTCAGGGCGCTGAAGTCGATTTGGCTGATCGCTCGATCGATGGCGTCCGAAACCAGCAATTGTTCGGTGGCCGTGCGCGGCGAGTCCGACCATTTGGTCGTGCCGCAACCCGACAGCATCGCGCACAGCGCGGCCAGCGCGAACCCCGAAGGTCTGAGCCAGTCAACACGTCTCATCACGTCTCCGCCAAGCATCGAGCCGCTTCGGAACGATCCCGAAGTGATGGGCGGCGGATTATAGCCGATGGCATCCGACCGACAAACAGTTCTTTATGGGTTGCCGGTCAGGCGTGGTGGCAGGGCTTAAACGGCCAGTGGGACGCGATTTGCGAGCGCTGGAGTGCCGTGCAGTGTGGCCGCTGCTAGCACAGCCGTCGGATTGGCGGCGGGACGGCTCGGGCGCGTTCGACGTCCGCTGAGCGATCGCCTTGGCTTACCGCGTGATCTCGGACGATGGTTCGCCTGACTTGCCTTGGCGGGCCGTCTCGGTCGCGTTGAGCTTGTCGTCGCCGTAGAAGTGCGTTGTTTCTTCCGCGGCCAGTTTCGTTTGCAGCGATGAGCAGATGACTTCGGCCCGGAAGATGTGATTGCCCGGTTTGTCGGCGCGGGTGTGGACGTGGAAGATGGTCGTCTCGCCGGCGGGCAGCATGGCGATGGGTTTGAAAATCACCTGGCCGGGCCCGATCTCGTGGGGTCCGCCGTCGACCGAAGTGGCTTCCAGACCATCGGAGAAGAACACGGTCAGGTCGACGCCTTCGGCCGCCTTGGTGCCTCGATTGCGAATATGGACCTCATAGACCGTGTATTCGCCCACGGCGATCGGACCTTGAGGATCGCGGACCTCAAGTTTGAGATCGGCCAGCGCCTCGACCCGCGTCTCGGACGAGGCCGCCGCGCTCAAATCGTCGTCGGCCATCGTGACGAACTGCATGCGGTTGTCGCCCGGCGCGCTCAAGGCGCATTGCATTTCGAGAATCCGTTCGGCGCCGGCTTGCAGGGTGCCGAGGGTCCAATTGACTTTGTTTTGCTGCGACTCGAGCCGGCCGCCGCCGTTGCTGGAGACGTACTTGGCGTCGGGGGGCAGCATGGCGGCCACTTGCACGTTGTCGGCCGTGGCATTGCCGGCGTTGACGACGATCACGCGATAGGTGCCCACCGTGCCGGCATACTTGATTTTGGGCGCCTGGACTTCGATCCGCAGATTCGCGCGGCGTACCAATACATGTTCGGCCGTTTCGCTGCGCAGGCCGCCGTCGGCAAACGCCTGGGCTTTGATCGTAATGGCTCCGGCTTGCCGCGCGGTGAGTTCAATGTCGATCGCTTTGCTTTCGCCGGCATGCAGCGTGCCGAGGCGATGATTGGCGACCCCTTCCGAGGCGCGACCGACGGGCAACAACGCGACCATCACGTTTTCCGTGTCGCCATTGCCAGGATTCGACACGGTCAACTTGTAGAGTTTCGACTGTCCGTAAAGGACTTCATCGGGTCCGGCCAGCGTCATGACCAGTTTCGGCTCTTGCACCTCGACCAAGGTCTGCGAGGCTTCTGGAATGTAGTTCCATTGCACGGACAAATCCAAGGGCGTGCTCTTGCGCGGCACGATTTTCAAAGTCAGCGTCTCGCCGCCCTTGGCTTCCAGCCGTGGGATCTTCCACTCCAGCGCCTCACGCCGCTCCATCGATCCAGGGGTGGGAGCGGGGGCCGTGCCGTTACTGACCTGCAGCGAAGTCACCTCGGCGTAATTCGGAACGTTGATCGTAACGGTCACGTTGTTGGCCGCCGCGCCCGTATTGCGAATCTTGATGATGAATTGGGCTTCCTTGCCGATCAGGATCTTGCGCGGACCGGTCGCCTCGACGTTCAAGATCGGGCTATGAGACGTGAAGAGCACGCCGAACGGCATGACCTTACCGCTCGGCTTGGGACGCGAGATCTCTGCCGGGCCCGAATCGGGCTCTCTGGGGACGATCGTCAATGGTTGCGACCTGGCAATCCGCGGCTGAGGCCGATCGGCCTCAACATTGTCGTCCGATGTGCGTAGTCGCGACCGGGTCGGTGGGCGATCGATATCGTGCCGGTCTGGAGCCGGATTGTCTTGTGATTCCTGATTGCTGGGCTCCACCGGTTCAATCGTGGCCGGACTCGGTACGCCGCCGGGTTGTGCTCGCCGGGCTGCCTGCGGTTGCAGACGCGCGGGGACCGTGACGGCCGAATTCGGACCGCCTGGGATCGGAATGGATGCGACGCGCGGCTCCGCGTCGATGGAAACCGGGTTCGGTCGCTCGGGCGCGACCGTGATGCCGGCCGCGCGCGGCTGCTGTCCGGCAATCTTGCGACCGGCGCCAAACGGGTCATCCGACGAGCTGCGCCGCGGTGGTTGGCTCACGTTGCGTGGTTCGCCCAACAGGTCTTGTCGGAATCGCTGTAGTCGCTCACTCAGGCTCGGCGAGCGGCGAATCGGCGCGTCTTCGTCCTGGGCCGATGCCGACGAGGCAAACCCAATGCCAACCACGGCAACCACGGCGAAACAGGCAATTCGGCCAATCATGGGCGTGATCCTGACGAAACGAGATTCCACGGACCTCGCTCCAGTTATCGACCGTTAAACTTTGCTGATTGAGACGACTTTTGGGAATATTTTGGATCACAGGTACCTAACTCCATGTCATGGGAGAGATGGATAAAATGGAAAGGATTTATGAGCATTTTCGTGGCCGGTCGCTCAAAAAGGTCTGATCAAGCTCGAGTGCTTGCTGGATCTCGCCATCAGCATCCGTTTGGTTAGCAAGACCGACGCCTGATGACCACGCGACTGAAAACCGGCTTGATTCGTGCTTACGGAACGCGCCGTGCGGGCCGCAAGGGTCCACGTGGGCTACAATTGCTTGCTCCGGGGAGCTATAATACAGGGCTTTATGGTTCCTGAGCCCTCCTCAGTTGCCCCCGCCCCTCACACGCTGATCGGCTCAAACTCCATGCGACGTAACGACATTCGTAATATTGCCATCATTGCCCACGTCGATCACGGCAAGACGACGTTGGTCGACTCTTTGCTGCGCCAAAGCGGCGAGTATCGCGAAAGCCAACTGGTCGGCGACTGCATTCTGGATTCCAACGAGTTGGAGCGCGAGCGAGGCATCACGATCCTGGCCAAGAACATCGCGATTCCCTATAAGAACGTGAAGATCAACATCATCGATACTCCGGGGCACGCCGATTTTGGCGGCGAGGTTGAACGGGTCCTGCGGATGGCCAACGGCGCGTTGGTTTTGGTCGACGCGGCCGAGGGTCCCATGCCGCAAACGCGCTTTGTGCTGACCAAGGCGCTCGAATGCCGGCTACAGCCCCTGGTCGTCATCAACAAGATCGATCGCCCCGATGCCCGGCCCCAGGAAGTCCTGGCCGAAATCTTCGACTTGTTCCTCGATTTGGGAGCCGACGACAAACTGGCCGACTTTCCCTACATCTACGCCAGTGCCCGACATGGGTTTGCGACGCACGATCCCAGCCAGCCGGGCACGTCCATGCAGCCGCTGTTGGACCTGGTGCTCGAGCGCATTCCGGGTCCGGAAATCGACGCCGCGGCGCCTTTGCAAATGTTGGTCAACACGCTCGATTGGTCGGACTATGTCGGTCGGATCGCGGTGGGCCGCATCTTTTCGGGCCGGATCGCTCGCGGCCAACAGGTGGCCCTGATGCAGGAGGGGCGCGAAACACTCTGCAAAGTCGCCTCGGTCCACACCTTCGACAAACTGGGGCGCAAGGAAGTCGCCGAGGCCACCGCCGGCGAGATCGTGGCCGTGGTCGGGTTGGAACAGGTCGAAATCGGCGACACGATTAGCGATGCCGAGCAGCGCGTGGCGCTGGAGCGGGTGTCCGTCGACGAGCCGACTTTGCAAATGATCTTCAGCATCAACAGTTCGCCCCTGGCCGGCCGCGAGGGTAAGTACGTTACCAGCCGGCACCTCCGCGATCGACTGATGAAAGAACTGCAGCGCAATGTCGCGCTGCGCGTCGCGCCGTTGCCGGGGACCGATTCGTATTCCGTTTCGGGGCGCGGCCTGTTGCACTTGGGCGTGCTGATCGAAACGATGCGCCGCGAGGGCTTCGAACTGTCGGTGGGCAAACCCCAGGTCATTTTGCGCGAACGCAAGGGGATCACCGAGGAGCCGTTCGAGTCGTTGATTGTCGAAGTGCCGCACGACAAGCTGGGCGTCGTGATGGAATTTGTCGGCGCGCGACGAGGAAAACTGGTCGAAATGAACAATCGCGGCGAGTACTCGCACGCGTCCTTTTCGATTCCCGCCCGGGGACTGATCGGGTTGCGAACCCGCTTGCTCAATGCCACGCAGGGCACCGCGATCATGCATCACCGCTTCGAGGCTTATCGACCTATGGAAGGCGAAATCGCGGGACGGTCCAACGGCGTGCTAGTGTCGATGGCCGCCGGAAAGGCCGTGGCCTTCGGACTCGACGGCCTGCAGGATCGGGCCGAACTGTTTGTCGGCCCCGGCGACGTCATTTACGAAGGCATGATCGTCGGCGAGAACAGCCGCGCCGAAGACATGACCGTGAATCCGACCAAGGAAAAGAAACTCACCAATATGCGGGCCAGCGGCAGCGATCGCAACATCCTGCTCAAGCCGCCCCGCGTGCTCGCGCTCGAGGAGGCGCTGGAGTACATCGACGAGGAGGAACTGGTCGAAGTCACGCCCGGCAGCATCCGCATGCGCAAGATCGTGCTGAGCGAAAACGGCCGCCGCAAAGCGGCCCGCCAGCGGGCTTAGATTGCAGCCGACCGGGCGACCACCGAAGACGCAACCCGGCCGTTCAAAAACCCAGTCCCGGCCCGTCGAGCACCGACGTGCCGAGCGTTCCGTCGCTGATGCGGAACATCGTCGGATAACGGTCTGCCCATGGGCGATTTCCGGCCGGGCAGTATTGGCGGGCGTTGCCTTCGATCGCGGCCACGGTCGGCATCCGCGCCGCCAGGCTGGCCGAGTGCAAAAACGAGCGGCCGGGGCACGTCAGATCCTGAACGCACAGAAACATGCCATACTTTTGCGCCGCCGCGCCCATCAACAAGGCTTCGCTATGGCCCTTGCACGCCTTGAGCGCCACGCCGGTGTAGCCCAGCTCGCGGCACAGCACCAGACTTTCCAAGTCCACCAGCGACTCGTCGATGACCACCGGCTTGATCCGCGCCGCGGCGTGCATGCGATTCTCTGGATGGGCCCGCAAGTCGCGATGCGTGGGTTGCTCGATATATTGCACGCGGCGAAACGCCTCGGCCGAGCGGGCCGCAAGCTGCGATAAGAAGTCGAGCACGTACTCGACGCACTGGCACTTCTCGTTGAAATCGAGCGAGTAATTCCAATCCGCGCAGCCGCGCAGGCGCTGCGTCGGCGCGGCCGCGGCTTCTACCGCCGCCACGCGCCCCACGTCCCAGGCCATATCGTCGCCCGCCAATTTGATTTTCAAATGGGTCAGGCCATCGGCCGCGATCCACTGCGGCAACGTCTCGGGCAAGCCGTCGCCGATGGGCGCTTGCACGTCGGCCTGCGTCAGCGGGTCGAGCGCTCCCACCAGGTGATACAGGGGCATTCGCGGCTTGGGCTGCCGAAGCGTGTATTGGTCGAGATATTCGCCGGCGAAATCCGCCGAAAGATAGTGCCCCAAATCGGCGCTCACCCACTCGGGTCCGAGCAGATTGTACGAGTTTTGGCCGTGCGCCTTGCCATAGGCGTCGTGAATGGCGGCCTCCAGCGGACTGGCTGCCACGCATTGGGCCAGCGGCGGCACCGGCTCATGGTGGTGAGCATCGAGCATGACGGCCGCGGCGGTCGCGGCGTGCGTCTCGGCCAACTCTCTAGTCAGATCCAGCGGATGGCCCACGCTACGGCACGCATCAGCTTGCGCCACCAGGCGTTCACCCAGCGCCAGCATCGCGTCGAGCGTTTGCTGCGATGACAGGGTGGGGCTCGGCCAGGCCCAAGCGTTTCCCAGCGGCATCGAGCCGAGGCCCTGACCGCGCCGGCCCTGCAACGTCTCGACGTCAACGGTGACGTGCAGCAAGAGCACGTCGCTGACAACCCGGCCGCCGAATTTGATCGGCGCTCGATAGGCGATTTTTTCAATGGCCGCTCGTGCGGACACGATGCGGACGTCGGTCGGCCTGGACACGATGAACTCCGGCGAAGAATGAAACTACCCGGTGAGCCGGAGCCTATTGTCGACTTTCGCCGGACGGCGTTCAACGCCATTGGCAACCGGGCGCGTCAACGGCTGCAGTTGAGAAGAGGCGGAACGATGACACGGCGTGTTGGGCGCGCTTACTCGCGAGGGGGCCTCACACCAAGCCCTTGCGCACCGCCCAGACGGCGGCCTGCGTGCGGTCGGAAACCCCGATTTTTCGCAGGATGTGTTGCACGTGTTCTTTGACGGTTTCGTAGCTAATGTGCAGGGCCAGCGCAATTTCCTTGTTTGTCAAGCCATACGCCAACTGCCGCAAGACTTCGCTCTCACGCTGCGTCAGCGGCACTTCGACGTCGGCGATCAGGCGGGGCGTCGCCAAGGCGCCGGTCACGCGCCGCAGTTCCTCGCGGGTCCAAGCGCTCTGGCCGGCGGCCGCGGTATGGATCGCCTCGATCAGCTTGTCCCGGGAGACCCCCTTGAGCAGAAAACCGCTAGCCCCCAGGGCCACGGCGCGCGCCACGTAGGTCGGATTATCGTACGTCGAGAGCATCAGGATCGGCATGTTGGGGCGGTCGAGCTTAATCCGCCCAAGCGCGTTGAGACCATCGCCCTCCGGCATGCGAATGTCCATCAGGACGACGTCGGGATCGTGCTTGAGTGCCAGTCGCGTCGCCTGTTCCCCGGTGGAGGCTTCTGCCACGATTTTGATGTCGGTGCCAGCAAGCAGACTCTTCAGGCCGGCCCTGACGACCTCGTGATCGTCGGCGATTAGTAATTTGATACTCATTCGCTCACTCCTAATAGCTATCACTTTTTGGACCCCGCCAAGAAGACATGCTACGCCAGACGGGGTCGCGAAATCACCGTGACCTATCGTTATCCTAGCAATCGCGCCCCCCCGACGGAGCCCCCCTAACTAGGAGGACCGCCATACGGGATAACGGTGTGCCCAAGACCGGTGTGCCGGAACCGCCCTATCCTGGACTGGATCCGCGGGACAAAGCCAGTCTCATGGTGTCTACAAGATCAATTGCCCCAACGTGTTATGCAGGATTTAAAAGGCCCGGGCAAGCACGTCGGCGGGTTGGTCGCTGGGGTCAATCCGTTAGGGTCGCGCTGAGTTTGATTTGCGAAAATAGGGTTCAACGGCTTTCATATTAAACTCCGACACGACCCACGCGGTACTGGTCCGGCCGTCGACACTCCGATAGGTCTTCTTGCCGGTGATCTCGAATACCTGAACCATCTGGAGGTCTGCCCCCTCGTGGGCTTGGCGCGTCGAGACGCCGCGAATCAGGAACGTCACCGGCTGCACGATCGTTTCACCTTGAGCCTGAAAGCGCCTCACCGTCGTGATGCGCACCGGAAAGGAGCAGCGCACGAGCATTTCGCTCTCCGAAACGATCTGATCCACGTAGCACGCCAACCGCGGTAAACGCCCGATGGCGCCGGTTGTCGGTGGAAAAGCCAGCGTGGGCACGACCGGCTGCTCGTTGGCGCGCAGGGTACGCAAATCCTCTTCGACCGAAGCGATGCGGCGCAGCGTGTCCGGCGATTTCGAGTCCTGAGAGCGGAGCCCACGCAGCGTATACTCCAACTGCAAGATCGCACCTTTGCGCGACGTTTCGCAGAGCTTCAAGAAGGCCTCGATCTTGGCCGGCACGGTCTCGCCGTTGGCCGGCGGGTCGGTCGCCACGGCCGATACGCAGAGAATCAACGCAGGCACAATGGCCATAAACATGTTTTCGCTCTCAGTTTTCGATGGCTGCGGCCCGGGCGGCTTGCAGGAGCCGGGTCCCTGGGCGAGAACCGTGAGCTTCGATAGCCAGCTTCGAGCATCACAATGCCATGCCGCTAAAACCCAAGCATGCAGGAGCTAACGCGGACAAGCGGGCAACCAAGACGGGCGCTCGCTACGTTTCCCGTGCCCCCTGGCATACCTGGACCTCCTATTCTTATAACTTAGACGGGTCCCGGACCGAGTCAACAACACCGATCGCGCGGCCGATAATTCTAGGGACAAATTTGGCGTAGGCAGCGACGACGATTGGCCTTCGGATGCCCAACGCCGGCCGACCCGACGGCGACCGCGACTTGAGTGGCCGCCCGATCATGCCGGCGGGCCAAAAATTCGTCAGACGCCGGTCGTAAGGCTCCTTCCACGCGACGCGAGTAATTTCGAATCGATCTATTCCAGGGGTGGCAAGCGATGGCGACGCAAGCGGAGGTGTTTTCGAAGGTGCAGTTGGCGTTGGTGGATGCGTTGGGAGTGGACGACCAGGAGGTGACGCCGCAGGCGCGTCTGGTGGGCGATCTGGGGGCCGAGTCGATCGACTTTT
>JBGQKM010000062.1:0-22898 GCA_041499515.1 Planctomycetia bacterium | reverse complement strand
GATTCCCAGCCAAAAGAGATATGCCGTAAGATAAGCAGGATAGAATTGCTCATGCAGGTTCGCATAGCCATAGGCGCACGCCGCGCCGCCGACGACGGCAGCCGCCAGACCGACCATGCCAACGCGGCGCACGTACCTGGTCAATTCGAGAGACGGCGTCATGGCTGCGCCTCCGTGGGCTGAGCCGGCGCGCGAGACAAGACATCGCGTTGATCGTCAGGCACGTCGCCAAACCGAGCGTTCTGACTCAGCTGCATCGCCCGGATATAGGCCACGATCGCCCAACGATCAGCGACGTCACTTCGGTTGGCATAATTGGGCATGGCGCCAAAGCCGTTCGTAACGACATCGAAGAAGTGTCCGGCGGGCGCATTGCAAAGCCGCTCGATATGCAGCGACGGTGGTTTGCGAAAGCCGCGGCGGACGATCATGCCCTCTCCGTCGCCAGTCCGCCCGTGGCAGACCGAACAATGGATGTCGAATCGCTCCCGGCCCCGCTTCATCAGGGCTAACAACAACTCGGCCGTCTCGGTCTGGTCCAGCGGCTTAACGAATTGCCGAGGATCGCGGTCATAGATGGCCCGGTAGGCAGCCGGCGGAATCCGGCTCACCAGCGTGCCGGACTCCTTGCCGGTGTAAAACGGCTCGTCGTCGCGGAGTTGCCCGCGCGCGACGGTCCCTTCGACGCGCGGCCGTGCCGAGAGACCGTCGGCGAAGAAGTCGCTCGCCGCCAGCGGCTTGTACCGCGGCTGATCGTACATGTCGAGGCGATCGCAACCGACAAAAAACGCCTGGACGACAAGCACCGCCGTGGCCCAGTGGGGGCCACGTCCTAGAGTCAACCTTCCGCGCTTCGTCATGGCGGCACCTCGTAGACCTTCGCCGGCAGCCCTTCGAGAAACTGCCGCGTCCGGCTGAGGTCGAAGAGCGGGTCGCGGGCCTGGATGCAAAAAAAGAACCGGTTGCGGCTGGCCAGTTTAAACTCGGGGACATTGAATAGCGGATGGTAGGGGTGCGGCAGGCCATTGAGCGCAAGCATCCCCAAAAACGCGGCAAAAGATGCCCCCAGCACCGTCAACTCAAACGTGATCGGCATGAACGCGGGCCAACTGTTGAGCGGCCGCCCACCGACGTTGATCGGGTAACTGATCACCGACGCATAGTAAAGCATGCAATACGCCACGCAGCCTCCGGTGATGCCGCCGACCAGCGTCAGCAGCGGCAATCGCGTCGGACGCTGTCCGAGCGCCTCGAACAGTCCTTCCAACGCAAAGGGCGTGTAGCCGTTCATATGCCGATAGCCGGCGGCGTAGGCTTTGCGGGCCGCGGCGAGCAACGCCTCGCCCTGCTCGAACTCGGCCAAAAGGCCGTACGGCGCTTGGGATGGTTGTGGTGCGCCCATCGTCAGCCTTCGCCCTCAGTCTCGTGGACCAACTCGCGCAACTCGAAGATCGAGATCATCGGCAGCAGGCGGATGAACAAGAATAACAAAGTGAAAAACAGCCCGAGCGAACCGACGAAGTGGGTGATGTCCCAAGCCGTGGGGTAGTACATTTGCCAGGACGACGGCAGGAAATCGCGGTGCAAACTGATGACCACGATCACAAACCGCTCCAGCCACATGCCGACGTTGATCGCCATCGCAACGACGAACAAAACTGGCACGCTGCGGCGCAGCGACCGAGACCACAGCAGTTGTGGCGTCACGATGTTGCAGGCGATCAATGCCCAGTAACTCCAGGCGTAAGGCCCCAAAGCGCGGTTGATCGTGACATACCGTTCGTACGGGTTGCCGCTGTAGTACGAAAAGAACACTTCGATAAAGTAGCCATAGGCTAGAATCGAACCGGTCGCCAGGATGATCTTGGCCATGTTGTCGAGGTGCCGCATGGTGACGAAGTCTTGCAGACCGTATACGGCCCGTAGCGGGATCGCGAGCGTCATCACCATTGCGAAACCCGAGAAAATCGCGCCGGCGACAAAATAGGGCGGAAAGATTGTGGTGTGCCAACCCGGCACGATGGCCGCGGCGAAATCCATGGCCACGATGCTGTGCACCGAGATGACCAACGGCGTGGCCAGCCCGGCCATCAGCAAATAGGCGGTCTGGTAGCGGTGCCAGTGGGCCGCCGAGCCGCGCCAGCCCAGCGCCAACATGCCGTAGACGATTTGAGCGAAGCGGCTCGTGGTCCGGTCGCGAAGCGTGGCCAGGTCTGGAATCAGGCCGGCATACCAGAACAACAGCGAGACCGTGAAATAAGTGAGCACGGCAAACACGTCCCAGACCAACGGACTGCGGAACTGCGGCCAGAGGTCCATGGTGTTGGGGTACGGCAAAAGCCAGTAGAAGACCCAGGGGCGTCCCAGGTGCAACAGGGGGAACAGGCCCGCACAGGAGACTGCAAAAAGCGTCATGGCCTCGGCAAAGCGGTTGATGCTGGTCCGCCATTCTTGCCTCAGCAGCAGCAAGATCGCCGAGATCAGCGTGCCAGCATGCGCGATGCCGACCCACCACACGAAGTTGACGATCGGGAAGGCCCAACCAATCGGGATTGTCGTGCCCCAGATGCCGATCCCTTTTGCGAAAAGGTAGGCCGTAGCGTAGAGAAATGCCATCAACAGCAGAAACGAAATGCCGAAGCCGACGAACCAGCCGCGCGGCGTGCGTCGCGTCAGCACGATGGCACTAATCTGATCGGTGACGGAGCCGTAAGTATGGCCCGGTTCCAGCATCGGCACTTCGGTCGAACTGTGCGGCGCCATGGCTATATTGGACTGACGATCGTGAGAGTCGCTCATCGTTCGCCCCCTTCCACGCGATCCATCGCGGTGGGGTGAATCGGCGGGGTGTCAGTCGTCGCAGGGCCTTCCAGGTCGGGGTGCGGGTTGCGAATGCGGGCCAAATAGGTGGTCCGCGGCAGCGTGTTCAACTGTGCAAGCAACGAATAGTTCAGCGGCGATTCCTTGAGCCTGGCAACCTGGCTCTCAGAATCGCGAATGTTGCCGAACACGATGGCCCGCGTGGGACAGGCGCCTTGACAGGCGGTAACAATCTCGCCGTCGCGCACCGGCCGATTCTGCTTCTGAGCCTCGATCTTGGATTCATTGATCCGCTGGATGCAGTAAGTACATTTCTCCATCACGCCGCGGCTGCGGACCGTAACGTCCGGATTGCGGAGCAATTTGAGCACCGGCGCCTGATCGCCGTCGTACCCGAACTCGGCGTCGTAGTTGAGAAAATTGAACCGTCGCACCTTGTAGGGGCAGTTGTTCGAGCAGTACCGCGTGCCCACGCAGCGGTTGTATACCATCTGGTTGAGCCCTTCGTGGCTGTGGACCGTTGCCCCCACCGGACAGACCAACTCACACGGCGCGTTTTCGCAGTGCATGCAGGCGACGGGCTGAAAATACGTTTCAGGGTTGTCTAGCCCGCCCTTGTAGTAGCGATCGATCCGCAGCCAGTGCATTTCGCGTCCCTTGCCGACCTGCTCCTTGCCGACGATTGGAATATTGTTCTCCGCCTGACAGGCCACGATGCAGGCGTTGCATCCCGTACACGCCGTCTGGTCAATGACCATTCCCCAGGCATTCTCCGACTCCTCGTACTTGGGATAGAGGGTTGGCAGATTCTCGGGATGACGGCTCGTCGCGTCGACGAACTTTGGGTCATGCTCAAATTGCGTCAACGTGCCGATTTGCACCAGCCCGCGCCCCTCCATGCTGTAATGGTTCTGAGTGACCGCAAGCGCGCGGCGTTCGCCCGTCGGCTTTAACTCGACTCCGCCGACAAACCATTCCGGCCGGGCGGTTTTGAGGATGTACGCGTTCACGCCGGCGCCGTTGCCGATCCGGCCGCTGCGCGTGCGGCCATAGCCCAGCGCGAGCGAGATCGAATCGTCGGCCTGGCCGGGCACGATCCAGGCCGGCGCACGGACGGTTCGGCCCCCGCGCGACAGCTCGACCAGGTCATGATTCGAAACGCCGAGCCGTTCGGCCGTGCGCGGACTGACAATGGCAGCGTTGTCCCAAGTCAGCTTGGTCAGCGGTTTGGGCAGCTCTTGCAACCAACCGTTATTGGCAAATCGGCCATCCCAGACTGTGGGATCAGGACACAAGTTGACTTCGAGGTCCGCATGATCGGCGAGCGGCGAAATCGATGCGGAAGCCCGGTCGGTGAAGGACCACATCACATTGTGGGGTTGGGCCTTAGTGTTCGCTACCACTCCGTCGTGGAGTGCTCTCTGCCAGCGCATTTCGAAATCAGCGTCACCCCAGCGTCCTTTCCAGTATTGTCGCACGACTTCGTACGCAGTCAGTTCCGGATGTCCCGATAGCGAGGCCAACAACTCGTGAGCGGTACGACCCTGGTAGAGCGGCGCGATCAACGGTTGTTGGATCGTGGCGGTGCCGTCGAACGCGCGCGCATCTCCCCACGATTCGAGATAGTGGGCCGCGGGTATGTGCCAATGCGAAACAAACGACGTCTCGTCGAAGTATTCGGAGAGATGGACCCGCAGCCTGACCTGCTCATAGTATTTGGCGAAGTCCAATTCGCCCGGCGCGTTGTATAACGGATTGCCGCCCAACACGACAAGCAGATCGACCTCGTCCGCGCGCATCGATTCGACTAGTGCTCGCAACGAGGCGAGTTGATCCACCGGTTCGGCCTCGACCGGCTCGATGGTTTCGACGGTTCTTCCCAAGTTGTCCAGCGACCGATTGATCGCGTGGGTCAGGGCGTGGACGACCGCCGGCTGGCCGTCGCCGGCGATCACAAGGCTCGTACCCCGGTGGGACTTCAGATCCGAAACCAGTGCCGCCAACCATGCCGCAGGCACCTCCGTGGCTGCGGGCACCTGGCCGTCGGCGACCGCGACGCCAAGCTCGCCAGCCAGCGCGCGGGCAAAACCCTCGATCCTGTCGGCCCGCATCGGCAACCGATGATCGGCCACCACACCGCAGAGTCCGGGCGTGCTCTCGATGGCATACAATCGGTTCATCGCGTGACCTGTGGCGCCTGCCGGTCCGTCGCGGCGCGACAACTTTCGACGGTCCATGAAGTGCCGCGCATACCGCACGCTTCCAGGCATGCCGGTCAGGAACTCGGCGTCGAGAGCCAACACCACCTCGGCCCGATCGAAGTGGTAGATCGAATCGACGTACTCGCCGAAGGCCCGTTTGGCGCCGGCCCGCACGTTATCTCTTCCCACGGGCTCGTACTGGTGCCACTTTGCCGCGGGTAGCTCTTTCAACAATGATCGCAACTGGCCAGCCAGCGTGGGCGACGTCACGGTCTCCGTGAGGATCGCCAGGCCTTTGCCATCGCGCCCGCGCAGCGCGGGCAACTCGGCCGACAGCGCCGTGAGGAACTCGCCCCAAGTACTGATTTGTCCTCCTTTCAGCACCGTCTGCGAGCGGTCCGGGTCGTAGAGCGACAGGATCGACGCCTGGGCAAAGGCGTCGGTGGCGCCCAGGCTGGCGGGGTGGTCGGGGTTGCCCTCGATTTTGGTAGGCCGCCCCAAGTGGCTCTCGACCAGCAAGCCCATTGCGTAACCACCCAACGTTGTGCACGTTGCAAAGAATAGCGGGTTGCCGGGCACAAAGTCTTCGGGTTGGCGAACGTAGGGAACGATTTTCTCGTCGGGCTGTCGCAGGCATCCACCCAGTCCGACGCCGGCCAGCCCAAGCGATGCGGCCATCAATTTGAGAAAACTTCGGCGGGCGACCGTGTCCATCCACTCGCCGCTCTGTCGCGGGAACTCGCGGCTGACGTAATCGAGGAATTCGGGACTCTCGGTCAATTCGTCGAGGCCTTTCCAGAACGTCCGGCCGCCGGCGCCGGAAAGCCGAGTGCGGAGCGTGTCCCAATCGAGAGGCACAGACTCGTCTGACCGGTCAGTGCAATCCGGGGGCGGATGTCGGAGGTCGGCCAGGTTGTTGACGTCGTCGGTCATCGGTGACAAATCCAGCAATCGGTGAGCTGCCTGGTGTCGATCCCATATTCCTTGACCAGCTCGAGGCCATGCTCGTGGGCCTTGGTCTGGCTCAATTTGCCGAAACGGTAGATGTCTTCAGGGCCGCGGACAAACTGTTCAGGCTGGCGGTGGCATTCCAGGCACCAGGTCATTTGCAGCGTGTGTGCCCGCCGCATCAGGGGCATCTGGTCGACGCGTCCGTGGCAACTCTCGCAGCCGATTCCCTTGGCGACGTGGATGCTGTGGTCGAAGTAAACGAAGTCAGGAAGGTCATTAACTCGGGTCCACTTCAGCGGCTTGCCGGTCCGATAACTGTCGCGTACCGGTTCGAGCATCGGGCTGTCTTTCCAGATTTGCGAGTGGCACCCCATGCAGACTTCGGTAGCCGGCATGCCGGCGAATGGCGACTTCTCGACCGTCGTGTGGCAGTAGCGGCAGTCGATACCCAGCCCACTGACGTGATGCTCGTGGCTGAAGGGGATCGGTTGGTCGCGCACCACGTCGGCCTCGGTGACGTAGGGCGAGCGGTTGATACGGTCCCAGGCGAAGACAATCGCGGCGAAGATCAACAACCCGCCGAAGATGGTCACCTTCGCAAACGTATTCATGCTGGGGTGAAAGATTTGCGTCATCGAGTGCCGCCTCCGAGCAGTTCGCGATTCTCACGCAACAGCGTTTAATCTGGCAACATTCATTGTGATTTGCAACTAGGCGCGCGACGATCTTGGTGATCAGGAAAACGCGGTTCGCGCAAATTGCGTAGAATACCACGCGGCCCGCATTATCGGATCGGAGGCAAGGTGGCTCAGAAGAGCCGCGACCATCCAAACACGATCAGAGGCTCGCACTGGTCAAAAAATGGCCGACAACCCGTGCCGGAGTCCCGCAGATCGTATATAACATTGGTCGTGACGGGAGACGGGCCAGTCCATCGAGAGACGGCCTCGGTGTCGTTCATCCAACATGGGAGATTGCCATGCGTACCTGGTTATTTGCAATCGCCTTTCTCGCGCTGACCGGCGTTTCGCGAGTCGCACGCTCGGACGAATCGAAAGTGCCGCTGGGCGAGGTGCCGCAAGCGGGGCTGGAAGCGGTGAAGGCTATGTTCGCCGGCGCTGATATCACGGGTGCCGCCAAGGAGACCGAGGACGGCAAGACCGTCTTTGAAGTCAGCCTCAAGCAAAAGGGCCGGAACATTGACGTGACGCTGGGCACTGACGGGAAGATTCAATTGATCGAAAAAGAAATCGCCGAAAAAGACCTGCCCGCTGCGGTCAAACGGACCTTGGATGCCAAGTATCCCAAAGCCACTTACAAAATCATCGAAGAAGTCAGCAATGTGAAGGAGGGCAAACCGACGCTCGACTTTTTTGAAGTGCTGCTTGTGACCGCCAACAAACAAAAGCTCGAAGTCCAAATCACGCCCGACGGAAAAATCAAAAGCGAAGAGAAGAAGCAGGCCGAGCAGGACTAGTCCAAAACAACGGGCCTGGTTCGCTCGGGCGGCATTGATCCCGCGCCAGGGAACAGCGAACTGACTTATGCAACTCCCAAGATCCGCACTTCGTCGCCAACGCGGATCACGCACTGCTTTTCGTGCGCGGGACGCGTATTGACGGCCAGGCGATAAAAGTGATCGAACCGCGATCCCGGGGCCCAAGCGGGCAGCGATTCTTCGCGGCGGCGGGCGAAGATCTTGGCAAACTCGCGTATGGGTTCGCCGGTGCGCGGGTTGCGGCTGGGCACGGGACAGCGCTGGCAAGCGTTGGTGCCCAGCAGCTCCGCCTCGCCGATCCGAAAGCGGACGACCTTGGTCCCCGCGGCCACCAGGCGGTCTTCCCAAAACGGTTCGACGTCGTCAATCTCGAGATTGGCCCGAAAGCGGGCTCGCGCTTCATCCAGGCTTAGCCCGGGAAACCACGAGGCGACTTCCGCCAGCGTGGCGGAGCCGATCACGGTCGGGCCGGGCGAATCGGTATCGTCGGGAAATCCGGCCGACGCGTTTTCGACAAACTCCAGCGGCATGGCGAAAAAATCGGCGAACCACTCGGCTAGCTCGCGACGATTGGCATCGACGTCGAAAACGTGTGTTTCACGTGTGCCTTCCAGCCGTAGCGTCAGCAGGTTGGCCGCCGGATCGAAGCTGGTCCGCAGCAAATGGACCGCGGGAGTTCGCTTGCCATTGATGAACTCGCCCGCGCGATCGCGCAGGGCGAAACGCCGATCGTGCTGCAAAGCTCCGCTGGCCAGCATCACGGCCTGGTCGACCGGTTGCGAGTCGAGCGATTTGACCGGATGGATGTTGATTCTGGCTAGCTTCGGCATGGCGAGTCGCTTTCCCCAACGATGAGCGGTCCGCGGCCGCTGGTTCCGTTGTTCGATTTTACCGGTCCGCCGCTGGCGATTCTACCGCACGGCGCGATCCACGGGTTGCCAGTTCGTCTTGGCCAAGCTGTATTGCATCGGCCTCGCGCGGAAAGGTCGCGAGGCTCGTGGTTCGATAGCCGGAAGCCGCGACGCGGCCATTTAGCGGTGCGGGCGAAGAATGGCAAGCATTTCCAGCGCTCGACGGGCATTTTCCATTCCGCCGACTCGGGCCACGAATTGACGCAAGGCGCGCAGTTGCTCCGGGCTGGTCGCGCCGGAGTTGGCCGCCAATGCAGGACTCAATTTCGGCGTCGCCGAAGTTCGACTGAAACAGGGCCGATCGGGACCAAGCATGAGAACGCTCCGGGACGGATGCGTGGCTACCGCTAGAGATAGTTATCGGGCCGAGCCCCCCCTCAATGTTTAGTGGGGCGGTAATATTTTGTGCCCCTGGTTAACCGTCTCGATCGCCGCGCCATCTCTGGGCCCATTTCCACGTCGGTATTCACTCATCGGATCGCCCTTGATTTCCGACGCTAGCACCACGCGGTCAGGGCCGCCGACTGCGTCACAGCCGGCCCTGCTCGCCTAACTTGCCTTGCTCAAGTGTCCGCAGATGCGGCCCCACCAGCCCCTGGTCCGGAATTCGAGGCTGCCATCGAAGGCGCAAAGACCATCGAAGTATTCTGCATCGGCCCGACGATCGAGCAAGTCAACGACTCGGCCTAAAGTCCGCTCGCCGGCGGCGCCGGCGGCGATGCGTCCGGGCCCACGCTGGCCGGCTCTTTCGGATTCGCGCGGGATGGATCCAATGCAGGCCTTTCAAAGTTCAATCATTCAGTTCCTCGACAAGTTTGGCCCTTATGGGGGCCGTTCCGCAAGCGCAAAATAGACGAGTCGCAACCGATTGCCCTTAGCGCACAACAAAGATCGTAAGAAAGGAACCAGCCATGGACGCACGCAGCAGTGGATCGAGCCCCCAGCCGCATCCCCAGGCCATGCTGGTGACCAATCCCATTGTCACCACGGCCCTGGAACTACCGGGGTATCGCATCGTTCTCAATTTGGGCGTGGTGCGCGGGCTGACGGTCCGCTCGCGGTCGCTGGTCGGCAACATCGGCGCCGGATTGCAAACACTCTTCGGCGGGAATATCACTCTGCTGACCACTTTGTGCGAACGGACGCGGGCCGAGGCCTTCGACTTGATGATCCAACACGCCAGCGCCATGGGCGCCAACGCGATCGTCAACGCTCGCTACGATGCCACCGAGATCATGTCGGGCGTCACCGAAGTGTTGGCCTACGGCACGGCCGTCGTCGTGGAGGAAATCGAAGGCGCACGGCACGGATGAGCACTCCTGAGCCAAGCCCCATGAACGACTCCGACCCGCCACGCTTCGTGCCCGATGAACCCCTGCCAACCTACTCGTACGTCCCCGGGCAGTTTCCGCACCCCACGCGCGATCCGTCGGGCCACAGCTTCAATCACGCCCCTGTTCAGCCGCCGCCGGTGGATCCCGAGCGGTGGGACGCATCGCGTGCTTATCTATTGGGCTGCGACTTGTTCAATCACGGGTACTACTGGGAAGCCCACGAGGTGTGGGAGGGACTCTGGCACGCGTGGGGCCGGCACGGCGCGACGGCCGACTTCCTCAAGGGATTGATCAAATTGGCCGCCGCCGGAGTCAAGGTCCGCGAAGGACGTCCGCGCGGCGTGGCGCGCCATGCTGCCCGGGCCGTCGAGCTATTTCAACAAGTGCACGCCGAGATCGGAGCCCGGCAGTACCTTGGGCTTGATGTCCCACGCCTGATCGAGATCGCGCGCGATCTGCGCACGCATACGATCGCGTCCGAGCCGACCGACGCGCCGGTACACATCGTGTTCAACTTCCAATTGCTGCCCGAGAAAAGCTAGAATCGGCGGCCAGTTTTTGATTAGAGCGACTCGAACCGCTCGAGTTGCCGTTCGACGATCCGCAGACTGCCGCGCCAAAACTCGGGGCGCGTGATATCGATCGCAAATCGGGCCGCCAGCGGGGCCGCGTATTCCTGTGCCGTTGCCCGCAGCAAATCTTGATAGCGGGGCACGAAACTGGCCCCCTCTTGGCGAAAAACCGCATACAACCCTAACGCGAACAAATGACCGAAGGCGTAGGGGAAATTGTAAAAGTTGTGTTCGTACGCGTAATAGTGCGGCTTCCACAACCACATATAGCGGTGATAGGTGTCCGGATCGACTGCCTCGGCGTACGTATCGGACTGGGCGCGCAGCATCATTTGGGAGAAGTCCTCGGCGCTCAATTCGCTTTGCGTCCGGCGTTCGAACACGGCCGACTCGAACTGGAACCGCGAGCTGATATCCAGGCAGACTTGCGTGGCCCCGCAAAGCTGAGTTTCCAGGATCGCCAATTGTTCCGCCGACGAAGCGACCTCCAGGGCCGATTCGGCCACCAGCGTCTCGCAAAAAATGCTGGCGGTTTCGGCCAGTGTCGAGGGCGCGCCGCGCACCAGCGGCAGTAAACCCCTTTGGCAATGATTGTGATATCCGTGCCCCAATTCGTGGGCCAGCGTGCTGACCTGCTCGAAGCTGCCGTCGAAATTGGCCAGGATCCGGCTTTCTTCGATCCCCAACACTTCCATGCAAAAGGCCCCGCCCCGTTTGCCGTCGCGCGGCTCCGCGTCGATCCAGCGGTGGTCGAACGCGTGCGCCGCGTACTGGCCCAAGTCCGGGCCGAACGTCGAAAACTTTTTCACGATGAAGTCTCGGGCTTCCGCCCAGGTGAACGTCTTGTGCGCGCCGCCCAAGGGCGCAAAAATATCCCACCATCGCAGCCGCGGCAGTCCCAGCTTGCGCGCCTTGGCTTGCAGGTAACGGCGAAACATCGGCAACGCGTCGCGAATCGAGCTCAGCATGGCGTCCAGCGTACCGGCATCGATGTGATTGTCGTCCAGCGCGGCAGCCAGCACGCTCGACCGCCCACGGCGCCGGGCCAGCGTCAGCGCCGTCCCCTTGACGCCGTTGAGACACGCGGCCACCGTCGTGCGAATCGACTCCCAACCCTCGAGCTCGGCGCGATAGGCCCGCTCGCGCAGCCCGGCGTCGGCATCGAAACACAGGTTGCGCACCACGGTAATCGGCAACACTTCGGTTTTTCCGTCGCGGGCAAGCGGCACTTTGAGTTGGCTGGTAACGTTGCCCTGCAACTTGCCAAATGCCACGCCCGCATCGAGCACCAAGTCGGCCGCCAGGTTTTCCAGCTCCTCGCTCATCAGAAACTGGCTTTGGTGGGCCGAATCGCGCAGAAAAAACGCGTGCGAAGCCAGCTTGGGCCGCGTGGCGAGCCACTGCGGCCAGCGGGACGCCAGACTGCCAATCCACCCTTGCAGCCGGACGCGCAGTTTTTGTCCGCGCGTACGCAGTAACTCCAACGTCGACAATTCGCGGGCCGCCAGCGTGTCGTAACTGTCGGTGCTGACCAGCGCGTAGACGAACGAGTTCAACGTTCCGGAAAGTCGCGCCCAGACATTGACCCGCTCGAGCGCTTCCTCGAGCGTGGCGGCCAACGTTGTGTCGGGCTGCTGCGTCACGGCCACGCGACGAATCTCATGGGCGTCGAAAAACGACTCCAGCGCGTCGAGCATCGACGGCAGTTCGACAATAGCAGCCCGATAGTCCGCACCCTCGAGCGAACTGTAGATGTTCGAAGTCTCCCAGCGCGGCAGCGAGGGGGCGATCGGCTGTTCCATGCGTGAAATCATCCCTGAGTTGCAGCGATGGGTCAGTGCGGCGCATGCGGCGGAAGACGATGCACGGCCGGGTTGCAGTCACCCAGCGCTTCGCGCAGGGCCTGCTGGGCGACCGAGAGAAAACTGCTGGTGGCGAATCCCGAGAAGGCTCCCAGCACGGCGGAAGAAACCACGCCCAGGCCGATCGCCGCCAGGCTCGCATCTGGATACAGGTTAAACAGCCCCGCGCCGCCAAGCATCGCGCCCACGACCGCCGCGCCGATGGCCATCACAAGCGTTATTCGATGGAGCCGAACCCGCTGAGTCAGGCGCTGGGGCGCCGCCACTTGCAACCGCACCGGCGCAGCGAACTCCCGAGACGCCATTTTATCGACCAACACGCACCGGCTGGCCCGATCGCGCAACCGGGTCCCCAATGAATTACCCAGTACGTGGGCCAGAACCAGACTGAGAAAAAGCAGAATGGCCATCGACCACCAAAGGCCGACCGCCGTCATCAAGCCGAACAGGCAACTCAGGGCCGTCATGGCCAGAAGGAGTTGGCGGAGCGTGAAACGCGGCGGACCCAAGGCCGATCCTTGCTCTTCGTTCTGCAAAACCTGCTGAGACATACTTGGCTCGTTAGGGGACTGCGCCAGGCCTCTCCACCACGCGTTCGGACGTCTGCAACTCGACCGGATCGTGTCCAGGCCGGGCCGGAAGCACCGCGCAGGCGCCCCGGCACCCGAATACACGGCTCAATAAATAGCGATTGCGGCTGACCAGGGCGTAGACCTTTTCGGCCACCACGATCACCCCCGGCAACCACAACAATAGCGCCAACGGCGCCGCCAACGGCATCCGCAGGCCGACGTGCCGCAAGGCCCGAGCCCCGCGATATATTTTTCCCTCGGGCGTCTGGCAATGAATCGCCTCGAGCAGTTCAGCCCGGGTCAACGAGGGGGCCATTTCGGCGGCACGCGGATCCGAGATCGGCAACAGCCGCACGCGCTGAAACCAATCGAGCCAACCGAGCACTTTCATTTGGAAAGTGCACATCGGGCAATGATCGTCGAAGAGGACCGTGTCCATGCCGTTGAATTCTCCCGCGCTTGCAGCCGAGCTTACGTCCAGCCGGTTGCCGAACGGACCGCTCACTTTATGGTACACCAGACTCACAAGTCCACAACAACTCCGGCCGGGCCCCCAAGTGGGCTAGACCGCGACTTTGATCACCGCTTTGACATTCGCGCCAGTCGCTGCCAGGGGAGCGTGAGCATCCTCGGGATAAAAAATCATGAATTTTCCGACCGGCAGGGGAATCCAGGCCAGGGGCGGGTCGGCAAAGAACATGATGTCGCGCGCGTCATCGTAGGGTTCCTTCAACTGCCGGCACTCGGCCGTAGGCCGCCAGCCGATCTCTTCGCTGCCCTCGAGGAGCAGTTGGATGTCGATGTACTTGCGGTGCGCCTCGAGCCGCGCCCCGGAGCGCCCCCGTCCCGGATCGCGATTGACCAGTGCGAACAGCCGATCGCCTTGCAACGGGTACTTGCCGTTTTCGAGGCTCGACAACCGGGGCTGCATTAGAAACTCCAAACCCTCGCCGAATCCGGGATGCAGATCGACATAGCGGGCCGCGTTCTTCAAGTCGTCGAGAATCATGCGCCGGGTTCCTCGTGGATCGACGTGGCCGGACACCACCGTGCAAACGGGTGTCCGCGATATCCCGCGAGCGGCACCGCGTCGGGGGAGCATCCGTTCAAGTTGATCGCCGGAGAACACGCCGATGGTCGCGCCCGGCACGATGGCCCCGTTCACGGCAGCGTCTCTCCCAGCACTTTTTGCCGCTGCTCGTCGCGAAATTTCCGCAGTTTGTCGCGTAATTCGCCGCGGCTGTTGGCCAAAATGCTTACCGCCATCAAGGCCGCGTTCACGGCGCCGGCCTTGCCGATGGCCAAAGTCGCCACCGGCACTCCGCCGGGCATCTGCACCATCGACAGCAGCGAATCCAACCCCTGCAATGCGTGACTTTGCACCGGCACGCCCAACACCGGCAAGAGCGTGTATGCGGCCACAATGCCCGGCAAGTGGGCCGCGCCGCCGGCTCCGGCAATCAAAACCTCCAGGCCGCGCGATTCGGCGCTGGTCGCATACTCGCACGTCGACTCGGGCGTACGATGGGCCGAAACGACGCGGCACTCGTGCGGCACGTCAAACCGATTCAGGATTTCATCGGCGTGCAGCATGGTTTCCCAGTCGGACTTGCTGCCCATAATGATGCCGACCAGAGGACGCGCTTGGTTATTCATGGCCATACCTTAGCGTGCAAGAGAAGCAGGCTGCAAGCTGACCGCCCCACACTGGACGGAGATCTTTTGACAAACGACCGGGCCGGTTGTTCGCGGGTGACCAAACAGCCGCAGGTTCGACACACCTCGCTAGCAAAGACTGAGTTTCGGGCGGATGTCGATTCCAGGGCTTCGATCTGTGGCTTGTGATTTATTTCACAAATGCTGGCTTGCGTGCCAGGCGGCTCATTTTCGGCCTCTGTACTGACCGCCAGAGCATGATATACTTTTGGCGGTTGGTTCGTCGAGCGAGTCCACGACGTTGGTTCAACCGAATCGGCTCTCGGTTAGCCTCTTTCGCCCTTCCATCCAATGGGCCATCATGTTGGCCCCTTTCCAACGTGACCCGGAAAGTAAACATCGGGTCGTTTTTTGCGCTGAAACAGGAGTTTGTTCCGTGGGTAAGAAGTTGTATGTCGGAAATCTGAGCTATAACGCCAGCAGTGCCGATTTGGAGCAGTTGTTCGCCCAATATGGCACCGTTCAGAGTGCGCAGGTCATCCAAGATCGTGAGACCGGCCGCAGCAAGGGATTTGGTTTTGTCGAAATGAGCTCCGATGCGGAAGCGCAGGCAGCGATTCAGGGGCTCAACGAACAGCAGCATGACGGCCGCCCGCTGGCCGTCAACGAGGCTCGGCCTCGTGAAGAGCGTGGCGGTGGCGGCGGTGGCGGCGGTGGCGGCCGCGGCGGGCGTGGAGGCGGTGGCGGCTACGGTGGTGGTGGCGGCGGCGGCGGTGGCCGCGGCGGACGCTACTAACGGCCAACGGCCTTGGCGTTAGAGCGCTTTTCACAAAGGTGACACGTTATACCCGCAGTGGTGGAAGTAGTTTCGGCACTGGTGGGCGGGAAAGCAATCGAGCAGTTGTCCGAGGCGTGACCAGAGTGCATCGACGGTGCGTTCAGCGGCCGATCGCAGCAGCCATTTGAGCTTGCTAAACGCCAACTCAATTGGGTTCAAGTCGGGGCTGTAAGGTGGCAGGTACATCAATCGCGCGCCGGCCTGTTCGATGGCTTCTCGCACTCGGGCTTGCTTGTGGCTGCCGAGGTTATCCAGCACCACCCAATCGCCCGGTTTGAGCGTGGGTATCAGGACTTGCTCCACATAGGCCAAGAACGCTTTGCCGTTCATGGCGCCGTCGAGCACCATCGGTGCGGTCAGACCGTCATGGCGGAGTGCCGCCACAAACGTCGTGGTCTTCCAGTGTCCGTGCGGTGCATAGGCCACCAGTCGCCGTCCGCGCAGGCAACGGCCATATTGGCGAACCAAGTTCGTGCGGGCGCCGCTCTCATCGATAAAAACCAGGTGGCTTGCATCCCACCCAACCTGCTCGACGGCCCAGGCGGCGCGACGTGCCTGGACATCAGGCCGTTGCTGCTCCGCGGCATGGATCACTTTTTTTTGAAAGTGATTTGCAGCCGCTTAAGCGCTCGCCACACAGTGGCCAGCGCGACCGGCGCGTTCAACGTGTCGCGCAATTCCCGCAGCGTGGCATCCGGTCGTTCGTGGACCCATTGCACTAACTGGGGCAGATCGTGATCGAGCTTGGTGGCATGCGAAACGCGCTGTTGCCGCCGGCCAAAGCTGCCTGTTTGTCGCCGGAATCGCTTCAGCTTCCGCACCCAATCCGGACTGACGCGATACTTCTCGGCCACCGCCTTGGTGCCCAAACCCTGGTCCACATCGGCCATCGCCCGCACCCGCAGGTCCATCGAATAGGCTTCCATAACAGTCCTCCTGTGAAAGAACTGCCATGCATTGTGCCCGTTCTCGAACCAAAAACCAAAAAAACCGCTAGCGTGCGAGCTAGCTAAGAAGCGCTCTAGCCAAAATCTGTCTGGACCGCGCAAGCATTATCGATTATCGAGAAACGTGAAAGAAGGTCGCGCAAGCGGCCTTCTTTTTTTGCGCGCCAGCACTTAGCGCAAATGGCGATCGTCGTCCAATGAAGTCCGCGGTTCGTCGCTGCTCGCGTGGCGCATACGCGGAGGGCCGCCGGCCAACAACACGGCTAGGATGCCGGTCAGGAACACGCCGTCAAACGTCCCCGCGCCGCCGATCGACGCGATGGAAGCTCCCAACTGGCCGAGCACGTTCAGATTGAGCAGATCCGCGCCGACGAGCGTGCCCAGGCAGCCGGAAACATATGCCAAAGGCGCGGCATAGTCGCGCGACAGCGACATGGCGACAACCGCGGAGATGACCGGCGGAACAAAAATTGGCACGGCGATGCCCATTTGCGGGATCGGTTCGGCCAGAAAGTGCACCACTGCCGTGACGATGACCACGCCTATCGCTGCCTGACCGTAAATCTGGTTCTTGACGATCAGATAGATCGACAAGATCGTGGGAATGATCGCTCCGCCCACGTTCACCGCGAGCACCGTGGCCGGCCATTGCTCGATGACAGGGACCAGATAATGCACGCCCCAATACTGCACGTCCTTCGTTCCCCTGATCTGCTGCCCGGGGAATTCGGCAATGGGAATGTGAATTGTCGCGCCCACGAGCGAGAGGAATAGAATCGCATAGGCCGCGCTGCGGCTGATCCCCATTTTTTCGTAGGCATAACCGATGACGCCGATTTGCAAGATCGCCACAATCGCCGCGAGCAACAACGCCAAAGGCAAAAACAACGGCGGCAGGTAATGAAAACTCGATGCGTGCATGCTACTGACTCCCGGCCAACGAACCGCGACATTCGGCAACAATCGCCACGCGGCCATTATCGAGTGGTCGCCGGATTCGATAAAGGGGCCTGTTGGTTTTGGAACAAGACCCACTCGACGACGCGCCAGTCCATCCAGCGGCGGTCGGGGTCGACGCCGGCTCGTCCCACAAAGCCCAAATGTCCGCCGTGATCGCTCAGGTGCAGGCGCACCGACGGTGGCAGGCCGGCCGTTTCCAGGGTCTGGCTGGGAATCATCGGATCGTCACGCGACGCCAGAATCAGCGTGGGCATGCGAATGCCGGCCAGAAACTGGGCCGAGCTGGCCGCGCGATAGTAATTGTCGGCCGTGCCAAAGCCGCAAATCACCGCGGTAAATTCGTTGTCGAATTCCCACAGCGATCTCGGGCGTCGAACCCACGACGGGCCGGCCGCCTCGGGCTGGGCCGCTCGTTGCCGTTGGACTTGTCGCAGCAGCAGGCTGACAAAGTGCCGATCGTAGATGCGGTTGCTGCGGCGCGAAATCTGCCGCGAGCAGGCCGCCAGATCCGCCGGAGGGCAAACCGCCACGGCGCTGTCCAGGTTGCCGCACGGTCGTCCGGCGAGCTCCCCCAAAAGTTTCAGCGCGATATTGGCCCCCAGCGAAAATCCGATCAGCGTAGTCGGCGATTGTGGCAGCCGGCACGCGATCGCCTCAAGCGCCGCCGCGGCGTCTTCGGAACGCCCGCTGTGATAGGGCAGCCGGGCCAGCCCGAACCCGGCCCCGCAGCCGCGTAGATCCAGCCGAAATGCCCGCACGCCCCGCACAGTGAGCTTGGTCGCGATCCGCCGCATATATCCGCTGTCGTGACAGCCGGCCAGGCCGTGAATCAAAAGGGCCGAGCGATCGTGCGGCTGCCAGGTGGCCGGACAATCGTCGTGCATGACGATCTGGTCGCCATCGGCCAACGTCACGAGATGCCGCTGGGCCCGGTATCGATAGCGGTGGCCCGGCAAGTACACTCCGGCCAGGGTCTGGGCGTGACCGCCGCGCAGCAACGGGTGGGGTTTGAACGGAGGAAGCGTGAAATTCGACATGGGGCAGCGGCAGCCAAGGCACTCGCAAAACAATCGAGGGTGCTCACTATAGCCGCTATTTGGCCGCAGGAGTCGCGGGGACCAGGGTGCCTGTGATGGTCGCCTTGCCTTTGACCGGATTGCCTGGAACGGCCTGGCCCGCTTGCGGTTGTGGATTGGGAGTTTGGTTCTGCTCGAGCAAGATGCGCTCGGCCCGAATCACGATTTCCAAATCGGCGCTGCTAAGCGCTTTGTTTAACGACCCGAAAGCCAACGGCCCCAGCTCTATCAGTCGCTTTTGTGCCGCTTCGCGGATGGCGTATTTCGCATCGCCCAATTGAGTCACGAGACGCTCGACCTCCGTGCCCAACCCTGGGTCGGCGTTGCGCACGATCACCAGCGCCACGCGAATCATCTTGGTGGGCTCTGGAAAAACCGACAGAGGTATCTTGGCGTCAATCGTGCCCGAATCGAGACGACACGCCACTACGACCGCTTCGCCCTCGAAGAACAGCGAATGATAGCTGTCGACGAACAGCTCGACCTCCTGCGCGCGGAGCCCGGCGCGCTTCAGGCGTTCGCCCAGCGCCTGCGTCGTCTTTGCCGCGGTTTCTGGCACATCGGCCGGCAAGGGGTCGGATAACGTCACCTCCACGCCGGTGGCCGAAACTGTCGGAGCGGCGTTCTCCACATTGGCCGCCGGCGGCTGGACGACAGCCGGCTTGAGCGGAATACCACCGAACAACTGAGGAGCCGCTTTGCCCGCCGCGGCGGCTTCCTTCGTCGAGGCCTTTTCTGCCGCAGCCGGTTTCGAGGGCAGCCCGCCGAACAACTGCGGAGGTGCTTTGCCACCCGCGGCGGCTTCCTTCGCCGCGGCCTTCTCGTTGGGCGCGGCCGGTTTTTTCTCGGCCGGCTTGTCTTTTGCGGCCTCGTCTTTTGTCGCCGCGTCCTTGGGTCCATCCTTGGCCGGTTCTTGAGGCGCGCCGGCAGCGGCCGGCTTCGGGGGACTCGCTTCGCTGAACAGACTCAACGCGGGCTTAGGCGTCGGCTTGGATGTCGCCGGACCGGCCGTCGCGGCTTTGGGCAGCACGTCGATCCAGGCCACGCGCCGCCCCTGGGGCGTGGCGCGAGAAATCAAAACATCGTACAGCGGCGCGTCGGACGTGTTGATCACGGTGTACTTTTCTGGACCGCCCTCCAGCCGGATCGGAGCCGGCAGAGTCAATTCGGCATCGTAAGCCAAAAAACGTTCGGATCGCGCGCCCCGTTTGACATACAGGGCCTCCCCTTCGCGGGCCTTTCGAATCCAATGATCCGCATCGACAAACGCCAGTTCAGATTCGTCTTCGATCTTCTCGACCAGATCGAAGGCCGGCGGGCCGGCCCAGCGCACCCGGTTTGGCAGGCCCTCGCCCACGGGCCAGTGCGCCAAGAACCCGCCCGACTTGGTGCGCAGATCGACGTCCAGAGCGGCCGCCGGGCCGCCGAAAAACCTGATGAGATTGATCGGTGCAATCCGCCGCGCAATCGGCAAGGGCTGTCCGCTGCGGGCCGAGTTGACGATCCCCGGCAGAGCCGAAGGATACGCCGTGCGCACATTAGCCTGCGGGCTGCCCGGCTCCAGAATCCACAGCGAGAGATCATGTGCTTCGAAGTTGCCCTTGGGCTCTTCGGCTGGTAAAGTTCCGCTGCGCCAGGCCGCGGCGCAGCAGGCCACTATCACAAGCATCCACCGGTTTCTCGGTCCCATGATTTACACCTTGGTCGTTGGCCCGCGCCTCTATTTCTTTTCCGCTCGAAAAAGCCGCGGTTCCGCCCAGATAATTCGGTCGCCGACATCCTCGGCCTCGCCGAAATCGACTTCCAGCGTTAGCTGCTTTCCGCCCTGGACCGACACCTCGACGCTTTGCGGATCCTGATCCGCACGAAGGTCCTTCTGCACGAACACCTCGCGGCCGTCCACCGCCACGCGGCACAAGGCCCGGCCGCGATTTCCGCCGCTGTCGTCGAACCCCACCGTGGTCTTGAACTTCTCGAATTGTTCGTCCAGCGCGTAGGTCAGTAGCGAGCGCGAATGCATGGCCAGACAGCGGGTCGGCTGCTTGCCTTTGACCTTCGCCGGCGCGTCGTCGAAACCCTGATCGCGGCGCCAGGGTATGACGCGACCAAAATACGGCACTTCTTCGACCGAAACCGGATCCAAGTCCGGCAGGAACGTGAGCCTGCCGTTACGCGAACGAATTTCGCTGACTTCGGAAACCGGCAGCGTGAGGCGCGATTGCCAGAGCGTTTCGATCTCAAGTTGACCCTCACCGAGCGCCAGCCACCGGCCCGAGATCACGTCGCCGGACGTCAACAGGAACATCTCGAAGGGCGCGGTGACCAGCGGAATCTTGGGATGCGCGGCCAGCACCAGGCCCAACAAACGATCTTTGTTGACCGACCGATCGGCGCCGTCGAAGCGCAGATTCAATTTGCCGTCCGTCAGACTTTGCACGCCGCCTTGAATCTGGGCCGCCGTTTTGTCCGGCGCGACCACAAACAGGACATCGTCGGAAACGGGAGCGGCCAATTGTTTGTTGAAATCCGCTCGAGCTCCAGCCGGCGGAGCATTTCCGAACCAGACGCCCTTGACGCGCAATAGCGGGACCTGAATGTCTCCCTTCCAGGCCGTGCGAAGCGTCAGCGACTCGAGATTCAGCTCCGTAACTTCGCCTTGCAAACGGCCGGAATCCGCCAGGTAAACCTCGGCACTCGCGGGCGTCGCGGCGGCCGCCGCCGTGGCGACCTGGCCGGGCTGCGCACCTCTGTCGACCGCGCGCTGATCGCTGGTGTGGGTCGTGGCCGTGACGCTGGCTTGGGTCGTGGTGCCATCGCTATACGTGAAGGTCGCGTCGAATTTCCGCCCAAAGCTGTCGTCGGCGGCGGGCTCCAAAAAGATCTCTGCTTCCGTGGCAAGATCGCCCCGCGCGATCGCCAGCCGCCAGTGGGGCGATTGCGAAGTATCGAGGCGCCACACGCGGAGTTGCTTGGGCAAGCGGGCGACCACCACGATTTGCTTGATCCCCACCGGCTTCAAAATATCGGCGTGCAAGTGCAGGTCTTGAATTCCATTGCCGCCATTGGCGCCACCTACTTGCACCAGATCGTGATTGTCCTGGCCGATCCAACTCAAACCCGAGCCGATGGCCACGGTCGACACGACCTTGCCGAGTTCGACGCGTTGTACGTCCACAAGCGCGATGCTGCGCGGCGGCTCGGTGGCCAGTTCCAGCTTGCCGTCTTGCAAACCGATGATGCCGGCGCTGATCTTTTCGTCGTCGGCGGTGGTGATCACGGCCTGCAGTCCCTTGGCCTTGGCGCTGGCTTCCTGTGCCCAAAGCGGCCCGGCCGCGGTCAATGCGACCAGAAACGCGATCCCCACTGAAACGCCGGAAAATTTCACGGTTGGACTGCTTTCGCTTCAGTTTTCTTTTCCATCGTCGCCGCCGACGGTTTGACCAGCGGAGGCGAACCGGCCGCCGAGGCGGCTTCGTCCGATGGTTCGTCGGCCGTTTTTTCTTCGGCCAGTCGACGGTAATAGCGTTCCAGCAGTTGTTGATAGTGCGCGGGGAAGCCTTCGGTCATCGATTGCAAGATCTGTTCGCGCTTGTGCGCCGGCAACTGGCCCCAACTCCGGCCGTTGCGGTTGGCGTCGTGCAGCGGTCCGGAACCGCCGGGCCCGCCCATGATGACCGAATCTTCCGCCGGACGGTCGGGATTCGCATTGGACATGCCCTGCCCTTGCCGCCGGCGTTCTTCCAACAATTTGATCAGCGCGTCGAGTTTGTCGACGGCGTCTTTTTGCTTCTGTTGGGTCGGCTTATCGGTCAACAGCTTGGCCAACCGCCCGCCGGCCACTTGCATGTCGGCGATGACCGGGTCCAGGGGTTCCATCCCTTCCTCTTCCTGGGACCAGGCCCGCGAACCGGCCAACAAGGACACGACCACCGCCAGCGCCAGAGCTTTCCATTGCGTATGCATGTTGGTTACCCGTTGCGAGAATTTTTGGGAGAATACATCGGAAAACCGCGGTCACTCAGGCTGCGGGATTTCATCGCCGCGTTCTGCGGCCAGTTGTTCCGTGGCGTCGCGAATATCGACTTGCCGCCCCTCGAGATCTTCGATGCGTTTGCGAATCTTCGGCAACAACGACGCGTCGGCCCGCTTCGCGTCCACTTCGGTCGTGCTCTGCTGCACGCGCGTCTGCAGCAGCCGAATCATTTTCAATTCGGAGATGATTCGGTTCTGTTCTTTTCTTTGGTCCTCGGCCGAGTTGCCGCCGCGGCGGCCCTTGCGGCTGTTGGCGTCCGACATTTCCGAGACGACGTCCAGCATGGCCTTCAGGTCGGCCTCAATCTGCTTTTCCGCTCTCACGACTTCGGTCGAGGCGTCGCCTTCGGCCAGCGACATCTGCACGCCTTCGGTGGCGTCTCGCACCGCGGCCAAGGCCGCCGGCAGCGCGATCCCGAATTCCGTTTCTTCCACGACGTTGATCAGCTCTTGCGCGGTGTTGGTGATTTTCTCCTGGCGTTTGGCAAGTGCGGTCAGCGCGGCCAGCGCCTGGCGCGAGCCCTCTTTCACGCCCGGCCCCAGGGCCACCGTACGCTCACGAACGGCCACTTGCATCTCCAGCATCAGGGTCAAGCCTTCGGTCACCCGTTTTTTGACTTCGCGCCGCAGTTGGCGAGCCAAACGCTCGGCCTCTTCGGCCAACAATT
>JBGQKM010000061.1:0-22944 GCA_041499515.1 Planctomycetia bacterium | reverse complement strand
TCGACCGACCAATCCAGGAAATACACATCCTGCAACAGCCGCACGGCATAGGCCGAAAAACCGAAGCGGTAGCCGCCCTCTTGGGCCTGGGCCCACATGTGATTCTTGGCGTACTTGCGATCGGTCGGAAATCGGGCCTCGAACAGACCCATCATGAAAACGAGCTCGTCGCTCATGTATAGCGGACCCCGCGATGCTCGGGCTCGAAGAAGGCAGGCAGCAGCCCATCGACCCGCAACAGGCCCGCGCGCGTCAACGCCACCTGCTGGGGGTCGAAACTCAAAAATCCGTCGTCCTGGAACGACTGCCAGGCGTCGCGCCAATGCTCGATGATGTCGACGCCGAACTTGGCGCGGAAGTAGCTCACGTCAAGCCGGCCGGTTTTGAGTTGCAAAATCATTTCGCGCACCAGCAACTGATGCGGCGTCGGCTTCAGTCCACGATCCAACGGCAGTTGGCCGCGATCGAGCGCTCCGACATAGCCGGCCCAGTCGGGCTCGTTCTGATAGTGCACGCCCGAGGCATGTCCGAAACTGGCCACGCCGGTGGCCAGCAGATCGGCCCCGTGCCAGAGGTTGTCGCGATAGCTGAAATTGACTTTGTTCTTGTCTTTGACCAGCGTGTAGGCGCTGCTCACCGCATAGCCGGCCGCCACCAACGCGTCGAAGGCATAGTCGACCCAGGCCCGCTTGGTGGGCCAGTCGGCCACCGGCGAACTGGCGTGCTGGTCGAGCATGTCGCGCGAGTAGACCGTGTTGAACGGCAGTTCCATTTGATAGATCGTCACGCTGTCCGGCGCCAAATCGAGGGTGCGCGCGATTGTATCTTTCCAGTTGTCCCACGATTCGCCGACCATGCCGGCGATCAGATCGATGTTGACGTTGGGAAACTCCGCCGCGCGGATCCAATCCCAGGACTTGTAGACTTCGGCCGACAGGTGGGCCCGGCCGTTCTCTTCGAGCACGGCGTCGCCGAAATTTTCCACGCCCAGGCTGAGCCGCGTGACGCCCAGTTCGCGCAACGTTTCGATCTTGGGTTGCGAGAGCGTGCCGGGTTCGCACTCGAAAGTGACTTCCTCGGCCTGGTCCCAATGGATATTCGCCCGCAGACGATTGACCAGCGACGTGAGCTGCTTGCCACTTAAGAACGAAGGCGTGCCGCCGCCGAAATAGACGAAGCGAAACGGGCGGCCCCCCATGACCGGCAAGCGGCTGACCAGTTCGATCTCGCGCGACAGGGCCGCGACGTACGTCTCGACCTCCGAGGAGTTCTTGTCGGTATAGACGCGGAAGTAGCAGAACTTGCAGCGCTTGCGACAGAATGGAATGTGCAGATAAAGCCCCAATGGCGCTGGTTCCGATTGGCCGGGCGGACAAAGCGGCGGCGCGTCCAGCGCGGCGCGCACCTCGTCCAGCCCCGCGGGTGTCCACTGCGAGAACGGCGGATAGTTCGAGATGAAGTAACTGCCGACTTCAGTTTTGGTCGCTTCGACCGACATGATAAACGCCGATGTGTGATGAACTCGATCCAACGCGCGCCGTCCAGCGTCAGCGCGGCTTCGCACCAAAACAGTATAACGTGCCGTCGGTGTTGCCGATCACCAGCCGGTTGGCGGCCACGGCGGGCGAGGCGACAAAATGGCCGCCAGCTTCATAGTCCCAAACTTTTTGGCCCGTCTTGCGATCCAGCGCGTACAACCGGCCGTCGGAAGATCCGACAAACACTCGCGACCCGACCACGACCGGCGACGACTCGACGCGCGCCCGCGTGGCGAACGGCTTCCACAATTCGTGACCATCGCCCGGGTCCAGCGCGTAGACGAGCTTGTCGTGGCCGCCGAAGATGATCGCCTCGGGCGTAACAGCGGCCGAAGAGCGGAACGGCAAGTTTCGCGGCGACTTCATGATCCAACTCGTTTTGGCTTCTTTCCAGTCGATGGCGTAGAAGCTTGAGCCTTCGGTGCCGAAATAAACTTTCTGTCCGCCGACGGCCGGCGTGGAGCCGGTCGGCGCGTCAATCTCCACCGTATTAATCATTTCGCCCTTGTCCAAGTCGATGATGTGCAACTTGGCATCGCAGCCGGCCAGAAATGCCCGCCCCTCGACCACGGTCGGCGAGCAGCGAACCTGGTCGCCAATCGTGTATTTCCAGACGAGTTTGCCGCTGGCCGCCTCCAAACAATAGAGCGTGGCGTCTTGCGAGCCGAATAAGACCTTGTCCTGATAAAAATTCGCGCCCGAGTCGATTTCGCCCGTGGCCTCGAAACCCCACAGCGGTTTGCCGGTGGCCGCCGCCAGGCAATAAAACCGGCCATCGGCGTCTCCGGCGAATACGCGACCATCTTTCACGGCCGCCGGGGCGCTAAAACCCAGTTCGGTGTGATAGTTCCATTTCTCCTGGCCGCCGTCCAACGTGACCGCATACATATTGCCGTCCAGGCTGCCGGCGAACACCACCCCGTCGGCAATCGCCACCGTGGATTCGAAGCCGTGTTCCTTGGCCGAAAACTTCCAGAGCACTTCGAGGTTTTCAGACAACGTACTTGTGGCCACGCCCGTGGCCAGAGAGTCTCCGCGGAACACCGGCCAGCTCTGCGCGGCCGCGCCGGCCGGCGCCGGCTGGGTCTTTTCGATCGCGGTCTCCGGCGGGGTCGCGCCCACGTCGGCCGCGCGCCCGCAACCCGCCGAGCCCAGACCGATCGCCACCGCAAGGGCCAGCCGGCAGCGCGTGATCCGGGCAATCGTCGAAAGGTGTACTCGAGGAAACATCAGGGGGTCCTTGATTCGTCGGAACGATCGCCGCTCAGAAGGCGGCTTGATACAACGCTAACAGTTCCGCCTCTCCTACCCTACGCGGATTGAAGCCGGAGGTCCACTGCTTGGCAGCCTCGGCCGCCAATTCGGGCAGTTTGGCCTGCTCGACACCGCACTCAGAGAGCCGCTCGGGCAGTCCGGCCGCGCGGGCCAGTTCGGCCACGAACTCGGCCAGGCCCTCGAAACCGCTGGCCGGATCCGGAAACCCGTTGGCCCCGCCGGTCCCTTCCAACAGGTCGCGATACCAGAGGCCATACTCGGCGCCGTTGAAGCGGATCACGTGCGGCAGCATCAGGCCGATCGCCTGCCCGTGCACGATGGAGTAGCGGGTCGTAAGGGGATTGGCCAGGGCGTGCGTCGCGCCGAGCATCGAGTTTTCGATGGCCAGCCCCGCGAAGCACGCGCCGAGTTGCATGCCGGAGCGCGCGTCCAGATTCGTCGGCTCGTCCAAGACGCGCGCAAAATTCTCGCCCAGCAATAGCCAGGCTTCGCGACTGAAGGCCAGCGAGGCCGGATTGCGGGCTTTGGTGACGTAGGTTTCCAACGCGTGGGCGATGGCGTCGATGCCGGTCAGGGCCGTTACGCGGGCCGGCTGCGAAACGGTGAGCGTCGGGTCCAATAGCGCGACGCGGAACGAAGCTTTCTTGTCGCCGCAGGCCATCTTGACGTGCGTTTTGGCATCCGAGATCAGCGCGAACGACTGGGTTTCACTGCCGGTGCCCGAAGTGGTCGGCACGGCGATGGCCGGCAGCATGGGGCGCAGGGCTTTGCCGACGCCCCAGTAGTCGTGCATCCGCCCGCCGTTGGAATAGAGAAAGTTGATTCCCTTGGCGCAGTCCATCGAGCTGCCACCGCCCAAGCCGACGATCAGTTCGGGATCGTGCCGCCGGGCCACGGCCAGGCCGGCCTCGACGTGCTCGGTCGTCGGGTTTTCCGACACGCCGTCGAAGAGTTGCGTTTCGATGCCGGCTTTGCGCAGCGCGTCGAGCCCGCGCTCGGCATGTCCCACGCGCACGATGCCCGGATCGCTGACCACCAGCACCCGTCGCGCGCCGAGCTCGCCGGCCAAGGCGCCGAGCAAGTCGATCTTGTCCGGTCCGAAGACGATCCGCGTGCGCGGTTGATAGTCGAAAGGAATCATGCGATCCACTCGGCGGGGCACTCTCGGCGGGCTAACCCGTTCCGTTCGTCTTTTGAGCTCTCTATCAAGTCTACCGCGCCAGGGCGAGCCGTTCTGGGGGTAATTGGTAGGCCCGGGCACGGAACAAAAAGTCGACGATATTGCCTTCATGCGGTTGCAGCCAGTCGAGCTTGATCGTGGGGATCGGCCCGATGTTCAAACGGTCGATGTGCGTCGCATCGGTCAGCTCGCGTTGGAAAGCCGCGTTTTCGGTGATCGCCGTGCAAACCAGCGTCGGGCCGATCGATTCGAGCATTTTCGCTTGCTGGCATTCGACGACCGTGGCGAAGGGGAACATGTACTCGGCCTTGGCGATCGTATTGTCCGGCGACTTACAGTGCACCACCACCGGCCGCAAATAAGCGCAGCGCTCCATTTCGACGAGTCGCTCTCCGTACTGCGACGTCATATCGGTGACGCCCTCTTCTTTGGTGCCGGCTTCGATCTGTTTCCAGATGGCTGCGGCCGAGCCTTGAATCGTAAACGCGGCCAGACCCGCTTTGGGATCTTCCGGCGGCAGCACCGGCACCGGCCCCAAACGTTTGGCCAGCGCCGCGGCGATTTCCTTGGTGTGCCGCGAAGCCCAAATGCCCGAGCAGTTGATGCAGCCGCGTCCGCTGTTGAGATAAATACTGTCGGCCATCAGATCGAGATACTTTTCCCAATCGTCGACCACGTCGTCGCCCAGCAGAATCTTGCTGAAGCCCGGGCCGTGGGCCTGGACCTTGGGATTGCCCCTGTAGCGTTCGACCGTCGCGGTGCCGCCGAAGATCATGCTTCGCTCGCAATTGGCCAGCACCGCCGCGCCGACGTCGCCGCCGCCGGGATAGATCGAAATCGCCTCGGCCGGAATGCCCGCCTGCGTCATGGCGGACGTCATACGATACGGCGTCCAGGGCTCTTGCGGGCCAGGCTTGAGCACCAGGCCGATTTGCATTGGAATCACCGGCAGCCAGAGCGTGTGCACGCCCGGCGAGTTTGATGGCAGCACCAGCCCCAGGGCCGAGGCCTGGGCCTGATAGCTCACCACCACGCCCCGCTGCTCCACGCCGTAGCCGTTGCTGAGGATGTTCAGATCGAGCCCGCGCGTCAAGGCGTCGAGCATCTGGTCCATGTGCGAGAGCACGAAAAAGTTTTTCTGCATGTTCGCCTTGCACATGTGCTCGGGCAGTCCGGTGGAGGCCGACTGCATGTGCGCGAAGTCGTCGGGCGTTTGCTGGCCGTCGCCGATCGGCAGCGTGGCGTTGAGATACAATTCGCCGGCCTTCTTGACCCGGCGGATCAGTTCGTCGCAGGGGATGGCCCGCAGGGCCGCGCGGGCCTGGTGCGCCTTGCGCATGTCGCGTTGCAACAGGCCGGCATTGGCCTGGCTGACTTTGGCGATCGGTTCGCCGGAGATGAAGTGCACCACGTGGTCCACTTCCAACGAATCGTAGGGCTTGCCCCAACGCAAAATCGGAATGTTCAGCACGTTTGATGGTCTCCAGTTTTCGTATTGACTCCTCTCTTTTCGAGAGAGGGTGGCGAGCGCAGTGAGCCGGGCGAGGGCGGTTGCAGCGGCTGGCGGAGTCTTCTTGCTATTCCCCTCACCCTACCTCTCCCGGAGGGAGAGGGGTCGGGTACGTCCTCGGTAAACAGACTCAATACACTCCCACGGTCGTGGCTTCGGCCAATTCGTGGAACGGGCGGACTCCGCTCACGCCGTCCCAGGGATATTTGATGTACGGTCTTTCGCGTTCGCCTTCGTCGCGTTCGAGAAAGCCCGGCACGAAGAATTCTTTGGTCAACGTGGTCAGTTTCACGCGGCCGGTCTGGCCGTAGCCCACGGCGTTGTCGGCGTTATTGAATTCGACGATTTCCAGGGCGGCCCGCGGCTGCGGCGCGTAGTACGAAATCTTGTAGTTCTCCTCGGCGGTCACCGGCTTGCTACATGCCAGGCCCATCAGCGTGTTGCCGTAGGTGGGCGTCATGTACACGCCGTCCAGGAATTCTTCGGTGGCAAAGCGGGTCCACTGCGGCGTGAACTCGGTGCCGCCGCTGAAGATGCCGGTGATGCCCTGTTCGTGGATCGTCGTGCCGCGCTTTTCCAGTTCTAGCGCCAAGGCTTCCAGCAGCTTGGGCGTGGTGAACAGGCACTTGATGTCGTGCCCGGCGCCCAAAACGGTGATCGCCTGGTCGATGCAGTGCTGTTTGTAGGCCTCCAGGTGTTCCATCCAGCCCTTTTTGATCAGCTTGATGACCCAGCGGGGATCCAGGTCAATGCAAAAACAAATGCCGCCGCGAAACTGCGCCAGATGCTCCACCGCCAAACGCAAACGGCGCGGACCCGAGGGGCCCAACATCAGCCAGTTCGCGCCGGGCGGAAAGAATTCGTCGGGCAAGGTTTTGCTGAACAGCGAATAGTCGGTGCGGAAGTCTTCAATGGCAATCCGGCTCTTGGGCACCCCGGTGGTCCCGCCCGTTTCGAATACGTAGACCGGCTTGTCGGCGTACGCCTTGGGGACCCATCGCCGCACCGGACCGCCGCGCAGCCAGTCGTCCTGGAACGGGTCGAATTTCTTCAAATCGTCGAACGTGCGAATCTCCTTCAACGGATCGAACTTCAGCCGCGAGGCGTATTCAAGCCAGAACGGGCAGCCGCTGGACGGATGGAAGTGCCACTGCACGATGTCATGGGTATGCGCGTCGAGTTGGTCGCGCGCCTGCCTCGCGGCCGTCTCCAAGTCGGCGGCGGAAGCCTGCTTGAGTGTGCTCATGAAAACTCCTGGAAGGTGGGAATCCCGAATCGGCCCGCATGCTTTCCGAAGGTGGGCGTTGTGGGCGGCGCAGCCGAATACCTGAAAAATACCCGACTCGGGGCCGGAAAACAACTAGCCGGCCCGGTCGAGGCGGCCCAGCCACGAGACAATCCGCCCCGCAAGCATGTCGTGGCAGCCGGTGTAAATGTGATCCGCGCCGGCAATCACGGCGACTTGCAACGAATTTGCGGCGGTGGCCAGCGGCAGGACCGCCTCGGGCATACCGCGAAACGCCAATTCCCCCTGCACTTCGTTCGATCCGTACGTCAACAGCGTGGGACAGGACACCCGGTCGAGAAACTTCAAGATGTTGTAACGCTCCGCGGGGCCATAGCGGTCGATGAAGCCTGCGGCGGTGACGTAATACGCGATCGGAAATTTGACCAGCATCAGTTCGTCGCCCCGACCGGCGCGCACGAGTTCTTCGGCCGCGGCGATCGTTTGCAAAAATTCGCCGGCCCGCGGCGTTTCGCAAAAATAGGCATAGGACAACCGGGGCGGCGAGACCGCGACCAGCGCCGCCACGCGCGGCGGATGTTCGGCGGCCAGCGTGAAGATGGCCTTGATCGCGCCCAGGCTGTGCCCCAGCAAACCGATCCGCGCGAAACCACGCTCATTGAGAAAGTTGATCCACGCGGCCAGGTCCAAGGCCGATTCGTAAACACGCTCGAACGCGGCGCCCTGCATCGAGCGGCCGCCAGCCGAAGGGCCTTCGGACATCAAGTCGTGGCCCCGCGTATTGGCCCGCAGCACGGCCGCGCCGTCGGCCAACAATTTCGGCGCCAAACCGCGCAATGTCGAGGCCGAATAAAAATTGCTGCCCGTGCCGTGAATACACAGCCAGGCGTCGATCGCGCCAGATCGAGCCGGCGCGTGAGGTTCCTTCTCAGGCGGCTCCAGCGCGCCGTACAAGCGCACGCCGTCGCTGGCAGTGACTTGGACAAGATCGACGAGCATGGCGTGGGCCGCTCGCTGACTTAAGTGTTGGCCGGATTGGGCGTGCTGCTCAATTGAGCCAGGATCTGCAACACGCCATTCAAGTGGGCCAAACGAGGACCGAAACGATCCACGAATTCGTTGAGCATGAACTCGCCGTCCATCAGGGCGTCGACGTTTTCGTTGATTTCGCGCGTCATGCCGGCCAGAAATTCGACCTGCACCTGGCTGAGCGCTTCGGCCGCGACGCGGCAGCCGCGGGCCAATTCGGGATTCGCCTGTTTCCATTGCCCCAATTCCGCGTTGCGCTGACGCTGCGGCGCGCTGAGCTGGTTGACCAACTCCTCGAGCAATTCGTTCTGCCGGTCTTGTGCCGCCAGAATATTCCGCAGCAGGCCCACCTGCTCTTCGGACGAATCCTGACCGCTTCGAGGCTGGCTAAGCTGAGCCCCGGCCGTGATATCGACCTGCGTGAACAGTGCGGGCGTGGAACGCGAATCGGGATTCATGCTACCAATCTCCAGACAGGTGACTCTGGCCAGACTTTGATTCTACTCGAAGTTCCCCCAAAATACCACTACCCAGCCATAGAGATCCGGTTGTGCGGATTAGGCGACTTGCGGCCGACGGTAAGGCGCTGCCGGGACAAAGGTTCCGGCAAAAGATCTTTGAGAGTCTGAAGCTGGGAAAGCCGCGGCAAGATTGCCAGTCTGGCGCACCTGCGACCACGCGTGACGTGCGCCCAGCGGTTCGCCGGGCCTTAAAGTCAACGCCAGGCCATGCCCGAACGTAACAAAGCAACCCACTCACCCGCGAATTTCCGCCGCGCTACGTTTGACGCACACACCTGGATCGATGGCTTGGATAGGGGCTGGCGCATGAGCAATGGCGACCCGACGTCGCAAGCAGCCTTAGGATTTCTCACGGTCCTAGAGCACGAACAACAAGGTTTTGTCGGCGGCTACCTGATACTGAATCCGGCCGGCCGGCCGCTGGAATTTCACTGCACGGCGCCGGTCAAACCGAATCGGGCCCAGCAGATCCTGTTTGGCCCAACCTTGGAGTCGTATCTCTACGGCGAGCAGATTGGACAGACCCTGCTGGCCAAGGGTTCGGTCGAGCCGTTGGCCGTCTGCACCGACGTCGAATTGGCCCTGAGCGTGCGCGATTACGTTTCGCTGCCGGTGGCTCTGGTCCTTCGACCGGACGAGCCCGCTGGGCCCGAATCCTCGGCGGCGGCGACCACGACCTGGCGCGTCGATGGTGCGCATCGCATCAGCGCGCATTTGGCGCAATTCGCCATCGGCGCCAATCGGCTGGCCGTGGCGGCCCATCGTGACGCCGACCGCCAGATGATCGTGGCGCGGCTGGAGGACCTGGCCGCTTTCGATTTGAGCGAGCCGTTCGATCGCATTCGCGAGGCCATCGAGGAAGCCCACAAGAGCGCGCGCCCTTGACGAGGTTTCACCCCCATGCAGGATTTCTCGCTGCAACTTCCGCACGGCGGGCTGAGTTGGCGGCCCGCGCTGGACGTGACCACGTTGAGCGTTCGCCCGGCTTTGGATGTCGCGACGTTTCCCACCGGCTGGCACGTGGCCGTGACGCGGGCGCCGAAAGTCAAAGTGTTCAGCGCTCCGTTGACGACCAGGCTCGCGGGGGCCGTCTCGTTGGCCTTCGCGCCGCCGCCGCTGAGGGTCTGCAGTTTTCAATTTCCCCAGCCGGGTCTGTGGCGCGAACAAACCGCGCGGCCCGCGCCCGGCTCGGCCTGCGCCCCGGCCGACGCCGATGCCGTCCAACGTAAACCCCGGCCGCGCACGCGCATCAAGCCGCCGGGCGACATCATCAAGCTCGAGGATCGGCTGTATTACGTGTTGCAGCCGTCGCTGGAGACCTTGATCGGCGAGGGCTCGCTGGCGTTTCCGATCCATCCGTTTCCCTACCAGTTCGAAGGCATCGCGTTTCTCTATCCGCGCTACGCCGCCATCCTGGCTGACGAAATGGGACTCGGCAAAACCATGCAGGCCATCACCGCCGCGCGGCTGCTGCTGCACGCCGGCGAATTGCAAAGCGTGTTGTTCATTTGCCCCAAGCCGCTGGTGACCAACTGGCAGCGCGAATTCGCGGCCTGGGCGCCCGAGCTGCCGGTGACCGTCATTGAAGGCGACCAGGCCAAGCGCCGTTGGCAGTGGCAGCAGAGCGAAACGCCGGTCAAAATCGCCAACTATGAACTGCTGCAACGCGACCGCGATCTGGTGGCCGACTTGGGATTGCAGTTCGACCTGGTCGTGCTCGACGAGGCGCAGCGCATCAAGAACCGCGCCAGCGCCACCAGCCAATCGGTGCGCGACATCTCGCGCCGCCGCAGTTGGGCCCTGACCGGCACGCCGGTCGAAAACAGCCCACAAGACTTAGTCGGCATTTTTGAATTTCTCTCGCCCGGTTACCTCTCCGACGACATGACGCCGCGCAAGATGGGCCGGGCTGCCAGCGATTACGTATTGCGGCGCACCAAGGACAAAGTGCTCTCGGATCTGCCTCCCAAAATGTTCCGCGACGCCGACGTGGAACTCTCGCCCGAGCAGCGGCAAAGCTATCAACTGGCCGAAGAGGAAGGCGTGCTGCGGCTGACCGAAATGGGCGATTCGGCCACGATCCAACACGTCTTCGAGCTGATTCTGCGGCTGAAGCAAATCTGCAACTTCGATCCGGCCAGCGGCGAGAGCTCGAAATTCGAACGCCTGGCCGCCGACCTCGATGAAGTGGCCGCCAGCGGTCGCAAGGCGATCATCTTCAGCCAGTGGGTCACGACCCTCGAGACGCTCGCTCGGCGACTGGCCCCCTTGGGCCCGCTGTTGTATCACGGCGGCGTCCCCTCGCGCCACCGCGACGGCGTGATCGAGCAGTTTCGCGACGATCCCCAGCGGCACGTGATGCTGTTGAGTTACGGCGCCGGCGGCGTGGGCTTGAACCTGCAATTCGCGGGCTACGTGTTTCTGTTCGATCGCTGGTGGAACCCGGCCGTCGAGGACCAGGCCATCAACCGGGCCCACCGCATCGGCGCCGCCGGTCCGGTAACCGTGACGCGGTTTTTGACCCAGGACACGATCGAGCAGCGGATCGACCAGATTTTGCGCGAGAAGCGCGAGATTTTCGACACGATGTTCACCGACGTCGAGCCGCGGCACAACCTGGGCCTGACGCAGCAAGAAATCTTCGGCCTGTTCCAACTCCGCTCCCCCAACGGACCCATCGACCTGGCGGCGTAGTGTTTGCGAACGTGGATGGCGGTTGACAAATCACGCGCCATTCAAGCCCGGCCGGCCGATTTCTTCCCGCGTGCTTTGCGCCCCGTGACCTTTTTCACGCTCCCGTGGTTGGCCGATGCGACCATGCGCTCCAACCATTGTTCGACCTGCGTGTTCAAACTCTTGCCGGCGCCTTCGGCCAGCGTGCTGACCTGGCGATGCAGCGTGGGGCTGATTCGCACCACGAACTTGCCCGAAAACGGTTTTTCGGGGTTCTCGCCACGCGCTTTACAGAAGCTCAAGTAGTCGTCCACCGAATCGACGAAAGCGCGACGCAATTTGTCGACGGCTTTCGCCTGAAAGGTAATCACGTCCTTCGTCCCGACGACCTCACCATGAAAGAGGCCCGACTCGCCGTCGTATTCGGCGCGCCCCACATAGCCCTGGTACGGACCCGATACGTAAACGCAGCGCTCATCGCAGTCGATTGTTTTGGTCGTCATGGCGAGACTCCCGCGGAAATTAAAAAACGACGCACGGATCGAACCGCCCCCTTGTCGGCATGGGGGCCGGGATGCGGCCTGTGGAACACGGCCCTCGCACCCCGCAGGGCCACGCGTACGCGCGACCCAGAGCCCTCGCTGATTTCCGCCCCGTAATGCTCAAACAGGGCTTCGATGTCCTTCCACCGGATGCCAGCACGCACCGGATCCGCAAAGATGTCGGAGAGGGTCTTGTCGTGCTTGGCCATCCGCGAAATGATATCATAATCTAGTACCAAAGTCAAGCTCCGGCCGCGCGGTGGTCGCCCCGGAACCGCGGTGCCTCGCCCTCCCCTGGCCGGTCGGCGACGGCTATCATGGCTCGTATGGTGAATTCGCTCTACGACTATGACGTCCTGGTGATCGGCGGCGGCCATGCCGGCGCCGAGGCGGCGCTGGCCGCGGCGCGCTTGGGCGCGCGAACGGCCCTGCTCACCATCAACTGCGACACCGTCGGCCAAATGAGCTGCAACCCGGCCATCGGCGGCGTGGCCAAAGGGCAGATCGTCCGCGAAATCGACGCCCTCGGCGGAGCCATGGGCCGGGCCATTGATGCCACGGGCATCCAGTTTCGCATGCTCAATCGCCGCAAAGGCCCGGCCATGCACAGTCCCCGGGCCCAGGCCGACAAAAAGGCCTATCAGCTCGAAATCAAACGCCTCGTCGAAGAGCAGCCCGAACTCACCTTGCGGCAAGAAGTGGTCGAAGACCTGCTGGCCGAGAAGGTCGACGGCCGTACGCGGATCACGGGCGTGCGGGTGCGGGGCGACGCGATCTATCGGGCCGACGCGGTGATTCTGACCACCGGCACGTTTCTGCAGGCGCTGATGCACACCGGCCTGGCCCAAACGCCAGGCGGCCGGGCCGGCGAAGGCACGACCGCCGGCATCAGCGGCGCGCTGGCGCGGTTGGGCTTCAAGCTGGCGCGCTTCAAGACCGGCACGCCGCCCCGGCTCAACGGCCGCACGATCGACTATAGCCAAACCGAATTGCAGCCCGGCGACGACGACCCGCAACCGTTTTCGTTCATGACCGACGCGCTCGCGGTCGAGCAACTTCCCTGTTGGATCACGTATACCAACGAGGCCGTGCACGAGCTGATCCGGGCCAACTTGCACCGCGCCCCGATGTACAGCGGCCAGATCAAGTCTAGGGGCCCGCGTTACTGCCCGTCGATCGAGGACAAGGTCGTGCGTTTCGCCGACAAAGACCGGCATCAATTATTCCTCGAGCCCGAGGGGCGCAACACGCGCGAAGTCTACGTCAACGGCATCTCCACCAGCTTGCCGCGCGACGTGCAAGACGCGATCCTGCGGCTGATGCCGGGCCTTGAGCGGGCCGAGATCATGCGCTACGGCTATGCGGTGGAATACGACTATGCTCCGCCCGATCAACTCAGGCCGTCGCTGGAAACCAAACGCGTGGAGGGTCTTTATTTTGCCGGGCAAATCAACGGCACGACCGGGTATGAAGAAGCCGCCGCCCAGGGGCTGATGGCCGGCATCAACGCGGCGCTAGCACTTCGCGGCGCCGAGCCGCTAGTGCTCGAGCGCAGCCAGGCGTATATCGGCGTGCTCGTCGACGACCTGGTGACGCGCGGCGTCGACGAGCCCTATCGCATGTTCACCAGCCGCGCCGAATATCGCTTGCTGCTGCGCCAGGATAACGCCGATCGGCGTTTGACTCCGTTAGGTTGGCAGGTCGGGCTGGTTGAGCGCCGGCGCTGGGAGCGGTTGGCTCGCAAAGAGGCGGAGATTGCGCAAGCCCTCGACATGCTCGCAACACGTCATGTCGCGGACGTGAGTCTGGAAAAGCTGCTGAAGCGGCCGGAAGTTGCCTGGTCCGATCTGGTCGAGCGCGAGCCGGCGCTGGCGAACTTTTCGGCAGCGGCGGCCGAGCAGGTGTGCCACGACGTGAAATACGCCGGCTACGTCGCGCGGCAGGAAGTCGACATCGCGCGGCAGCGGCGGCTCTCGGACAAACGCATTCCCGAGGCCTTCGATTTCGCCACGATCGCGCACCTGCGGGCCGAAGCGCGCGAAAAACTCTCGCGCGTGCGCCCCTTGAGTCTGGCACAGGCCAGCCGCATCAGCGGCATCACGCCGGCCGACGTGGCGCTGTTGGTGATTCACCTGGGCGGTAAATAATTCAGGCGCGGCGCGCTTGGGTTTGGCGAGTCATGTTGCGGCGAATCGCTGCGCCGGTGCGCGTTACGAAGCACAGGCAAAAAGCGCTAATGCGCCCTGTGGCGTGTTTTGGGAGGCTTGCAGAGGGCAGGTTGTACAATTCTGCATTATTTGCGATTCGTTTTCGTAACCTATTGAAATGCACGTCTTTGCGATGCAAAGACCGATATTGACTCACTTCCGGCCAGGGCTATAATGGCGATCTGTTGGCAATTTCGGTAATCTTGGAAGGAACCATACCACGCACTGCTGACTTAAGAGTAACCACCTTGGTCAAACCATTAGGGACGCAGCAAGCTAAGAGGCTAGGTTCCGTCTAGCGTGACATGGAGGATTAGGAACTTCCGGAGGTTTCTTCAGTCGAGGAATCGATTCGGGAGTCCCGCTTAGACTAGCCTTACCATCGGCTAGGGAGAGGGGTGGTTAGCGACCATGAAAACTGTGTTCACCACTGGCGAGGCCGCCAAAATATGCAAGGTCAGTCAACAAACGATCATTCGTTGCTTTGATTCCGGTCAGCTCAAAGGCTTTCGCGTCCCAGGCAGTCGCTTCCGCAGGATTCCACGGGAACAACTCTATTCGTTTATGCGTGATAACGGCATCCCCACCGATGCCCTCGAAAGCGGCAAACGCAAGGTCCTCATCGTCGACGACGACCAGGAATTGGTCGAATTGATCGTCGACGTGCTGGAAAAGGACGGCCGATTCGAAGTCCGCACCGTAAACAACGGGTTTGACGCGGGCATGATGGTCAAGGAATATCACCCCGACCTGATCGTGCTCGACGTCATGCTCCCGGACATCAACGGCAAGGAAGTGTGTCAACGCGTGCGCGGCGACAAGTCGATGGATGACGTGCGAATCATCTGCATTTCTGGCATGGTCGAGGAAGACAAGATCGAAGACCTCAAAAACTCCGGGGCCAACGATTTCATCCACAAACCGTTCGAGGTGGAAACCCTCATCGAGCGGATGTGTGGACTGCTGGATATTGAAGCAGTGACCAGCCGCTAGCGACGCGTCGAACAAGCATTCTTCGCTGCCGCTGGCATCGTGCCGGTTCGTATTGCGCACGCGCCTGCCAAACGCCGGCAGCGGCGCAGCGGTTTGAACTTTCGCCGGCGGGTACGAGTCGGTCGCCACGCGGGGCCCTGGCCAGCCCGCAGCAGCGCGGCTGATGGACTGGGAGAGCGCCGTTGCCGCGGTGATTGCGGCCGCGGAGCCTCCCCGGGCACGTGCACCAGGGGCTCGACGGGTTTGCCCATGCAATGGCTCCCTCCTCCGCTCAACTCCGCCAGCGGACTGCTGCTGCCGCTCTCCGACCAGGCGGCCGCGCGGCTGGCCGTCGCGCTTTTGGCCGACAAGCCAGAGCCAGCAGCCCAGCGGCTACGCGATGTATTGGCCGACGAGGCCCCCTTGGCGCTCTGGGCCACTTGCCGAGCGCGCCGGCGCGGCGTGGCCGAAATCGCCTCCATCGGACCCCTGGCCGAATGGTTGTTGCCGGTGGCCCTCGACGAATTGAGCGGCCTGGCCGAAGCCAGTGCAGTCGCGGCTCCCCTTTGTGCCGCCACGGCCGAAAAATGGGCCGATCGGACCGCCAATTCCCGCGCCATCGCCGGCCTGGCGGCGCAAATCGCACGCCACGCGGCGGTTGATCCCGAGCGGGCCTATTTTCTCGGGCTGCTGCATGCCGCGCCCCAATGGCTTGCCGCCGAAGCGTGCGATGGCCAGTTGCCCTCATGCTCCGATGTCTTGCCGCCGGAATTGCAGCTCGCGACCAGTGCGGTCCGCGCGACGGAGTCGGTCTCGTCACCAGCCCAATGCGTCATGCTGGCGTTGCGCATGGCCGATGCCGCCGATGCGACCGACGAGCCCCGCTTGCCCGGCTTCCCGTTCGATCGCCAGGCTCACGCCGCGCAAATTGCCGCCGCGCGCCGCGACTGGCTGCAACCCTCGCAGCCCGAGTTGCTGCCGGCCCTGGTGGGCCAACTCGCAAGACTGAAAAACCTGGCAGAACGATTCGACGACACGCTGGAGAACGAAAAGCTTGAATCGCTCAAAGAGCTGGCCTACGGGGCGGGCCACGAAATCAACAACCCCCTGGCCAACATTTCGGCCCGGGCTCAGACCCTGTTGCAGGGCGAACGCGATCCCGATCGGCGACGCATGTTGGCGGCCATCAATACCCAGGCCTTTCGCGCCCACGAGATGATCGCCGACATGATGCTCTTCGCGCGGCCGCCGCAGCCGAGATTCGAACCGGTCGAGCTCGGCGCGCTGGCCGGCCAGGTGGTCGAAGAGCTCGCCCCGCAAGCCCGAGAGCAACACAGTCAGCTCGTGCTGCTGGCCCCCGAGCACCCCGTCACGTTGCAGGCTGACAAAACTCAAATCGCCGTGGCCGTGCGCGCCTTGTGCGTCAACGCGCTGGAAACGCTCGTGACTGGCGGCCGCGTCGAAATCCAATTGGCAAAGTCGGCGTCCCTTGACGAAAATGTGCAGATTACCGTCTCTGACAACGGCCCAGGCATCTCGATCGAAGCGCGGCGGCACATTTTCGATCCATTCTACTCGGGTCGTGAAGCCGGCCGGGGGCTCGGTTTCGGCCTGTCGAAGTGCTGGCGGATCGTGACCATGCACGGCGGGCGCGTGGAGGTCGCGAGCAACCCCGGCCGCGGCGCTCGCTTTACCATCTCGCTGCCCGCGCGCAGAATCTGCTAGCGAGCGATTCTGGGCGCAGGCCGGGGGGAGGCATTTTTCGATTTTCCGGCATGCTTTTTTGTCGAATGTCAAGCGATTTGGAGCGTTGCAATTCGCTGGACTTCAGCTAAATTTGAACTAGGGACTTCAGCAAGACCGTTGGGGACGGCCCATTTATCAAGCGGTTTTGCTCGGCTTCCTTAGAAGGAGACCCACCATGAAAACGATCGCCCTCGTATTGCCTCTGCTTGTGGCGGGACTGGTCACGACCGTCCGTGCCGACGAAGTGTATTATGTTCCGTCGGCCCCCGTGGCCGCACCGACAGTCACCTATTACGCGCCCAATGCTCCGGTCACGACCTATTACGCTCCTGCCGCGCCGGTCACGACGTATTACGCCCCGGCGGCGACCGTGTATCGGACGCGCTACGCGCCGTTCGCCAGGCCGGTGACGACGTATTATGCTCCCGCGCCGGTTCAGACGTACTATGCTCCCGCTCCCGTCACCACCTATTACGCCGCTGCACCGGTGACCGCGTATTACGCCCCCGGCGTGACCACGGCCTACTACGGCCGACCGGTCGTCGTGCGGTCCAAAGTCTACGTGCCGGGCCAGCCGGTTCGCAACGCGTTGCGAGCGGTCACGCCCTAGCCGCGCCGTCGCACGGACGCGGATAGCCACCTGAAAAAACGTCACATGCCGCTCGGTTTTCGGGCGGCATGTTTCATTTCAGCGCGCAAGCGCGAGACGCGCGCCGAGCTGTGCAGTTGGCTCAATTACTTGGGCAGCAGGGCGGCCAATTCCGGATGCGGTCGGGCGATGATGTCGGCCATGATCAGTTTGCCGCCCAGGCGTTCGACGGTTTGCTTGCCGTTTTCGATGGCCGATTGCACGGCAGCCACGTCGCCGCGAATGATGATCGTGACGTAGGCGGCGCCGATTTTTTCCTTGCCAACCAGCGTCACCGCGGCCCCCTTGAGCATTTCGTCGGTGGCGTGCAGGGCCGCGACCAGCCCTTGCGTTTCCAATAGTCCGATGGCGTCGGAGGTGTTCATGGATTCCTCGCGTGGAACTCTCGAATCGTAAATGTCCAATAGTGGATTGTAGAGCGGCGGCTGCGCGGCCAGTTTTTGCGTGGCCTCGGTCGGCGCGGCCATCACGACCAGCTCGGCGGTGGTGCCCATCAGCCGCGCCAGGGCCAGGCCGACCTCGCAGGCCTCGCGCACGTCCCCCGGCGCGCCAATGAGCTTGATGCACTGCGCCGCGCTATCGGCGCTTTCGATGCCCAGAATCCGCACCCCTGCGGCCTTCGCGCATCGATCCGCCACCAACAGCGCCGGCCCCAGATTGCCAACCTCCAGCAGGCCCAAGGCCAGCGGCGGCGCCGAGTTTTGTACATGGGATGGCAAGGGCAGACCTCGTCGGGCTATGTGCGGACCTAGTCTATCAGATCCTCGTGGCGGGGTCCCAGAGAGGACTCGCCGCCGGGGCGACGGTCGAAAAACAATCGTTGGCGATGCAAGTTCAAATCCGGTCGCCCCGATTAATTATTAGAGGATGTTGTTCGCCAGAAGCGGCGGTCCGACCGGCTGGCCAGACGGTTCTGGTAGCCCGCGATTCGGCAAACGCGGGCGTTTGTCCCGATCCGCGCGATGTCCGACCGTCGGCGGTGGTCGAGCCAGCAAATGGGGCGACTAGGCAGACAACACCGGAGGCTTCTGGAACGACTTTCCGAGAACGTTCTCAGATTTTACGCCCAGCCAGTCGTCGAGAATTGCGGCATACACCTGGCGGAAATCCATTTGCATCTTCAGGTCGCCGCCATCGAGATTCGTCAGATCGGGGCTATTTCCCACCAGTCCGCCCTTGACGGGCTTGCCGGCTAAGAACACCGGCCCGGCCGTGCCGTGGTCGGTGCCTTGCGAATCGTTTTCCGATACCCGGCGTCCGAACTCGCTGAATGCAAGCACCAGGACCCGGTCGTCCAGTTTTGCAGTCTTCAAATCGTCGAGGAACGCCTTGATCGCGTCTGAGAACTCTCGCAGCAAGCGAGCATGCGTGTACAATTGCGCCGAATGCGTGTCGTAACCGCTCTGCAATGTGTAAAACACGCGCGATTGGGCACCGCTCTTGAGCAATTGCGAAACGAGTTTCAGTCGCGAGCCCAGCGGCGTGTCGGGGTAATCGTTTCCAGCGGTGGCCTGGTTGTGCGATTGCTGGCGCTGGAACTCATCGGCTGCAGCATACGCGGACAGGACCTGCTTGGACACGAATTGGCCTAGCGAGGAATCCTCGCCTTGAGAATCGTGCGGCGACGCGGCCGGCCTCGAGCCCAGCGTCAGTTTTAGATCCTCGGCGGTCAAGAGCGTCGTTGCCGCCGACCGTCGAGCCCACAATGCCACGGGTGTTTCCTGCTCGCCGACATAGATCGCGTTGGCTGCGGCGTCGCTGTTGTGTTGCAGGGCCCATTCATCCAGCGCGCCGCCGAGCCAGCCATAGCTGTCGTGGCGCTCGTCGTCGAATCGGGCCGTTTGCCAAATCCTCATGCTGCGAAAGTGCGAACGGTCGGGGTTTGGGTAGCCGACGCCCTGCACGACGCACAGCCGCCCATCGTCGAACAGCTCTTTCGCGCCGCGCATGCTGGGATGCAAGCCGACCTGATCGTCAAGCTTGTGGAGCTTGTCGATTTCCAGCCGCAATTTGTCTCGGGCTCGGCCGTAACCATCGTCGGCGTAGGGCACGACCGTGTTGATGCCATCGTTGCCGCCATCCAACTGAATGACGACCAGCACTTTTGCGTCGGGCGATGCCGCGGCGGCTCGTGCCGTGTTGGCCAGGATGCTGGGAAGGACCGGTGACAAGGAGATCAGGGAGCTGGCTTGCAGGAACCGTCGTCGAGTGAGCATGATTCTTCCTCCGACTATGCCAATTGGTACTCGGGCCTTGCCATAAGCAGCGCGACGGCCCTGGCCAACGGTCGTTCGGATTTGACCGATTGCGTGGCCTCGACCACTTCGTCCACGGCGGACACCGACTCGTCTCCCCAAAATAAGCTGGCAAACCAGGACACGCTTTGGTGCAGATTCATTGCTTGACCATGACGCGCCGGAAGTTCTTCAACGCGGGGTATGCGCGCCTGGTGCCAGAGCTGACCCTCCACCAGCGCGGCCGAAAAATTCGCGCGAGCCACGATCGTGCGCGACGCCAGCCAGGCCCGGCCCTCATTCCAGCCGCCCACGTTCGGCGGGTAAAACAGATCCTGCCCCATGCGTGCCGTCCACTCGGCCAACAGCAAGGTGCTCGGCGGCGGATCGCATAACTCAAGCGCCCGCAATCCGCCCACGATGTACTCCACCGGTCCCAGCACGCGAGTGCCGAGGTTCTCGGCCGAAAAGAACAGCTTGGAGCGCAGCACCGTTTCGACCGCCCAGGCGACCTCCAGCCGGTGCGAGCTGAGGCCGGCGGCCAACTGCGCGAGCGCCTGCTCGTCGACCACTCCCTCTCCCATGAACGTGTTGCAAATGCGCCAAGCGAGCCGGCGGGCCGTGGCGGGATGCTCCAGCAGCACTTTGATGAAGTCATCGCCCGAAAGTGGGCTGCGATGATTCAGCAGAACTTTTTCGTCGCTATCGTGCCGCGCTTCCAGGAACCCAAAGCGATTTCCGACGATCGCCCAGCCGGTCAGCGCGCGTGCCGCCTCCTTGACGTCGTCTTCTGAATAGTTGCCGATGCCCAGGGTGAACAACTCCATGCTTTCGCGGGCGAGGTTCTCGTTGGGATGGCCTTTGCGGTTCGAATCGGCGTCGAGCCAGGCCAGCATGGCCGGATGTTTCAGCACCGCTTCGAGCAATTCGCCGAACGGCGCCCGGGCGTGCTTGCGCAACAAGTCGTTTTGTTCCCGCATCCGCACCAAATCCTGAACCTTGCGATTGCTGGTGGCAAAATGGTTGTGCCACATCAGAGTCAGCCGTTCGCCCAGCGGGTCGGGCGTGATGAGCATGCGGTACAGCCACCAGGCCTTCAGTCGGCCGGGATTGGCCGAGGCAGATGCCGCGTCGCCGATGGTCCGGGCCATCAATTCGAATTCGGCCGAGCCATCTCCAGGCCCCTGGCCCTGAAGCAGCCGGTCGACGGCCCGTCGTGGGCCGTCAGCCAGGTCGCGCTGTAGCTGCGCCCACGGCGCGGCGAACGCGGCTCGACGGTGAAGGTGCACGACGCGCCGCAAGTTCCAGGGCGCCGCTGCCGTGGGCTCGTAGGGTGTCCAGATGTCTTGCGCCGATCCCATGTCGCACCCTAGTTGCTCGGCCGTTTGACCGACAGCTCGCCAAGGTCCTTGGTTTCGCCGGGAGATAGTTGCAGATCCTTGACCACGGTGCCCAACCACCGCCCCGGCACCATGACGCCCAGGTCGTAGGGCAGATGCGGCGCCAGCCCCTCGATCTTGAAGCGACCGTCGGCATCGGCCGCGAAATCATATTGTCCCGGCATGGCGCCCAACTGCCCCTTGTCACCTTCATCGCTCGTAAGGCTGGCGTTTGGGAGGGGGTTGCCGGTATCATCAAGAATTCGCCCCGTGATCGTCGCCCACGGCTCGAGCTTCACGTTGATCGGACCGGCTTCGTCTCCTTTCACTATCACGCTGCCGGCCAGCTTACGCTCGCTGTGCAGGAACTGGACGCGACGCGGCTTGAGCGGATCGACGTTATGGACGGCAAAGCTGGCATCCTCCAATGGCTGCCACACCGATGCCTCGACGGCGCCAAGAATCATTGCGCCGGTCAGTGGGTCGCCGGCGGAGTCGAACAGATTGCCGCTAATCTTACTACCGGGCACCAGCGCGAAGTTGCATTCGTTGTTCGCGCCGTTTTCATCGGGGGTCACCGCTGCCACGGCGTGATAGTTTTCGGCCCATCCGAAGCTTGGTTCGGTGCGGAAATCGGTGTATCCGTGGTTGGTCTCCCGCCCGTCGATCCGATCCGCGCCGACACCCCTGGGATAGTCAGAGTAGTTAGCGGCTCGCACGCCGACGATGCCTCGTCCGACAAAACCAGGCATCTGGAAACGGCCATCCGCGTCGGTGGGATACCAGAGCGAAAACGCGTCGGAATAGCCAGGAGCCTCCCGCCGGCGCGCGTTGTCGAGGAACACGGCGTAGTAAACATTTGCCCGCAGGGGTCGCCCATCACTTGCGTCGCTGACGCGGCCGCGAATCCACACGCCGCGCTTGAGCGCGAAGTCGACCGTGGTTTCCGTCTGGTCCGGCTTCACTTCGGCCGGCAGCGCGGAGACAATGTATGGCTCGCTCGCTGGTCCGATCGCCAGTAGTTTATTGTCGCCGACTGGCAAGCCGTCTAGCTGGTATCGCCCCTCCGTATCGGTGAGCGTGTAGAACATGGCGTTGGGATAGGGCTGCACGCCGATTCCCGCCAGGCGATAGGCCTGCACTTTGACGCCGGCAAGCGGCTGGCGAGTATCCTTGTCGCGCACCACGCCCTTGACCGGACGCGAAGGACCGGCCACGTGATCGAAGTTGGATCCATGGATCATTTTCGCTTGCTCAGTTCGAAAGCGTCGGTCGGTGATGCGAAGCGTCTCACCCTTCCGGGTGCGCGCGGAAATCTGGCGAGTCTCGATGCCCGGACCTTCGATTTGCAGTCCGACAATGCTTTCACGACCCACGCCCAGGATGCGGAAGCGGCCGTCGTTGTCACTCGTGATGTCGGGGAACAGTCGCTCGATCTCACGGCGAAAGTTGAAGCCGGTGCTCACGCGCAAGTGTCCCCAGGCCTTATCAAACGCCGTGAGCGGGTTTTCGACCGCGGCCAGCCAGGAGTCGAGCGTGGGCTGGCCGGTGCGATCGATTTCCATCACGCGCACGCGAGCGCCGGCGATCGGATGGCCCTCGATGCTGACGATCCGACCTTCGATCGGAACGTCGTCGGTTACCATCCGCAGAGTCTGGTCCGCGACGAGCTCCGCGCGGCGATTGGTCAGACTGGGATATAAGGGCAGATTCTTGGCCATCTTCCCACTGGGTTCAAAGCTTGCTGCTAATGCCCAAGCCGGGCCCAAGCCGTCGGCCTTTGCCAGCACCTTGGCGATCAGCCACGGCTCGCTTGTTTCGTCAACATTGAACGCGTCCTTGCCGACATCGAACGCGAAGCCGCCATCCGCGTTGGTTGCGACCACCGCGACCGCATCCGTGCCCATTGGCGATTCTTGCAGCAGATAAACGTTGGCACCGGCTGCCGGGTTGCCATCAGGTCGAACCACTTTGCCGAATAGTTGAATGCGGGCAGACGCCGCCGGATCGTCCTCGACAGGAGTGGCCTCGCCCGCGTGGGAACTCGCAGACTCGCGCTTGGCCGCTTCCTTCGGCTGCGGGCCGTCTTTGGCCGCAGGCTGCATTGCCGCTGCGGCCTTTTTCGCTTTGACTTGCACTGCTGTCACGGGGAACTTGGCTTCAACCTCCAGTTGCACGTCGCCCAGGTCTTTCGATTCGCCGGACTTGACCGAGAACTGTTCGAGCACTTGCGGTTTGCCGTC
>JBGQKM010000060.1:0-23121 GCA_041499515.1 Planctomycetia bacterium | reverse complement strand
CCCAAATACGTAGGCTGCACCATGAACGGCACGCGCGGAATGCCCACGTAGCGCGGTACTCCGCTAGTCGACGAACCACGCTGGCGGCTGGTGACCATGCCAAAATCGGGATGATCGCTCTTGGCTGTCGAGGTGATGTCTTCTTTGAGCGGCGTCTTGCCGGTCAGTAATTCGATGGAGCCGTCGTTGTGCGACGACATCGTATGGTGCAGCGAGCGAATCAAGGACATCCGATGCCCCAGCTTCGCTTGCAGCGGAAAGACCTCGCAGACGTCCAGCCCCGGCACGGTCGTCTTGATCGGACGTAGCGGCCCGCGATACTCGCTCGGCGCGTCGGGCTTGCAGTCGTAGGTCTCCAGTTGGCTCGGCCCGCCCCACATCCAAAACAGGATCACCGACGTGTCCGGGCCTGCGGCCTTGGCGAGGGCGCGGGCTTTGAGCAGGTCGGCCAGCCCCAGCCCGCCCAGGGCCAGGGTGCCGACGCGTAGAAACTCGCGCCGCCGCATCGGTCCAGCACAGTATTGGGGCGCCATGGCGTTTGCTCTCCCTTCGGGGTCGTCAGTCCACGCCGAACGGTACGGCACCAATGTACCGCAGTCGATGCGTTATTTGAAGCGGTAACCCCGATTTTGACGTGTTTAGGGCCGGCCTTGCTGGTCCGCCAGCGGGCCTCCCGCGACATAGCGGCGCCAGACGGGAAACACCAGGGCCCCCGAGGCGAACACGACCAAGGCGGCCGTCAGGTACTCATATTTGGCCACCACGATGAACACCCAGCCCAGCACGGCAATCAGGCTGGGCAGGGGATAGAACCACATGCGAAACGGCAAGATCACGTCTGGGCGGGTTTTTCGCAGCAAATGCAGCCCGAAGATCTGCCCCAGGAATTGCACGAAGATGCGGACGATCACGGCGGCCTCGATCACGACGTCGAGCGGAAAGAAGCAAAACACGGCCGTCAGCGCGCCCAGCGTGAGAATCGCCACCCACGGATACCGGCCTCGCGGATGCAGCCGTCCGAAGATCCGAAAAAAATCGCCGTTGCGGGCCGCCGCGTACAGGATCCTCGAATAGCCCAGCGTGGCGACAAATGTCGAAGCCAGCGCCGTCCAAAGGATCAGCACCGTGAAGCCGACCGCCACGTTGCGTCCGTAGAGCGTCTCCATGAACTCCGCGGCGATATTCTTCGACTCCATGGCCTGCTGCCAGGGAACGACCGCGATAATCGCCACGTTCATTGTCAAGTAAAACACCGCGACGACCACGACCGAAATCAGGACGGCGCGCGGGATCGTCTTTTCCGGCTCGACGACTTCGTCGCCCATGTGGCAAACGTTGTAGTAGCCGAAATAGTCGTACACGGCGATCAGCATCGCGCCGCCCAGGCCGGTAAAAAACCGTTCGTCCAGGTGGAACGCGTCGGCGGGAAACTCGATGAGCGAGGCATTGAAATTGGCCAACCCGGCCACCACGATGGTCAACATCGTGACCAGCGTTCCCGCGCAGAGCACCACGGCCAGCCCCGCCAGCGAGCGGATGTGACGGCACAGACCCACCGCGACGACCATCGCCGCGACGGCCGCGCAGACACCGAGCCCGTGCGGAATTCCCCAGCCGGCCAGCGACGTTTCCAAGTTGGGTAGCGCGTAGGCCAGATAGTTGCTGCCGCCGATATACCCCGAAGCCACCTCAAGCGTGCCGCTGATCAGAAACTGCCAGATAAACAAAAACGCGACCAGTCGGCCCCCAGGATAGCGGCCGTATATCTCGCGCAAAAAGTGATACGTCCCGCCGCTGCCGGGCAAGGCGGCGCCCAGCTCGCTCCAGACCAGCCCATCGCACAGAACCAAGATCGCGCCGGCGATCCAGCCGACCATGGCCTGCGGACCATGCATCGTCTTGATGAACAACGGCAGCGTAATGAACGGGCCGACCCCCACCATGTTGGCCACGTTGAGCGACGTGGCCTGAACCAGGCCGATGCCGCGGGCCAGCGTCGGGCGATGTGCGTCGCTCTCCGAGGTTTCTGACGGCGGCGGCATACGCTCCTCGATATACGGTTTGGGGTCACGCGCCACCAAACTTGGAGCCGGAGCAGAAGACCGGAACTGCAAGGTGTTAACGCGCGTGTCGCCCAGTATACGCGCGATGCCAGACGGCCGAAATCGCATTTTGTCGGGCGTAATTTCAGTCGATGGAAAGACGGCTCAGTAATGCGCGCCGGCCCGAGCGCAAGGGAGAGCTGCCACGACACTCAGCGGGCGGTGCCGATGCCGACGGTCCGGAAGCGCTCAGTAGTCCGTGGCTTCGAACTTGCGGGTCGATGTCCACAGTACGAAGGCCGCGAAGGCCAGCGAGCTGAACACCGAAAGCGTCATGGAAAAGCCATGGGCTTCGAGCACGTTGAGGTCGAGCGCCTTACCAAAGTGATCGCCGGCGCCCAACGCATGAAAAAGCAATACGCCTAAGTCGGCGGGCTTCGGCAGGACCCAATATCCAAAATCGATCAGGCCGCTCAGGTACGAAGAGCGGACGGTCTCGGACACCAGGTCCGTCGAGGTGACCAACAGGTGCCGGCCAAAATTCATGCTCCAGGCGACGCCCCAAAACACGATCGAGCCAAATACGCACACGACCGCATTTTGCGTGCAAACGGCCAGTAACACCGAAAAACCGAAGAAAATCGAAAAGTGCAGCAGCAGTAGTGGGACGCTGAGTAAATAGGTCGGGTCCCAAAATCCAGTGCGCAGACCGATGGCGGTCCAAGTTCCGCCGACGAAGACCACGGCGTTGAACAGCACGAAGGCCAGCACCCCGATGTATTTTCCCAACAGCAGCGCCCAGCGCGGCGCGGGTTTGGCCAACAAAACGCAGATGTTGCGCCGTTCGAGAAAGCTCGGCAAGAAGCCGGCCGTCCAAATCAAGGTCAGCAGCAGCCCCAGCGTGTCGGCGACCCCTCCAGCCAACACGAGTTCGACAAACCGAATCGCCGACCTGGTGTCGCGAGCCAACGGAACTTGCATGGCGCCGAAGGCCAGCGTCAGGCTTCCGTCGGCGACGATGACCCCGGAACTGTTGAGATTTTCGACGTTGGTGGCGTCGGCGTCGCGGCGCGACAGAAAATCCGGATTCTCATCGCCCTGAGCCAGCGTGGATCGGCCGTTGACTCCCAAGCTCAGGCAAACGCCGATCGACACCAGGCTGATGACCAACAGCACCGCGCCAATGCCATGCGCCATCGACTGCCGGAAGGTATCGCGTATCAACCAGACCCACGTGGTAAGCACCGGTGTGCGCTTCATGCCGAGGCTCCCTCATAGAGCGGCTCGACGGCGCATTCCAAACTTTGTGGCTCGTGCGAAGCGACGTCTTGGGCCAAATCGGCCACGCGCCCGACAAACGCCACGCGGCCGTCACGCAACACGGCCACCCGATCGCACAGCCGCTGAACGTCGGCCAAGGCGTGCGACACCAATAGGACGCTATGGCCCCGCAGCCGACGTTGGCAAATCACTTCGTGCAGCAAGCGGCGGGCCGGCAAGTCCATGCCTTCCGAGGGCTCGTCGAGCACCAGCAACCGCGGATCGTTGACCAACGCCTGGGCCAGCGCTAATCGCTGCAACATGCCCTTGCTGAAGCCTGCGATCGTCTCCTGGCTGCGGTCGGACAGTCCGACTTGCTCGAGCAATTCGCCGGTGCGCTTATGCAGTGGGGCGGCGGCCACGCCGGCAAGCCGGCCATAGCCCTCGACAAGTTGCCAGGCCGTCAGATATCGCGGAAATGCCGGATCCTCGTGCACGTAGCCGATCTTGGCCAGCGTGCTCCGATCGGACCAGGGGCATTCGAGCCGCATCACTCTGCCGCCCGTGGGATGGCAAATTGACAACAGGGTTTTGACGAGCGTCGTTTTACCGGCGCGATTCGGACCGATCAGCCCCAAGACTTCGCCCCAGGGAACCGTAAGACTGACCTGGTCCAGCGCGGTCACGCTGCGCGAAGGCCATCGGCGCGGGTAGAATTTGGTCACCTTTTCGAAAACCGCCGCGGCGTGAACGTCCAATCGAATCTCCCTATTCCACCAGCCTTCTACTGAACCAAGGAAACGTGCACGCCGGTTTGCATGATCCGCGTGAACGCCGTCTGCAGTGAGCTCGTGACGGTCGATTCCGACCCATAAATGACCTTATAGCTCGGCATCCCGTCGGTGACGTTTCCGATGGTTTGTATCTGGTTCAATATCGCCAGCGCCGCCGCCTGACCTGGGGCGCCGGCGGCAAATACCGGACCAAATCCAATGCAATGAATCAACACTTTTTTCGATGGCGTCGAATAGCCTGGCGGGCTGGCCGAGTCGAGCGCGCACAGTTGAGTGCACAAGTTGTAGATCTCGGTCGTCACCGTGTTGCCGTTATTGACGTTGGGAAATTCGCTGCTGCCGGGGCTGCTGCTGTTGTAACGAATCGAGTAGTAGCTGTTGTAAGGCCCGAGATTGTTGAGCGTCGCGCTGGCCGTCGTATTGGGCACGCCGTCGGTTTCGAGGACGACGATCTTCTGGGCGCCCTTGCGCCCGTTGCCGCCGGCATCGCCCGGCGGCTTGGCGGGATTGTAGTTGAGCAATGACGTATTGGCGCTGAACTGGTTGTAGGCCTGCATCAGGGCCATCGAGTAGCAGGTGCCTCCCGTGGCGCGCGGCACTTCCAGGTTGTCCGTGTCGTACGGGCGTATCGTGGCCCCGGCGTTGCCGATGGTGGAGGTCGGATACCACAGCGAGTCCTGCATGCTGGGGTAATCGCGTCCCAGCCCGACACGCACCCGGTTGAAGCGGTTGCCGTCGTTGGCGCTCGCGCACGGCACGCTGAACATCATCAACGACACCAGGTTGTTGGGGTGGTTGTTGGAAATATCGGTCAACGCCGCGCGAATGCCGAGTTTGCAGGCGTACAATGGCGACTCGTGGCACGTGCCCGGCCACCAGAACTGGTTGCTGTTGTAGTTGCCAAGGAAATCGACCATGCTGAGCGGTCCGAACCAGAAGTGCGTTATCGGCCGCTTCGGGTTGTCCAGATAGTTCATATACCGCGTGTCCGCGCCCGAGGGCTTGGCCGAGATTTGCACGGTCCCCGAGGTAAAGTCGTCGCCGTAGCCAGTCTGACCCGTGATGACGCTCCAGGTATTTGAGGCGGTCTGTTTGACGCCCAGGATGTAGTCGATGTACTCCTTCCAGAACCGCTCGTTCTTATCGGTCGGCGGGAACGTGGCGGTGTTGATGGAATTGGGAATCGCGTCGTAATACAGGATCCGACCCGACTGCAGCCTGGTTGGAAATGAGTTGGGACCGACGTTCTTGATGAAGTTCAGGAACGGGGTGTAATTGATCGTATAGCTCGTGCCGCTCGGCTTCAACCAGACGCCGCTGGCATTCCACAACTTGGTGTTGTCGTTGACGCCGAAATAGATCACACGCCAGTCTTTCGCCGGATTCGGGTCTGGAGGCCAAACGAAAAAGGTCTTGCCCCAATAGGCCGGACCGCGAATGTAGCCCTTGAATGCTTTCCCGGTGACGCCAGCGTACCCTCCAGTCGCCAGGGCGGAGTCGAAGGTCGCGTCCTTGGTGGTGGCGCCGGTAATGTCCTTCACGGTCTTGGCGTAGGGGGCAGTCACCGTCTTGTTGAGTCCCAGGAAATTATCGCCAGCGGGATCCGGAGTCGTGGCATAGGCGGAGGATGCCGCGACAAATGCTGGCGTGCCGCCAGCGTCCTGATAAAAGTCCTGCACGACCGCCGCGCGGCCATCGCTGGTGGTCGTGGTGATATTCGCCGCGTCGTAGGGCGACGTGAAGGTGCTGGCTACTAACTTCGACGTGTTTCCGGCGTAGTGCCCGAAAGCCGGCACGACCGTGTCCGGATTGTTCGATTTGGTGCGAGTCCCCGTGTACTCCGATCCCGCGGTACTGCTGAGGCCCGTCAGGCTGGCGAAGCGCATCGACCCGGAGTAATCCAATATCAGGGCCACGTCGCGCGGACGATGGACGGCCGTCGCCACGGCTTGCACGTTGGCGCTGGTCAAGTTGAACACGCGAGAAAACGCCAACTGATTCGCAAGATTGGCCGTGACGGTCGCCTGCACCATGCTCCAGTTTTCGGTGGACGGGCCAGGAAACTGACCCTCGAACCGCTGGTTGCCCGAGACGTAGACGTAACGCCCGACCTGCACAGCCACGTGGCTCGACGGGATGGGGGCTGAAAGGACCGAGTTGGACGTGGCTGCCAGAATGGCGTTCGGCGCCGCGTTGGAATAATTGTTATTGTTCGCCGTGATGCCATTGAGCGTGGCGGTGCCGGCCATGGCGGCCGCGTCGGCCGCGTCTTGGCATTGCGTGCGTGCCACGGCGAACATGCCCAGGTCGACCGCCAAGGCGACAAACGTCAGGATCGTGACCAGACTGACCACAAACAGCACCAGCGCGGCTCCATTACGAGCCCTGCATCGGTTGTTTCTCATGGAGTTTCTCATGGCTTTACCTGCCCATTCACGGATCGAGGTGTCAATTGCTCTCGCTACGCATGACGACTTGTGCAACGACGGGGATCGAAGCGGGTAACGCGATCATTCGGCCCAACAAGACGGGATAAGTACCGGTGATTCGCACGCACACCGACTGGCCGTCCTGAGCGTTGGTCCAGGCTCCCAAATTGTTTCCCAGGCTGTCGGACGTGTAGACTTGGGTAACTTGCCCATTGAGCGACCGCCCCGCCATCGCGGTATTGATGACGTTCGTCACATCGGTCGTGGCATTGCCCGTGGTCACGCCCGCTATGGTTACCGGTTGCGTGTGCGACAGTGCATAATTGGCGCCCTCGCGCGCCGCGTTGGTCACCATCTGCAACGTCATCACGTACCGGCCGTATTCGAGAATGCCGAACAGGAACGTGATGACGATCGGCAGCACCAAGGCGGCCTCCACCATCGCGGCGCCACGCCTCGACGGTTTCAACGACACACGGCGACTTCCCACAAGAATCTTGGCGAACATGATCGTCTCGCTGTACTAAAACGGGAGTTGGGTGGGGACAACAATCTGGGAACTGTTGAGCGACATCCAATTTACCGTGACGGAGAATTGTTGTATGGAAGTCAACCGAGTGAGCAAATTCCATCGCAAGCTATTGAACGCCGCCCCCTGTGGGATCACCAGGTTGACCTGAAACCTATCCAGCGGCAACGCGTTCGCGGGATCGGTCCAACTCGGCGTGGCCTGGCACACCAGGCTGATCGTCGCACCGCTGACCGCGGCAGCCGGCAGCCCGGCCGACGTCATATAGTCGCGCACCGCCTGTCTGACCATCGCGTTGGTCACGGGCGTGGTATTCACGTATCCGCCGGCGGCCAGGCGTGCGCCCTCTCGGGCCGCGTTGACCAAGGTCTGATTGACCTGGATCATCCGTCCCACCTCCCACAGCCCAAGCATGAAGACGAGTAGAAGCGGCAGCGTGAGCGCGGCTTCTACGGCCACGACTCCGCGACGACTTTTTGGACCATTGGATCGTTTCATGACAACGAGTGAGCTTTGTGAGAATGCGATTGGAACGAACCGCACGATGAGAATCGGGCACCCGTACATCTGAACATTGCCGGGTAATAAAAACCTATCTCAAGAAGCTGCCTTGGGTGGTAAAAAAATCCGGTGGTGAGGGTAATGGTCGCCATCGAGAGTCCGAACCGTCCGCATATTCGGTATCATGCGTAAGGGCCGGCGGCCGCGCCCACGCAAGAGAGCCCGCTCTTGGCCCCGTAGATGCCGGAACGATCGCGCGAGCACCCCGGGCCGCAATGGCCACCCCAGAACGGCCCACGTGCCAGTGCGACCAAACCACGGCAATTGAACCCGATGCCCCGGCTCGAGCCGCTGGTGGGCGAGCTCCACTGGGGCGCGAAAAAAGCCGGCTACCCGGAGATAGCCGGCTTTCGCGGAATGCCATTCAACAGCGGAAAATCGCGATCAGACCACCTTGGTCAGACCCGGCAGCGGGACCGCGTACATGCCGTTGGCGTCGGGCAGCGATTTGGGTGTCGCCGTGAACGAAAATTCGTCGGGCAGCAGGTTGATCTGCGACTGGATGGCCGTGTCCCAGCTAATTTCCTTGCCGGAATAGGTGCACATGCGGCCCAGGATGGCCGTCATGCTGCTCTTGGCGCCCGCTTCGGCCTCGTTGATCGGATTGCCCGAGCGGATGCTGGCAAACAGGTCGTCGTGTTCGACCTGGTAGGGATTGGGCTTGGGTCCGGTATAGTGCCAGCCTTCGCTGCCGTTGCTCTCGATGCGGGCGCCGCTGATATCTGCCGTGCCCTTGGTGCCCTGGGCATATTCCGAAACGGGGTTCCAGCAGTTGAGGATATGGCGACATTGGCTGAACATGCGCGATCCGTCGGCGTATTCGAATTCCACGCAATGATGGTCGAACGTTTCGCCGTAATCTTTGCCTTTGCGCACCTGGCAGCCGCCCATGCCGTTGGCCTTGACCGGATACGAGCCCTTGAGCCAGTTGCCGACGTCCATGTTGTGGATGTGCTGTTCGACGATATGATCGCCGCCGATCCAAGTGAAGTAGTACCAGTTGCGCATCTGGTAATCCATTTCGCTCAGCTTGTGGCCATATTTGGCGTCCAGATCCTCGCGCTTGTTGACCCAGGGAGTGGATCCGTTCCAGTAGACGCGCGTGGAGACGATATCGCCGATCGCGCCGTCCTGAAGCCGTTTGATGGTCTCCAAGTACTGGGCCTGGTGGCGGCGCTGCAGCCCCACGCCGACGGCCAGGTTCTTCTTTTTTGATTCTTCGGCGGCCGCCAACACACGACGCACTCCCGGCGCATCGGTCGCCACCGGCTTTTCCATGAAGACGTGTTTGTTGGCTTTTACCGCGGCTTCGAAATGGATCGGGCGGAAACCGGGCGGCGTGGACAGGATGACCAGGTCGGGGCCCGCGGCCAGCGCTTTCTGGTAGGCGTCGAAACCGACGAACTTGCGATCCTCGGGCACGTCGATCCGATCTTTCTGGCTGACTTCCTTAAGCAGGGTGTTGTAGCTGCCGTCCAATCGATCCTTGTACACGTCGGCCATGGCGATCAGTTTGACCTTGCCGTGCGTGCTCAGCGCCTGGTTGGCTGCGCCCGTGCCGCGCCCGCCGCAGCCGATCAAGGCGATTTTGATTTCGTCATCGCCCGCGGCATGGGCGCTTTTGGCAATCGACAAACTGCCGGCCAGGGCCCCGCCGACGATCGCGGCCGTGGAACTTTTGAGAAAATCACGACGCGAAGCTGGGCTGGGCGAGCAGCGATGGGACGCATCACTCATGGTCGGTTCTCCAGTACGAGAGTGTGGATCGAAACGGTTCAAGACGCCCGCTATTCGTTAGCCCCGGCGTCCCAGATTTTAAGTTTTTCCGCCTCGCTTGGCGCCGCCAGTGGACGGACCACGCGAAACCCAAGGAACAAGGCGTCGGTAAAATACCAAATGCTTTGCGGCAACTGCGGATCCTGTTGCTTCCAGTCTTTGTGCGAGCCCCGCCGCGCGGCGCTGCGCAGCAATTCTCCATCGTCATCCCACGAGCCGCCCCGGACCGCCTGCGGATAGAGTTTGCTCGGAATGGCCCAGAGATTCTTGCTGACCTTGCCGGCCAACTGCCGGTAATAGTCTGGAATATACTGATCCAAGGTCCATTCGGCTACATTGCCGTGCATATCGTGCAGACCCCAGGCGTTGGGCTTTTTGACGCCGACCTTGTGATACTTGTCCTCGCTGTTGTCGAAGTACCAGGCGTATTGGCCCAATGCGGCCGGATCGTCGCCGAAAGCATAAGCCGTTTTCGTCCCCGCCCGGCAGGCATATTCCCACTCGGCCTCGCTGGGCAAGCGATAGTACCGGCCCGTTTTGGCGCTGAGCCACTTGCAATAGGTTTTGGCCGCCAACTGCGTCATGCAAATCGCCGGATAGCCTTCCTTGCCCATGCCAAAGGTCATGTCGGTGTAGGGCTTGGTCGGTCGAGTCACCGCGTCGGCCTGTTTTTCGCTCTCGGTCGTCGTGGCTTTGTTCAATTCGCGTCTCTGGACGTCGAGACTGAACATCCAAATCTCGTACTCGTCCCAGGTCACCTCGCATTTGCCCATCCAGAACGGCTGAATCTCGACTTGATGCACAGGCCCTTCGTCGTCCTTGTGGCCCGCTTCGGACTCCGGGCTGCCCATCGCGAACTGGCCGCCGGGGATCGGCACCATGTCGAACGTGACATCGCCGTTGGCGATCACGTCGGTGTAGGGCTTCATTTCAGCCTGGGTCATGGCCGTGGCGTTCTTCACTTCGGCCGGCGATTTGACGTTCTCGGCCGCACCAGCCCCCCGCGCACTCGCCAGCAGCCCGCACAAAAACGCGCCCAGAAAACAAGCACGCTGGATTTGCTTTACGACCCGCGGCCCGATTACGCTAGACATACGGAATCCTTCGGAACCATGATCTCTGGAGGCCGGCGACGAGCAAAACTGGATGCGAGCCGGCCACACAAGGCGACAGCCCATCATGAAAGGTTTGCTGCTGCTCCTGTTGTGGGCACTGTCTCTCGCGCCGTGTGATCTGGCCAGGGCCGACCCGCCGCCAGGCGAAGTCCGGCGCTTCGAGTCCACACAACGCCAGATGGGGGTACCGTTTAAGATCTTATTGTATGCGGCTGACGAACCGGCTGCAAACCGCGCGTTTCAGGCGGCATTTTCGCGAATCTCTGAACTCAACCGCATTTTCAGCGACTATGATCCCGAGAGCGAATTGAGCCGGCTCAGCGCGACCGCGCCGGCCGAGAAAGGCGTTCCGCTGAGCGACCCGTTGTGGTTCGTGCTCACCCGATCGCAAACCTTGGCCGAACAATCGGGCGGCGCGTTCGACGTCACCGTCGGCCCCTACGTCCGTCTGTGGCGCCGTGCCCGGCGCGAAAAGCAGATGCCGTCGCCCCAGCGCTTGGCCGAAGCCCGCGCGGCGGTCGGGTATCAATCGCTCAAGCTCGATGAGAAACAACACACGGCCCAATTGCTCAAACCCCACATGCGGCTCGATCTGGGCGGCATCGCGATGGGCTATGCGGTCGATGAAACGCTGAAACTGCTACGCGGAATGGGCATCCCTCGGGCACTGGTGGACGCCAGCGGCGACATCGGCGTCGGCGATCCGCCGCCCGGAAAACCCGGCTGGACGATTGACGTCGTGCCACTTTCTGCAGACGGCACGCCAACCCGGAAAATCTTGCTGGCTAACGCTGCGGTGACTACTGCGGGCGACGCCTTTCAGCACGTCGTGCTCGATGGCAAACGCTATTCGCACATCGTCGATCCGCACACCGGCCTGGGCCTGACCGATCGAAGCGGCGTCACGGTGATTGCCGGCGATTGCATTACCGCCGATGGCCTCGACACGGCGGTGGCCGCGATGGGCCCCAAGGCAGGGCTGGAACTGATCGAAAAAACCCCCGGAGCCGCGGCCTTCATCCTCCGCGCGACCGACGGCGCACCGGAAATCTACCAATCGCGCCGCTTCCAGGCATATGTCATTGCGGCCGACAAATAATCGTGCGCCGGGCGTAGCGGCACGACGGCTTCAGCGCGCGGTGCTCTGCGCCGCTTCGCCGCCCAGGCACCACAAATGGCTGGCGCTGCGCAGGAAAACGCGGCCGCCGGAAATGGCCGGCGAGGCAAACACCGGCTCGCCGATCGTATTCTGGGCCAGCTCTTCGTACCGCTCGGTGTCGGCTCGAATCACCAGCGTCGAACCGGCTTCGTTGGTGAAATAGATGCGCCCCTCGGCCGCCACCGGCGAGGCCGTAAAATCGCCGCCAAATCGCTTCCGCCACACCACCTTGCCGTCGCCGGCCTCCAGGCACGTGGCGATCCCATGATCGTCGACCAGATAATAATAATCGCCGACCAGGATCGCCGAGGGCACGTAGGGGTTGCCGCGGGTGCTGCTCCACACGACGTGCGAATCGCCAATCTCGCCGCGCCCGCCGGGCCGCACGGCATACGTCGTGCCGTGGGGCCCGCTCACGGCATAAATCAACCCGCGGCCGAGTACCGGCGTGGGAATGCACTCGCGACTCATGCCCCGCAGGGTCCACAGCTTCTTGCCCGTGCGAGGATCGAACGCGTCCATTTTTTCCGACCCGCAAAGAATCAGCTCATGCGTTTGATTGTCCTCAAGCGTCGCGCACACGGGCGACGACCACGAGAGCCAGACTTCGGGCCGGTCGGTCTTCCAGCGATTGGCGCCGGTGTGCTTGTCGATGGCCATCACGTACGACGCGCCGTAGTGATCGCATTGCACGATCAGCATGTCTTCGAACACAAGCGGCGAGCTGGAGGCCGCGAAGCGGTTTTCGAAAACGCCGTACTCGGCCGAGAGCGAACGGTGCCAGACGAGCCGGCCCGCGAAATCAAGACAAAACACGTCGCCGCTGCCGAAGAACGCATAGATGTGCTGGCCGTCGGTGACCGGCGAAGGACTGGCCATGCTGCTTTTGTTCTCGTGGTGCAACGTCGGCGCGGTGCCCCACAACCGGGCGTGCCAAAGTTCGCGTCCGCTGTCGCGGTCCAGGCAGATCACGTGCAGATCTTGCTGCCGCGCGCCGTCAGAGCTGGTGCAGACCACGCGCCGATCCCACACGATCGGGTTTGAAATGCCCGAGCCAGGCAACGGCACTTTCCATAGCACGCCCTCGGTCGCCGACCAGGCCAACGGAGCCCCGCGATCGTTGGTGACGCCGTTGCGCTGCGGGCCGCGCCAGCCCGGCCAGTTTTCGGTCTGCGCTGAGACGACGCCGGCGCACATCCCCATCAAGACGACCGCGCCAACGGCCACTGGCCAACGGCTGTGACTCAGACCCGCGCTTGAGCAATGCATCATGGGGCCGTCCCCGGAACCTCGGCCAACGCGGATCGCAGAGCCAGCCCGTTGCCCTTTTCATCGCAAAATCGCAACTGCAAAGACCAGAGGTTGGCCACCTGCGGATCGACGTGTTGCGGCCCTTGGCAGACTTTCACGAGCAACTGGTTCGGTCCACGCCGCAACTGAATGGGCGTGATAAATCGATCGAAACGAGTGCCGTTGAGCCATTGTTCGCGGGAGAACACTTTCTGGCCGTTGAGCCACACCGTGCAATTATCGTCGGCTCCGCAGCGCAATTCGGCAGCCTGATCGCGGGGCGAGATCAGCTCGGTATAGGCATAGCCCACGGCCTCCTTGGCCGGCGCCAGCGCCTGCACCAGATCCACCAAACCCAGCGGATCGGCCGCGTGGTGCCGCACCCAGGCGATGGTGCGCCCCTCCTGGCCCAGGTACGTGGCCTGCAAATCGACCATTTGCTGCGGCGGAAACTCGCGGGCAAATCCGCTGAATTGCGGAGCGTCGAACGGGCCCACCAGCCACCAGTCGACCACCAGCCCCAAGTGCTCGACAATGTCCACGCGCTCGCCCAAGCCGCTCAGCCGGCTGGCGGCCCGCACCGTTTGGCCGCTGTCGCGCGCATGCCGGAACGCGCTGTCAAACGCATCTCGGGCCGTTTCCGAATCGCCGCGCTCCAAGGCCAGTTGGCCGGCGGCCAGCGCCATTTCGACCGCATCCTCTCGAAACTCCGGATCTTCGAGCAACGGCGCGATCACCTTCTTCGCATACCCGGGTTCGAGCCGATCGCACAGCGCAAGCGTCAACCGCCGCACGCGCCCCGAGCGTTCGGGATCGCCGATGATGGCCCGCAAATGGTCGATCGGGAATTTCGGATCCGGCCCCTTCACTTCGCGCTCGACGATCGTCTCGTACGCCGAGCGAAACCAATTGGCAGCCACGGGGTTTTCGGTTTCCATCGCTCGCAGCAGCCGCGGCAGGATCTCGGCGCCGCGTGCGCTAAGTGCGTCGCACGCCGCGCGCGCCGCGGGCGACCCGGCGCCCTCGGGGCCCGTGCGTGCGATGGCCGCTAGCTGTTGATCGATCGGGTCGCCACGCGCGGCGGCCAGCGACCCCAACAGCAATCCGCCGGCCATCCAAACTCGCCACTTGCGCCGCGACATACAGACCCCAGACTAAGCACGGGAATCACCACCAGCCCCGGTCTGGCATGGTAACCCGCGGAAAGGCCTCGGGCAACAAGGGCGGCGTGTGCGAAGATCGCAGGCCGACGGCGGCCGGTCGACTAATGCTTGACCAGCCTGCGCACGACATAGGTCTGCATGGCCGAGGGCATTTTGGCGATTTCCTTGCGTGTCAGCTTGCCGTCCTTGTCGAGATCGAACTGACTCAACAGGCGCTTGGATTCTTCGGGGATTTCGATGCCGTCGGGCGGAATGATCGAGTCCCTTTTGCCGGCTTTTTTCGCCAGCCAATCGCTTTCCGCGCCTGTCTTCCCCGAGATTTCGTCCGTCGGGATCCACTTCTTCGCGACTTCTTTTTTCGTGGGTGCCTTCTTCTTCACCGACTCGGCCTGGCCTGGAATGCCGCCTTCGAGTCCGGCGCCCAGCTCATTGTTGGTCATCCGCGCGATGAGTTTCAGTTCCGCGAGCTTGTCGGTATAGACTTGCACGCCGCAGAGGCACATTTCATCGACCGTTTGTTCGCCCCAACTGACCTCCTTGGGGGGACTGTTGGGATTCTTGGGATTGTTCGCCGAATTGTCGTACCACGCCTGCACCTTGATCACCGAGCCCTTGGGCAAGCGAATTGGTTCGGCCAGTACGTACGGACCTTGCCAATTGAAATCCCAGTCCTTGATCCAAATCAGCGGCAATTCCTCGGTGCTGTCGGGTCGTTTAGCCGTGACTTTGAACTCGCGGCCCAAATTGTGCATGTGCGGCGAAACCGCCAGCACGTTCACGTCGACCGGCAGCGCCTGGCATTGGGCCTTGATTTCGCAGTGCGCATCGCCCGCCGGTATTTTTAGATCGGTCTGCAAGATGGCAATGCCGGTCACGATTTTCTTGACCGGCTTCTTCGAAAAATAAACGCCCACCACCGATTGGTCCGTCTCCGGTTTGCCGCTGGGGTGGTAGTGGATCTGCAGCACCAGGTCGCTCCCCTTCTTGACGTACCTGACGATTCCGTCCGGAAGAAAGCGGGGCATCGCGCCGGGAACCCAGGCGCCCAAACCGCCCGTGGGCGTGATGCCGGGACCGCCGAAAGTCTCGAACCCCGGTTGACTGTCCTGGGCATCCTTCTCACGCGCCGCCCCGTTGGCATCCAGATACAGAATCGCGTGATGCACCACTCTGTGGTTGCCCGGACGAAACTCGACGGCACTGACCATGCGGTCTTTTTCGATGGGAATGGGAATCACGAAGCAGCGATAAATATCATTGCCGTCGGCCGGCACGGAAAATGGCTCTGACATTTTCAACTGCATGTCGGGCTCGCCCAACTGCCAGCCGTCGGAGAACGTCGGCGGCTGCGGCAGATCTTTGGGATCGCCCTCGGGGGCGCCCGCCTTGGCCCATTGAGAAACCAGCTCGATGTCGTGGTCCGACATGCGGCGATCGTCGCGAAATTTTCCGAAGTCAGGTTCGGCCTTCCAGGGCGGCATCCGGCGACTGACCATGATCTCGGCGATGAAATCGGCCCGTTTGGAAACGTCCTGATACGTCAGCAGCGGGAAGTCTCCCACCTCGCCCGGTCGATGACAGCCGGCGCAATTCTTCCATAGCAAGGGGGCGACATCTTTTGAGTAAGTGACCTTCGTCGTGGCTGGCTCTTCGGCGCATGAATGCTCGAACCCTGCCAGACAAGCGAAGGCCGCCACCGCCGCAAAAACGGTCCGCAATAGAAAGCGATGAAGCCGAAATACGATCATGGCGCAATCCAACACGATGGATCGAAAGAGAGAGTCTGTTCCCAAGCCAGCCAACGTTTGCAACCCGCTGCGACGTTCGTTTCCTGCAAACCGTGCTGCCGGACAACGCTCGCTGCCGGACAATACTCGCGACTGCCAGAGGGCCTGTTCCGTTGAGGCTCCCCTTATGATAACCATTTCGTCGCGAAGTTTGAACCCGCGTCAAGGCCCCAAAAGATATGGATTGCTCAAATGCGCAACGAGGCGCGCGTGCAACCACGCGAGGGGGGATCCGCAAGCTTGCCGCTAATGGGCGTCGCGCGGCTGGTCGCACAGTTTTCGTTCCAGAACCTCACGGCGCGGGTCCCAGCTTTCGCGCAGTCGGCCGCGATCGATCCTGCCATCGGCCAGGCGACCGTCGTTCATGGCCGCGCGCAACGCCACGAGAAAATGGCCAAAGTGCAGAAAGTCCCTCAAGTTCATCGGCAGCGTCTCGGTCTCAGAATTGCCCTCGATCAACTTGACGTCGATTTGATCCGGCCCGACCCACTTCGCTTCGGAAATGCCCGTTATCACGTCAAATCCTCCCAGTCATCAAGACTTCAGGACCTATTGGAAAAAGGCTTCGGCCGCGCCACCAGAGATCGCAACTGGCTCGCCATTTCAGCAAACACCGGCGGCCAGCAATCAAAATCGTGCTGGCGAAAAAGACACATCGAAGGATACCAGGCTGTCCGCTCGCCCTGGGTCAGCCAGCGCCAGTCGGGCGAAACCTGCAAGGGAACCCACACGTTCACGCCCAGCCCTCCGGCCAGATGGGCGATGGCCGTGTCGACCGCGATCACAAGATCCAAATGTTGCATGACGGCGGCCGTGTCCATGAAAGCGCCGGCCGCCTCGTCCAGGGCGTCGCCCCAATCGACCACGTCGAACCCCGCGGCCGAGTCGGCAAGCTGTCGGCGACCGGCCCCTTTTTGCAAATTGATCAGCCGTACTCCCGGAATGGCCGCCAGAGGCGCAAACTCGGCGAGCCGAACCGACCGAAATCGATCGTGCGGATGATCGGGATTCCCAGCCCAGACGATGCCGACTCGGAACCCGCCGATGGCCCGCACACGACCTTCCCAGCTTGCCACAAGTTGCGGTTCGGCCGCCAGATAGGGTCGTTCCCAAAAGGGCTCGCAGCCGCGACTCGGCAGAAAGCCGGCCAGACTCAGCAAGGGGGCGTGGACGTCGAAATCGGCAACGGCGTCCGGAGCGAGGAACCAACGTCCGAAGCCCGCTTGCGCCAGCAAAGGCGCAAGCGCCGGTTGGACTTCAAATCGGATCTGGCCGCCGGATGCCTCGACCAGCGGAAGGTAGCGGACGAATTGCAAGGTGTCGCCCAATCCTTGTTCGGCATAGACCAAGAGCTTGCGGCCCGCCAGCGGCGATCCGTCCCATCGCGGCTGCGCAAAAGATCGTTGGGCAAACCCTTCGCACTCGAAGCGCCATTCATATTCGGACCAGCCTTTGGAATACTCTCCCTGAGCCAGCCAGGCCAGCGCCCGGTTGCGGCGCACTTCAGGATAGTTGGGCTGAAACTGAAGAGCCGACTCGAAACACTCGAGGGCCTGGTCCAACTGGCCCAAGTCGTAGTAGGCCACGCCGAGCTTGCAATGGGCGCCGGCGTCGTCAGGCCGCAGTGCGATCGCTCGTCGGTAGCTGGCCACGGCTTCGTCCAGTCGTCCGACGTCCAACAGCAGGTTTCCCCGGTTGAAGTGGCCGTTGGCATAATCGGGCCGGATGTTCAGGGCCTCGTCGAAGGTCCGCAGCGCGGCGTCGGTCTGGCCGCTGTCTTTGAGCGCCAGGGCTAGATTATTGCGCAACTCCGCCGTTGGCGGCGCCAATTTCGACGCGCGCTCGAAACTGGCCACGGCTTCGTAAGGCCGTTGGAGCAAGCGGTAAGCCGCGCCCAGATTGCTGTGACAGGCGGCGCTGCCGGGGTCGAGCATTGCGGCCTTCTGCAAGCTCTCTACGGCAATGTCGGGGCGTTGCGCCTGCATCTGCACCAGACCAAGCTCGTGCCAGAGCTGGCCGGCCTGTGGAGCCGCTTCGAGCAGTTGGCGATAGATCGCTTCGGCCTGCGCGAAATCGCCCGCGCTCAACCATTGACGCGCCCGCTGGAGCGCTTCGTCGAACGTCGCCAAAATGGTGCCTCACGCTGGCTGAAAGAGGGCTGACCCTCTAGGGAATTGGCGATGGCGGACCGCCGGTGGGCATCGAGGCGATCCACTGACGGACCAACTCGACCCCTTCCTCGTGGATCAGCCGCTTGCCCAGTTCGGGCATCATGATACCCGGATCAATTGAGGTGATGCGGAACATCATGATCGACTGCTCCGGCTGGCCGGGCACGATGTCGAACTCACGACTGCCCGAGCCGCGACCGGCCGCGACCGGGGTCTTGAAGATCCCGAATTTCGTTGGGCCCTGCTGAGCGGCCATCAGATCCAAGCCGGCGTTGCGCGCCGGTCCGACCGAGTTGTGACAGTGGGCACAATTGACTTCCAACCAGGCCCGCGCCCGCTGGTCGAGCGTGCCGGTGTCCGGATCGTTCCAGACCGCCGCTCGTGGCGCGTCTTTTGGGTCGGGGCTGCCCGAGAGGATTTTGGCGCGCGTCCAAAACGCCAATTGGTTCTCCGAGCCATGGGCGTAGGCGAAGTCCCGATTCAAGTGGCGTGCCTTGGGGCCGATCGGCTGCATGGCGTCGCCCTGTTTGTGGCAACCTTTGCATTGATTGACGTTCGGAACGATATAGTTGTTGGTGCGGTCGGTCCCCTGAACATCCACCCAGCGGACGTCGATCAGATCGCCGGCCACCTCGAGCACCGCCTCGGTTTGTTCGGCATTCCAGATGTACGGCAATCCCACCCAGCCCTGCGGCTCGTGTTTGAGGATGCGCGTTTCGATCAGGCGGCGACCGAGCGTCGGACGGCGGGCATCGGCCGGATAAGCGAATGTCTTGGCGATCACCGTGCCGACGGGGAACTCGAACGTCTCGTCCGCCCGATATTGGGCACTTTGGCCCGCCGGCAATCGGACGAAACGCAGTTTGTCCGCGTAGTCGGAAAACAGGGGTGAATTCAGATCGTAGGCAACGACACCCGGCACCGGCTCCTGGGTGCTGCCGTTGCCGACAAACAGGCCGTAGTCGGAGAGCTTTTGCGGCGGACCCTCGGTGGGCGCGGAGCCTTGCGACGTGCAGCCGGCCACCCCGGCCAACGCCACGAGCATCGTCGCCAGCGGAGCGATCCTGCCGATCGTCGTGCCGAACGCCAAGGCACCAGGGGGGCGCCACCTCCGCATCATTTCACTCCGGCAAACGTCACCGGGCTCAGCTTCGGCATCTCACCTTCATACGGAGTCAGGTCTCGGCTGATTTCGCCCTTCTTGATATCCAACGGATTGCTCATGTCGAGATGCGCCAGATCGAAATTGACGAAATCGGCGTCACCGTTGTTGCGGATGCGGATCGCCAACTCGGGCGGCAGCTTGCCGTCGACGGCTTTCTTTTCGTCCACCACGCCATCGTAAACGATCGCGGGCAGTTTCTTGCCCAAGAGCATGGCCAACAACTGGCCCAATTTGCCATCGGGCTTGTCACCACCGCCCACGAACCGGTTGTCGTGGACGTAAATCGCTTCGCAATACGGATCGTACACCGGGTCCTGGGCAAAAGGCCTCTCGGTGACCAGGTAGCTACAGATGGACAAGCTCACGTTCTGGTTGTTCTGAATGTCGTTGTCGAACACTTCGACGTGCCGGTTGGCCAGGATCATGACCCCGGTTCCCGCCGGGACGTTGGCCACGATGTTGCCCTTGGGCGCGAAATTCTTGCGGTTGTTTTCGACGATCTGATTCTTGTAGACGCGGCAATGATGACCGATCTTCCTGGGCAGGTCGGGGAGCGAAAAGACCAATATACCGCCGGTGTTGTCGGTGGCCACGTTTTCGTAGACGTCGGCATTCACCGAGTTTTCGATTTCGATGCCGGCCACGTTCTGTTCGGCCCGATTGCGGCGGACGATGATGTTTTCCGATTGGCCGACGTAGATGCCCGCGTCGGAGGCGTCACGCGCGATGCAGTCTTCGATCAGCACGTTGGTGCACAATACGGGATACAGGCCGTAGCCGCCGTTGGTTTCCTTCGGCCCGCCCGACCAACTGACGCGTACTTTGCGAAACGTCACGCCAGTGCAACCGTTGACTTTGATCGCGTCGCCCTTGGCGTCCTCGACGGCCAGGTTTTCGATCGTGAACTTTTCCTTGCTGGTCACGAGAATGCCCTCGCCGCCGGTGCCTTGTCCCTGCTGGCTGAAGGCCAGAATGGTCTGATCGGGCCCTTGGCCGCGGATGGTCACGTTCTCGACGTCCAGCGACAGCGTGGACGTGAACTCGAATTTGCCCGCGCCGAATTCCACCACGTCGCCCGGCCTGGCATTGATCAGGGCGGTCTGCGCGCGCTTGTGGGCGTCGGCGCCCGCTTCGACTTTAGTGACCTTGGCTCCCGACGCGGCCGGTCCGGATGATCTGACGCAACCGGCAATGCCCAGCAACATGCTCACACCGATGACCAGACTCCAGCGATAAGTATGCACGGCGAATCTCCTTCGAAATTAATTCCTAGACGGGCTTGCCGAAATCGCGGCGCGTTCGGCCAGCCGCCTGTGAGTTGCCGGATTCTTCACTCAGGGCACATTATAACGGGGTTGGGGCTCTTGCCCAGCATGCTGGCCAAACACGGCGGAAAATTTAAAGGCCCTACTCGGGATTCGCATGCAGGCGACGCGACGAAAGCCCCGCCGCCGGCCGCTGGCCCGATCGGTCGCCTGTCCCTGGCCCAGGAAATCGCCGTAATTGCCTGGTTCCTCCGATTGACCTATGCTGGGGGGTCAGGTGTCAGCCTTTTTTTGCTTGATGGGAGTTCGCCCAAGATGACCAAGCCCTTGGTGTGGGCCGCAGCCGCGGCCGCCAGCTTGTTGACCGGAGTTTACGCCGCCGTGCACGCCGACAATGCCCCAGCCAAATCGAGCCAGGCGCTGCGTCATGTGGTGCTCTTCAAGTTCAAGGACGACGCGACGCCGCAACAGATCGCTGAAGTGGTCGAGGCGTTTCGCGCCTTAAAGAGCAAGATCGACGCCATCGAGACCTTCGAGTACGGCACGAACGTCAGCGTCGAGAACAAATCACAGGGCTTCACGCACTGCTTCTTCGTCACGTTCCGCGACGAGAAAGGACGCGACGCGTATCTGCCCCATCCGGCCCACAAGGCCTTCGGAGCGCTCGTCGGACCGCGCCTCGACAAGGTGCTGGTCGTCGACTATTGGGTTCAGCAGTAAGGTCGCGTGACTGACCGAGACATGCGTAGCGGGGCTCGATTCGGCGATCGCCGCTTTGTCGATCGTGGCCGTTCCGTCGACGGATGTTCCACGGTCGCCGCCGCGATGCGCCTTCAGACGACGGGCAAGGTGCCTAAACTCGAAAAACCGGGAGTTTGCAAATACGTCTGGTTGCTGACGATGACTGGAATGTTGTCGCTCTGCGAACATATCGACAAGTCGTTGATCAGCTCCTGCAATTTGGCGACACCCTCGATCACCGGAGCCACCAGATCATCCGCCGGTTCGGAAATGAACTCGGAAAGCTCGGCGGCGCATTCGGCCACGGCTTTTGTATACTCCATCAAGCGGGCCCGATTGACTTTGCTGGGGTGCAAACTGGCTGTCACGCTGGGTTGGTGCATGGCGACTGAGTTCGTGTACCACCGCAGCAGGCTGCCTCGGCTGACGACCCCCACCGGACAGCCGCCGCGCACGATGACGACTCGCCGAACGGCCACGCGGCTGAGAAAATTGCAAATCGACTGGACCGGCGCATCCTCTTCATAACACACCACCGTACGTTGCATGATGCGTTCGACCGGAACGTTCCAGGCGTCTTCATCGAGCAGAATCCCGATGACGTCTTTTTCGGACAGGATGCCCACCAATTTGCCCTGAAGATCGACGACCGGCGCTGAATTGAGGCGGAACCGCACGAAGAAGCTGGCGGCTTCGCCGGCCGTGGCATTGACTTGCAGCGACGCCACGGGCGTGGTCATGATTTGGCGTGCGGTCACACCTTGAAAATAGTTGGATCGCTGCTGAACTTCATGCATGCTCCCCTCCGAGCCGTGCAACGATGAATACCGAACGACGAGGTTGCGTCCTAACTTTTTCGCGGTCATCAATGCCTGATCAGCGCGGTCCATCACCTGTGCCACGCCGTCGTCGCCTTCGAGGCGTTCGGTGATGCCGAAGCTGGAGGTGACGTGCATGATTCGATCGCCAATCGGGATCGAGGCCATTTCGATGGCTTGTCGCGCGTGTTCAGCCCAAGCCGCGGCGCCCTCTTCGTCCGTGTGCGGCAAGAGGACGCACAGTTCCTCGCCCCCATAGCGGCAGACGTAGTCGCTGGCGCGGCAACTGGCATGCAGCAGGTCGGCCACGGTCTTGATTACCAGATCGCCGGCCTGGTGCCCCAGTGTGTCGTTGACGCGTTTGAAGTAGTCCAGATCCAACATCGCGCAAGCCAACGGGAATTCGTGCCGTATCGACCGGTTCCATTCCAGCTGCAAGTGGCCGTGAAATGCCCGGCGATTGAGCAAGCCCGTCAACACGTCGGCTCGCGAGACGCTCCATCGCTCGGTGAGCACCATGGCGCACTGGCGCACTTCGATGTTATCGAACGGTTTCTTCAGGATCAGGAAGCGGTCGTTGCGTCCCAATTGAGCGACCATCTCCGCCCAGGAATAATCCGAGTAGGCCGAGCAAATCACGACCAGAATTTCCGGATCGACCTCCCAGATCCGCCGCACGGTTTCGATGCCGTCCCAGCCTGGGGGCATGCGAATGTCGACGAACGCCACCGAGTACGGGTGGCCCTCCGCGATGCCGCGTTGCACCAGCTCGAAGCCTTCGTGTCCCTGCAAGGCCGAAGACAGTTCGAACCCCTCCCAATCGTCGAACATCGTCGGGGCATGGCCAAACAGGTCCGCGGCTGCTTTATTCACGGCCGCCGTTGACGACTCCTGCTTGCCGAGTATTTTCTGATAATCCCGGTGGACATCTTCTTGGTCGTCGATCAGCAGGATTCGGAAGGGTTTATGCGGGATCATACGGGCGTTTCCACGGGTTGGAATGGTAGTTAGAGAATAAACGTTGCTCCCTTTACGGGTCCATCGCTGATCGCAACT
>JBGQKM010000059.1:0-23271 GCA_041499515.1 Planctomycetia bacterium | reverse complement strand
GGATTGCCGATCGCTTGAAGTCCAACCATCGCGCCGAGTTTCACTACGACGACGCCCTGATTTCGGCGGTTGCCGGTCGCTGCAAGGAGGTGGAGAGCGGAGCCCGCAACGTCTACCACATCCTGACCCGAACCTTGCTGCCGGAGGTTTCCCGCGAGTTTTTGTCCCGCATGGCCGCCGGACAGGCGATTTCCCGGGTCCACGTGTCGGTGGACGACGCCGGCAATTTCCGCTACGAGATTACGTAATTTGCCCATATTTCCGCTGGTCGACGCGGAATTCCGGCAACGGTCCGGGGGTTAGCACGATAATAGCTTGGAAAGTCAGCGACCGTAGCGACGTGCGTTCTGGAGAATAACATGGGCAAGTACCTGCAAGCCGATCGTCCCCTTGAGGTGACCACGCCGTTGGGCCCAGACGTCCTGCTCTTGGTCGGATTCACCGGCCAGGAGGCCGTCTCGCAGCTCTTCAGCTTCCAGTTGGATTTGCTGGCGGAGAAGCAGGCTGACGTCGCCTTTGACAAGTTGCTGGGTCAAAAAATCACGGTCCGCGTGGAACTGCCAGCCAAAGGCAAGAATCGTTATTTCAATGGCATTTGTAATCGCGTGAGTCAGGGCGAACAGGACGACGACTTTATCGCCTACCGCATGCAAATCGTTCCACAGTTCTGGCTGCTGACCAAGCGGGCGCAGAGCCGGATCTTTCAACACCTGTCGGTTCCGGACATCTTGAAGAAGGCGCTCGATGGTGTCGACGTCTCATACGAACTGCAGGGGACCTTCAAGCCTCGTGACTATTGCGTCCAATACCGCGAAACCGATTTCAACTTTGCCAGCAGGCTCATGGAGGAAGAGGGGATTTACTATTTCTTCAAACATGACAAGGGCAGCCACAAAATGGTGGTTGCCAATACGCCGCAAAGCCACACCGATCTAGGCAAAATAACCTATGAGAACATGGCCGGCGGCAATCGTCCGGACGATCGCATCTACGACTGGGAGAAAGTCCAGGAACTCCGTTCCGGAAAATGCACACTGTGGGATCATAGCTTCGAGCTGCCCCATAAGCACCTCGAGGCGGATAAAACGCCACAGGATAGCGTCGCGGTCGGTACGGTGACTCACAAGTTGAAAGTCGGAGGAAACGACAAGCTCGAGATTTACGACTTCCCGGGCGAGTACGCCCAGCGCTTCGACGGCGTCAATCGTAGCGGCGGCGATCAGTCCGCGGACTTGCAGGAGATCTTCAACGACAACAAGCGGACCGTCGAAATCCGCATGCAGGAGGAGGCCGCCGCCGGTCTCATCATCGAGGGCGCGGGGAATTGCCGCCACCTGTCGAGCGGGTATAAGTTCACGCTGGAAAAACACTTCAATGCCGATGGGCAATACGTGTTCACCGACATCCACCATGTGGCCACCATGACGAACGCCTATCGAACCGGCGGCGAGGACTTCAGTTATCTCAACACGTTCGACTGCGTTCCGGCCGCGCTTTCCTTTCGGCCGTCCCGACGGACCCCCAAGCCGTTCGTGCAGGGCACCCAGACCGCCGTGGTCGCGGGACCCGCGGGTGAGGAAATCTTCACGGACAAGTACGGGCGCGTGAAAGTCCAGTTTCACTGGGATCGGCAGGGAAAGAATGACGGCGACAGCTCGTGTTGGGTCCGGGTCGGCACGTATTGGGCCGGTAAACAGTGGGGTGCCGTTCACCTTCCGCGGATTGGTCAGGAGGTGATCGTCGCCTTCCAGGAGGGTGACCCCGATCAGCCGATCATCGTCGGCAGCGTGTACAACGCGGAGATGATGCCTCCCTATAAACTGCCCGACAATAAAACCCAAAGCGGCATCAAGACGCGCAGCACGCTCAAGGGCGGCACGGACAACTTCAACGAGCTCCGCTTCGAGGACAAAAAAGGCTCGGAGGATATTTACTTTCACGCCGAGAAGGATTTTCATCGCGTCGTGGAGAATGACGACGATTTGAATGTCGGCCACGATCAAACCATCGAGGTCAAGAACGATCGCACCGAGACGGTCAAGGAAGGTAACGAGTCGGTGACGATCAAGAAGGGCAATCGCGACGTCCAAATCGGCATGGGAAACGATTCGCTCGCGATCAAGATGGGCAACCAGGCGACGAAGCTAGATATGGGCGCCAGCCAGACCGAGGCCATGCAATCGATCACGTTGAAAGTCGGCCAGAGCAGTATCACGATCGATCAAACGGGCGTTACGATCAAAGGCATGATGATCAGCGTCGAAGGCCAGATCCAAACCCAAGTCAAAGGCATGATGACGCAGATCAACGGCGACGCCATGCTGACGCTCAAGGGCGGCGTCACGATGATCGGTTGACAAAGATGAGGTAGCGCCATGGCGAGTGGGCCATTATCCAAGATCTCGGTGAAGTCGGCTAGCGAAGTCTGCACGCGCTTCGAGTTGGGAGATGAAGCGCGTCCGCTGCTGCGACCGGGCCTGACCCCAGCGCAATACCTTGACCTGCTAATGGACAAACAACATTACCAGGATGCGGCCCGCTTTTTGGCCCACGGACTGCCGAAGCGCGAGGCGGTATGGTGGGCCTGTGCGTGCGCCAAAACGGCCGGCGACGCGAACACCCCGCCGGCGGCCTCGGCGGCGATCAAAGCGGCCGAGCGCTGGGCGACCGAACCGAGCGAAGAGCATCGGCGCGCCACCATGCCGGCGGCCGAAGAGGCCCGTTTCGGCTCGCCAGCCGGCTGTGCGGCGCTGGCCGCTTTTTTCAGCGGCGGCAGCCTGGGGCCGCCTAACGTTGCCGACATTCCTCCGGCAGACACGCTGACCGCTGATGCAGTCGCCGGTGCCGTCATGATGGCAGTGGTGATCCATGAGCCTGAAAAGGCCATCGAGAAATACCGCGCCTTCTTGGGTCGCGGCATCGAAATCGCCAACGGCAAGAACCTTTGGAAATAATTGGGGCACCGGATCATGGGTATGCCTGCTGCCAGAGTTGGAGACATGCACGTTTGCCCGATGGTCACGGTGCTCGTGCCGCATGTGGGCGGCCCGATCTTGCCGCCCGGAGGCATTCCGGTCTTGATCGGCGGCATGCCCGCTGCACGCCTCGGAGACATGTGCGTCTGTGTCGGGCCTCCCGACGTGATCGCCTTGGGCAGTTTCACCGTGTTGATTGGCGGCATGCCCGCCGCACGCATCGGAGACATGACGGCTCACGGCGGCGCGATCGTTGTTGGTTGTCCGACCGTGCTGATCGGGTGACCGCGGCAGGCGGATAGACGCGGATATACGACTGTCTGGTCGGCCATGGTATCGCAGATCTTGTGAAGCCGATCCATGGACCTGCCCGCCGATTTCGGTCGTTGGCATCCGAGCGGATCCTGGCCGGCGTCCGACGTCTCGTGATGCCCCACACATCGTGAAGGCAGTGACGGTGCTCCAACGAGTCCACTGTGCGACTGCGAAACCGTGTACGACGGGACAAATTTTGGCTATGATAGCGGGCGTCGATATCACGTCGCAGGCGTAGATGACGTCAGACCACTTTCTTGGGCCTCGACTTTTGGCGACCGAATTGGCTTGGACAGGTGTTCCGATCCGCCGCGGGCCCCAAACGCCACCCAGCGCACGACCATGACGCAAATTCGCCAATACGATGTCGGTGATGAGCCGGTGCCGGGCTACCGGCTGACGGGCTTTCTCGGCAGCGGCGGCTTTGGCGAGGTGTGGAAAGCGACCGCGCCCGGGGGAACCCAGGTCGCGATCAAGATCATTAATCTCGCCATGAAAGGCGCGCTGAAGGAATTCCGCTCGCTACGACTCGTCAAAAGGATTCAGTATCCCAATCTGGTGCCGATTCTGGCGATCTGGCTCAAGGACCCCAAGGGTGAGATCCTTGAAGAGTCCGCCTTCGAAGAGATCGCTGCCCAGCCCAGCCAACTGCGAGGCACCCTGGCCGCCCAGACCCTGGCCATCACCCGCCAATCCGAGCCCGCTGAACTGATCATCGCGATGGGCTTGGGGCACAAGAGCCTCGCCGACAGGCTCGAAGAGTGCCAGCGGCAAGGATTGACCGGCATTCCCGTCGACGAACTGCTGAAGTATCTGCAAGACGCCGCGCGGGCGATCGATTACCTGAACAGCCCCCGCCATGACCTGGGGTCGGATGCCACGGCGATCCAGCACTGCGACATTAAACCGCCGAACATACTTATCGTGGGTGACGCGGCCCAGGTGTGCGATTTTAGCTTGGCGCGGGCGGTTGATGATTTACGTAAAACGTCGCTGAGCTTCAGTCCAGTCTACGCGGCGCCGGAGGTCATTGAATCGAACACGCCCAGTCCCTCGACCGACCAGTACTCGTTGGCGGTCAGTTACGTGGAACTGCGTACCGGCGAGCTTCCCTTTCCGTCTACGGCCACCGCCCACGTGGTCGTCCAAGCGCACCTGAACGGAAATCTGGATCTGTCGCGACTGCCGCCGGCCGAGCGCGCGGTGATTCGGCGAGGCACGGCGCGAGAACCCTCGGCGCGATTCGCCTCCGCCAGCGACTTGATGCTGGCATTGCGTCAGGCCTGCCACCCGCAGTCCGGTGCGCCGCGCCGACAAACCTTGCTGCGGTGGACCGCGGCGTCTCTGGTCGTTGCGTTGGCGTTGGTGTCGAGCGCGCTGTGGCTGCACTGGCATGCGGGGCCGAGACCCCTGCAACTGCCGTCGGGTTTCGCGGCCGCGCCCGGAGCGAAGATCGTGAAGCTGCACGAGCGCAATTGTCCGGATCAAATCATCAGCACCCGACACGGTTTGAACATCCCGTTCCGACTGGTCGACAGCCGCCGGACTGGCGTCTTTTACATCATGGAGAACAAGGTTTCGAACGAGCAGTTCGCCCGCTTCGCGAGCGAGAACCCGCAAGTCGTGCAGAATTCCAAGTGGGAGCTCGGAGCGAGCGCGCAGAAACAAAATCTGGGAGCGGCCGGCCACGAGCGGTTGCCGGTGTTCCGCGTAACCTGCGTCGAAGCCGCGCTGTTCGCCCGCTGGCTCGGTGGCGATTTGCCCACCGCGGAGCGCTGGGATGCCGCCGCGGGCCGCTACGAACCGCCGCCGGATGGCGAAGCCTCCGCGGACCGTGGTCCCTTTCGCCAACCCTGGGATCCCGATCAACCGAGGGAGCTGCAGGTGGCGGTGAATCGGGGTTTGGAAGGTCCGTTGCCTGTCGGCACCGCCACGCATGATATCAGCACGCCGTTCGGTTGCCGCGACATGGCCGGCAACGGCAACGAATGGACCGGCAGTCCTCGCGACGCCCTGGAGCGTTTTGATCCCGACAATCCCGACCCCCTGCTTTCGATCATCTTGCGGGGGCGCAGCTATATGCAACCCGAACCGCTACGATTCAAGGATCTCGACGACCGTTTGTTGGATGAGGATCAAAAGTGCGTCGATTCCAATCTCGACATCAGTTTTCGCGTGGCCGTAGTCTTTGACGATTTGCCTTGATACCCGGGAGCGAGGAGCGACACAATGAAGTTCAAGATCGTGTTTTGGGCAGCCGTGACGATGGTGAGCCTGGCGGCGGAGGCAACCCTCGCCCAAAACATACCGCCGGCGCGCCAGGCGCCAGACGCCGCCGATACGATGCCCATGCTACGCCTCGAGCCCGGAGGCCCCACCAGCTTCGTCAGCGCACTGGCTTTCAATCCCAGCGGCAACACGCTCTACGCCGGCGGTTGGGACAAAGTCGTCCGGGCCTGGTCTTGGGATCCGGTCGCCAAACATTTCGTGCTCGATGCGCCCGCGACCTATCGCGTTCCCATTGGGCCGGCTCTGGACGGCGTGATCAACGCGATCGCGGTTTCGCCCGATGGCGCCTGGCTGGCGGCAGCGGGGCGGGGCCTCGTGCACGGCGCCAGCGATTTGCGCCACCCAGGCTGGAAAGTACCCGCTGCCGGCACCATGACCGCCGCCATGCGTCTCGACCAGGGGACCATCTATCTGTTCAACACGCGCACACGCGAAGTTCGCGCGCTACGCGCCCATACCGCGCCCGTGGTGGCGCTGGCCTTCGCGCCAGCCCAGTCGGGCAAACCTCCGGTGCTGATTTCCGCCGGTCAAGAATGGGACGACACTCGCGGACGGTTCAGCGGCGCGGTACGCGCTTGGGACGCGCGTGCAACGTATTTGGGCGGCGCGATGCTGACCGACGTTTCGACCCGACCCAGCATTGTTGCCTGGCACACGGGCCGGGGTCTCAAACAACTTCGCGTGGCCATCGCCTGGGGCGATAAAAGCGAGTCATTGCGAATTTGGGATGTCGAGAATAACACGCTGCGGAGCGTCCGCGACGGCCAGTACAACAACACAGCCGCGTGGTGGCCCGACTCCGCCCGGTTGATCACCGGCAGCACCGGCCGCCTGAAGCTGTGGAATATCTCGGCCGGCGCGGCGGGCGATCCAGCGGTCGAACGAGAACTGCGACTCGCGAATTTAGAGGTGCCGCGGGCCCTGGCTTTGTTCTCATCCACGGACCGGGGACGCATCGACCGAGCCGCCGTGGTCGTCAAGTCGGCCGGCGCCGAGGTGCGCCTGCGGCTGGTGGACCTCGAGAAGTTTCAACTGGTCAATCCGTTCGACACCCCACTTTGGAATGCGGTCGGCATTCTTCCTTCCATTGCCGTGGTTCCTGGCGGTCGACACTTGGCGATCGCTGGCAACCCCGCGCATGAAATCGCCACCTTCGCGGTCGACGACCTGCTGGCGGGCCGGACGGCCCCGGCGATGTTGCGCGGTTCCGGTATCTCGGCACGCAACGTGGCCTTCGTGAAACAAGCGGACAGCCTCGGCGTGCTGGTAAGCCAGCGGCCCAAGCCGGCACCCGGCGCCGCCCCGGCGAATCCGGCAGCGGGCCTGGTGGTGTTCGATGCCAGCCATCGTCGCGTGTCCAACGATCTGTCCGATTGGCGGATCGCCCAGCCCGCGCCCTCTGCCTGGCGCGTTGATGTTAGCGCCGCAACGGACGGTCAGCGGGCCGGCCAGAAATACCTTTCGATTCGGGAGGGTGATCGCGTGGTGCGTCAGATTTGGCTCCCCGCGGGACACACACTCACCGATTACGCGCTGCTCCCGCCATCGCCCACGATCCAACGGCCCTTGTTGGCGCTGGCCACTCACGAACTTGGGCAGCCGCTGCTGGAAATCTACGATGTGATCACCGGCACCCCCGTCCGTGAACTATCTGGACACCTCGCGCCTATCGATGCGCTGGCTTTTTCCGAAGATGGCAAGTTGCTCGTCACGGCTGCCGGTGACCGGACGATCTGCGTCTGGAACATGGCGGATCTGGATCGTGTGCTGGGAGTGCGCGGAGCGCTGCGGGGAATCGTGTTGGAGAAGCGAGGCGAGTCGTTGCTGGTGACCGACGTGGCCCCTGACAGCCCGTACCGCGCCGGTCCCTTGGCGGCCAATGATAAACTGCTCGGATGGGTGCGGAGCGAAGGTATCGAACCGATGGGATCGCTGATCGACTTTTACCTGCAAGTCTCGCGAACCAAACCGGGCGAAACGCTTGCGCTGCGTCGCCAGCGCGAGCAAAACCAGCCCGAGACGATCCAAGTCTCCGTCGGACAAGGGACCGACGAACGCAAGCCGCTCTTCACGTTGTTTGTCGCCGAAGCAGGTCAGGGCGATCGCTGGAATTGGATCGGCTGGAGTCCCTTGGGACCGTACGAATCGAGTGGCGACGAGGTCGAGCGGTTGCTCGGTTGGCATTTCAATACCGATGTGTCCAGCGCGCCGACACGGTTTGCGTTGGCAGGCGAGTACCAGAGTTTGCGGCGCGAGGGCTTGATCGAGCAACTGCTGCGCGAGGGCGCGTTGGGCGTCGAAAAGCCGCGTCCCCTGGATCGGCCTTCCACGAGCATTCGGCTGAAACAATCCGAGCCCGGCCTCGAGATGCAAATTGCCGACGGTCACGCCCCGCTGCGATTCGCCGGTCGACAAGCCGAATTGAATCTTGAGATCCGAGGCCTCGCTCCGGATCAGGTCAGCTCGGTCACGTGGCGCACGGCCGGCGCGGAAGCGCGAGCGTTCGAACCGATCTCGCCACAAGCATGGGCTGCGACTCTGTCCGACCTGCCGCGAGAACGTCGCGGCTTCAAGGTCCAATTGGCCGTCACGACCCAAGAGTCCGACCCGCAGATTTTCGCCGAGGAAGTTGCGCTGGTTTATCAACCGCCCGCTCCGGTATTCGAACAAGTCTTTCCAGCGGCCGAATCGTCGGTCGTCACCGAGCCCGCGCTTTCGTTCCGGGCGCAAGTACGTTCGCTCGAGAAGGCGGACGGTGACCTCAAAATAAGCTTGCTGCACACCGCCGGTGGCAAACAAGTAGCGGAAAAACAGTTTACTCATGCTGGACAACTCAACATCGACGAGCCGTTCAAACTGCAGCCGGGAGACAACACGATCAGCGTCGTTGCTACCAACGCCGATGCGCTGGACAGCGCGGTTGACCAGGAGCAAACCGTGCTGGTGCGCCGGATCTCGTATAGTCCCGAGGCGGTGCCCCCGCCCGAACTTCTCATCGAAGCGATTGCCCCGGAAACCGGCACACGACAAGCCCTCACGAGCGATCAGACGCAGCCCCTGGTCGTCGACATCACGACGCTGCGGATCGAAGGACACATCGTGGGCAAGAAACCGCTGGTGCGAGCCGAATGGTATCTGGGTGACGAGGCCGCCGGGCGTCCCTTTGGCGACTTCGCGCCCAATGCGGCGAACAAAATTGAAGTGGCTGAAGCAGTCGTGCTGCAACCCGGACCGCAGCGCTTGCGCTGCGTGGCGCAAGCGAAGGGCGGCTTGCCGACCGAAGTGAGCATTGCGGTGGAATTTCGTCCGCGGTTGCCTGAGTTGTTCCTCACGGCGCCGCAGAACGACACCGACCTGATCGAGGGTCGCGATTTGCCCCACGTCAAACTGACTGGTCGACTCAACCCCGTTGCCGACAAACACCCGTTCCAGGCGGCCGTGTTACTCAATGGCCGGAAGGTTCCGGACAGCTTGATGGTCGACGCCGCGGGCGAGACATTCTCCGGCGAGGCCGCGATGGAAAACGGCGAAAACCGGATCGAGGTTCAGCTCTCGAACGCCTGGGGCGCGAAGGCGACCAGCGAGGCGGTTCGTGTGCGCTACCTGCGACCGCCGCAAATCGTCGCGGTCACGGCGCCAACGGTCGTCGAAGCGCCGTTGGTGGATGTGGACTTCGTGATCGACTCTCCCGCCAAACTCGAATTGACCAGGTTGATGATCAACGACCGGGAGTTGCCGGCTGATGCGGCCGTGGTCGAACGGGCAGGGCCGGACACGACGCGATGGAAAGTCAAGGCCCGCGACGTGCCGCTTCGCGAGGGAGAGAATCAAATCCGTCCGTTGGCCCGTAACGGCGATGGCTGGTCAGTGATTACCAAAACGGCACAGGTGACGGTGATGCGTCCGGCGCCGCCCAAGGCGGAAATTGAATTCCTGACGCCACCGGCCGACCGGACCGTCGAAACGCCCCAATTCAGTGTCGGTTTCGTTGTCCGCTCCTTGGGACGACTCAAACGCGTGGAGCTGCGCAACGACACGCATCTCGTCTCCGCGATCGATGTCAGTCAACAGACCCAAGAGCCGCGGCCTGGCGGCAAGCCTGCGAGCTTCCGGCTCGAGACGACCGCGCCGGTCACCTTGAACCCGCGCGACAACCACATTCAGGTCGTGGCTGTCAACGACGGCGGCGAAAGCGAAGCGCGCGTCACGGTGACGTATGTCCGCAAGCCGGTCGAAGTGGTCATTGATCAGATCGCGTCGCAGGATCAGGCGAAAAGCGTGCTAAAGCCTGAAATCCAGGAGGGCGGTCGCGTGGTGTTCGCTCAACCAGTGCCGGACGGCAACGTCTGGCTGCGCGGGCGAGTGCGCTGGCCCGATGCGGCAAGCCAGCAGATCCATCGAGTGTCCATGGTGCATATCTGGGTGAATGGATTTCTGCAGATTCCGGCGCCGCTCAAATCGAACCGTCCAGCGGATCTCGAATGGGCCTGGCAGGCACGGATTCGACTGAGCCGCGCGCGCGGCAACGAGATATCGGTGCGCTTGCCCGGAGTGGCGACCGTCGCCGACAGCCGGTTGTCTTTCAAGGTTCATTGTCTCGATCCCGACGAGCGACAGCGGTTGCACTTGTTCGTCGTGGGAGTCGGCGAAAAGGATGCCGGGCAACTCGAAGCCCTGGCTCTGAGCGCTATTCAGGGTAAGCGCGTCGTGGGTGATCAAATCACGTCCCCCGCGTTTCCCAAGGGGTGGATTTATCTGATCAGCGGTTACGTCAATCGTGGACGGGTAACCGCGCAATTGGACCGCATTCACCTTCGTGTTGGCGATTTGAAATCAGCCGACGCCGCCAACGATGTCGTGGTGGTTTATTACCACGGGCAAGAGACGGTCGATGACCAGGGTCAGTTTTATTTGCTGACCAGCCAGAGCCAATATGACCAAGACAACCGTTCCTCGGCCCTGAGTGGCCGCGATCTTTCGGATCGCTTCGCCAGCGTTCCGGGGGCCCAGATTTTCCTTTTGGATCTGCAGCGCAAGGTCGTGGGGGGGCCCAAAATGTCCGACGACCAGGAGGTCTCGGCGAAGTGGCCGCACGACCCGCAAATGGCGGCTCTGCGCTATGTCTGGTTGAGCAGCGAAACACCCCCGGCCGACGCGCGCCTTCTGGTCGCGTTCAACGACGCGGTTCCACGCGCGAACCGCTTGGGAGAGATCGAAACCGAGGTTTCGCGCAGCTCGCAACGCGCGCGGGAGAAGTATGGCCCGACGTTCGAATACGAACCGCGCATTCCCGAGCCGCTGCGTAATCTTCTGCTAGCCAAGCCGGCCCTGCCCGGCGGTTGACCAGCGCCGCATCGCTGATTCGGCATGCCCATTTGATCGCGGCCGCTAGCAACAAATCGAGATGCAGCCGCCGCGTTAAACTCGCCGAAGTCGTCAAAGCTTTCCTAGCTCACCGCGGCTTGTCGGGTAATTGGGACACGCCTGGGAAAACTATGGCGGGCCCACCTACAAACACTTTATGTCTCCAAGGTTTACCGACGATAAGACTGGGGGAACGCCCTATACGCGTTAGGGCTTGTTGCGAGCCGGTTCCGATATCGGGCCGCCGTGGAATACCTAATTTCAGGGAGGAAAGAATCGTGCGGCGCATCTCGAAAACTGCCTTTTGCTCGGCCTTGGCAACGCTACTGTTATTGGCTGGCCTGCCCATCAACGTTCGGGCCGATGACTCCGGACTGCTGACCGCTCCAAGTTTACGGGACAGACTTAACAGTGGCGCCGGCGTGACCTTCGTAAACTATTGCCGGCCGGGGAACTGCAATCCGTGCCCCTGTCGCCCCAACCAGGGCAACGCTCCCATGACCGACGAACAAGCTGCGCAGCAGCCCGGCCAACAGCAGCAGCCCGGTCAGGAAGAGCCGCGGGCGGACATGCAAGCCGAGCAATTCGGCGGACTGGGCTCGGACACACTGACGATTAATGACGCGCCCGGCGGTTATATTGACAACCCGATCGTCGGCACATGGTTCCGGATGCGATACGACGACGCCAACAATAACACGCGGCCGGATCGGGCCGAGTTCTTTTACGCCAGGTGCGGGGGGCCCGGCCCGACGCAAGGCATCAACAGTCGCGTCGACTATCGGGAAGTCACGCCGTATTTCGAATTGCAAATGGCTCCGCGCCTCTCGATTTTTGCCGAGTTGCCAACGCGATTCATCGATATCACGTTTCAAGACCCAGTAGCCCCTGTTTCGAACGCCGGCTTTTCCGATATGAACGCGGGCTTCAAGTACGCGCTCTACTCCGATCGTTGTCAATACTTGACGTTCCAGTTCAAGACGTACATTCCCACCGGCAACGCGGCCCTGGGGCTGGGCACGAACCATGTCAGCCTTGAACCGGGCCTGCTATACATGCAACGGTTGTCGGAACGCGCCTACTTTCAAGGTGAATTGCGGCATTGGATACCGGTCGGCGGTACCGACTTTGCGGGCAACGTCATTCGCTACGGAGCGGGCATCGGTTTAGATCTGTTTCAAACCTATGACCAAGACGTACGGCAAGTCTACACTTCGAACCAAGGCCTGCGGGTCACGTCGGTCACCGAGTTCGTCGGCTGGACCGTCATGGGCGGCAAAGAGACGATTTCAGATTCGGCCGGTGGATTGATCGTACAGTCCGCCAGTGGCGACACGATCGTCAACTTGAAGCAAGGCCTGCGCTTGTCGGCCGGCAAAAGTTCGTTCTACGTCGGTTGGGGTCACGCTCTAACCGGCCCCACCTGGTACCAGGATCTGTTCCGCCTCGAGTACCGACGGATGTTCTAACCGCTGACGGCCGGGATGCTCTCGGGGGCGGAGCAGGGGCCGTTGGGTTTATTTAGAATGGGCGAGTCCATCGAGCGAACGCTCGTCAGGAAAGTTGCCCCACACGATGCGGCGCGCAAGTCGATTGTTGAGTCATCGGCCGACCGGGGAGGATGGAATCCTCCGCCGCTAGCGGTATGATGTTGAGCAGATTCGTCCTCGCCTCACGGGAGCAGTGTCATGAAAGAACTGGCAAAACGCGTTGGAGTCTTGGCCCTTGCCATGACGATGTCTGGCCTGAGCCTGACGCCTGCGGCGACGGCGGGCATTTTAAAACACGAAAAAAGCTCCGCGGCACGCCAACGGCAGGCGTTCCACAAAGCGCGCAAGGCGGAGAAGAAAACGCAGGTCAAGAAGCACCTCTTCTCGCACCACTAATAGCCCCTGCGCCGCCAGGGATTGCAATAGCCTTAAAAAAAGGCTGGCCGGGCGAACCCAAAAGCGGCCGTGCTGGCGGACGCCGTCGCCCTACCGGTCGAACGGGTTGAGTTGCCCGTCACGCTCGGCACCCAACTCAGGGCCGCGTTGGCCAGCGGGCTATGAAAGCTGGCCCGCCATTTTGGCGCACCCGGTTTCCATGCGATTCAGCACTTCATCCGGCGGCACTTCCTCAATATGGGTCGCTCAAGCTCGCCGGCCACGGTGCGCTTAAACAAGTCGATCGCGATTTCCGCCGCTTCGTCATGAGTAACGTGAGCCGGGAGCAAGAGACTATCCGCAAACCGCCGGCAAACTTCGGCCAACCCCATGCGATTCTGCCCGTCCGTTTCGATTTTGAATTGCGTCGTCGACCCCGTCAGCGGATGCCAATTGCGTTTAACCGATACGGGCTGACAGACCGAACACGGCTGCCCCGGCGTTTGGGGCCTGCGCAAGGGCCTGCTCTCTTCGACGCTACAGCTGAGGAGGTAATCTGTCACTAGTGTGGCAAGACACCGCCGCCACCACGTCCGTGCAATGAATTGGCAAGCGCCCGGCGCACACAAGTCAGCGCGGCCGCTGCTGTAATTCCACGACTTCGGCTTTGGCATAGCCCCAACGGATGAACGAACGCTCGTAGAAACACGTGTAGCCGTACGCGGTGTGCACGATCAAGTCGGTGTCGCCGTCGCCGTTGTAATCTGCCGCCACGATTGGCGCTCCGGCGCCATAGGGCGCCTGCGGTAGCGGAATCCGAGTGCCGGGGGCGAAGGGCGATTTCTTGTCGGTCGCGGAGCGATTGATGAATACGACGACGTGCTCGGCATCGGAGCCGGCCACGACATCCGGCCGTCCGTCGCCGTCCCAGTCGGCGGCATACGGCACCCCGCGGATCGGCAGCCGCCCCAATTCCAAAGGCGGATCGAACACCGGAATCGGATCGCCCTTTGCCTGGCGAAAGTAGCGGACAATGCCCAGCGTGTCGACCACGACCAAATCGGGACGCGTGTCACCGTCAAAATCGCCGACCGTGTACGTCGCGCGGGCGCCCTGCAGCTTGTCGAACCCTTCCAGGCCCAAGCCCACTTGTACCGGCCGGCCGTCGGTTTGCATCAGCCGCACACCCGGGGTGTCGAAATCGGGGTTCTTGTTCGATTCACGATTGCGGTGCCACCAGATGGTGCCGGCATGGTCGGCGTCCATCAAGTCGATCCGGCCATCCGCGTCCAGGTCGAAGAGCCGCTGGAACTGCCAGTCGTCGCCCACGCCCGACGGATGGCTGATCGTCTGGCCCGGCTTCAACAACGAAACGGGTGAGGCAAACACGCCGGGGCTGCCGCGGCCGGTATTCAGATAGATACTCGGCCCGTTGGCCCCGTCGAGTAGTCCGTCGCCGTTCCAATCGAGCATTTGCGACAGCCCCAACGGCACCGAGCCCCAACGGCTGGGCAGCGCATTGGCATGGGCTTCGAAACGAGGTTCGCTCTTCGTGCCGATGTTGCGGTATAAATAGATTTGCGGTCCGGCGCTGACGACCAAATCCAACAGACCGTCATCGCTCCAGTCGATCAGCCGTGGCGACGCCAGCGCCGAATATGGAAACTGTCCACGACTTGGAAATGGAATTTCGTGCAGCCGGGCCGCTCGCGGGCTGCCGTCGTTGCGGAAGTAATGCAAGAAGTGTTTGCTCGAAGCCGAGTCGCCGCCGCCGGCCGTCATCGGCATGCAGCCACTAATCAAATCCCAATCGCCGTCGCCGTCGAGATCGGCCACCGTGGGTGCGGCCGCCCATTGCACGTCGAGCGGCTTGCCGTCGGACTCAAGCGGACCGGCGTACCGCAACTTGGGCTCGCGCCCGGCACCCGCAACGTTTTCGTAAAGATAGATCCGCCCCGTGACAAACCCTCCGGCCAACAGGTCCAGGTCACCGTCGTGGTCCCAGTCGACCGTTTCCACCATCGGATAGTAGTCGAGCTTGTAGATGTCGGGGCCCTCGGGCACTGGCTCGACCGGCAAAACCACTGGCTGGCCGTCGTCAGTTTTCACCAGGCCAGCGTCCTTGAAGTGTGGCCGCCTCTTGGAGCCGCAATTTCGAAACCACAGTAAGCGGTTCCGCTCGGCGCCGACCAGCAAATCGACCAACGAGTCGCCGTCCCAGTCGACGGCATGCGGAGCCGAGCCCCAGCCGACGTCCAGAGGCTTGCCATCGCTAAAGACGAGCTGGGCATATGGAAAATCTGGCTGGCCGAGCCGCCCGCGATTCGGATACCACACGACCCCGCCACGGCTGCAACCGACCACCAGGTCGAACAGACCGTCGTCGTTCAAGTCGGCCATCGTCACTCGCGAATGAATCAGCCCCGTCGACGAACTTCCGTGCGGCTCGCAGCGCTGCAAACCGTCGCCGAGGAATCCTCGCGGCGGGCTGTCGCGCGGCTCGTCGCCCTTCGGCAGCAGATCGAAATAAATTGCGTACCAGACCGGCCGCTGGCCCTCGCGGTGCATGAATGCCAGCCGCCCCGCCTTCCAATCGCCGAGACAGTCAAAGAAATAACCCAGCCGCGTGCGGGTGATATAGCGCAGCTCGCCGTCAGTGCTGCTGACGTTAGTCTCAACTTCCGGAAACTCGTAGGGAATCGCCGCGTCGTACCAACGACAGGGAAGATCGAATTCGCCTTGGCCGAACGCATTGCGCGTCTCGGCCAGCGGCTCGCCTGTCTGCGGATCGTGCCTTATGACCTGCACGCCGGCCAGGTCGGGAATGCGGCCGGGGGCCACGCTTTGCAGCAGTTTCTCGAAATTCAGCGCCACGTCGGCCGGTCGCTCATCGCCCGCGCGCGAGTCGGTCTGCGGATTGATGCGGACCACGATCCGCAGTGCTCCCTTGCCGCTCCATTTCCAAGCCGACGTCGGCCGATCGGCCGCTGCAACAATCGCGCGGGACGCAACCGTCAATGCGTCGGCTGAGGCCGCGGGCGTGGCCTTGGCCCGTAGCGCGGGGCGCACGACGCCCAACGAAATCACAGCGAGGATGGTCGAAAGCAAAAGCGTGACGGCCCAAACCGAACCGTTCGGGGTTCGCGCTCGATGGGTGTCGAGCACCGCCAGCAATCGCCCGTCAGGTTGAGAGCGGCGGGCCAGCGCCAGCGCGGCTGTTGTTAGTGGCGAGCAGGCGCGTTGAACTCGCGCAATTTCCAATAAGCGCGACGCATAATTCGACGCCTTCTGGCCGGCCGCCAGCATGCAGTCGTCACAAGCGCGTTCACGATCCATGCGCAAACACCACCATGGACGCGCTAACGCCGTTCTTCGGGGGGCGCATCTTGAATCATCGACCTGATTGGGGTTATTTACGTCCGACAAGGCAGTGTCCAAAATCTTCGATTCTCGGGTCACCATCGCGGGCGATTCTCCGCTGGCCACGATTCTACCGGTCCGTGTCACAAAACGCACGGATTTCCGGGACGTGTTCGCGGTGCCGAAATAGGGTCCTTTTCTGGCTTGTCTCGCTCGTTGACGAGTTTACGAGACCAAGCCGAGTCGCGGTTGAACCAACGTCGCCGGAACCAATCGCGCGGGTAGCAGGCGAACTCGACCACGGGATTGTTTGGAAGCAACTGTCGGGCGCGGCTGGGCCACTTATGGCCAATCCAGGGCGCTAGAACTGCCCGTGCTTACCTGCCGAGCGGCGAATGTCAACCAGTCGAACGCGGCGACTGAGTTCATCGCAGGTGGACTCTTGTGGTCATCGACGGGAACAGACCGCGCTACGTCTTGCCAGCTACGTAGCCGTAGAAGTTCTTTGAGAAGTCATCCAGGGACAGGTCGCTGCCGTGCGGGACCTGATATTCTCCCTCACCCCAGCTGAAGACGGTCATCTTTACCTTCCCGCCCGAGCGGTCGATCTTCGACCGCAGGACGACCCAGTGATTCGGAATGTTCGAAGACTTCGTTTGATTCGTCGCTTGCAACATCTGCATATTCACGAACACGACGACGCGGTAGCCTTTGACAAAGAGCGCGCTGGCGTCGTCGAGAGTGCCGGCGCCCTTGGTGAAATAGACGTTGGTTTCCTCACGCACGTCGGAATAACCGGCCATGCGGAACCATTGGGCTAATTCTCCGGGCATCGTGATGCCGGCGAATGCCTTGTCGGCCGTATCGTAGTCGAGGAACCAGTTTTCCGAATCGCGGATGCTCGCCATCGTCATCCAATCGACCGGATGAATCAAATCGTCCGGGTTAGGCGGCGCGAGCGGAGGCAAGTAGCCGCGGACGTCCTTCCCTGGCTCGATCAGTAGCCGGCCGATTTTCCCCTTCCCTTTCTCGTACAGGTCGATTGCGAAGCGAGCGTACATCACGGGATTGTCGGACACGACGTTGAACAACAGCGCGGCCGGCCCGCACAGGCTCGCCTCCCCTTGTTTCAGGATGCCGGGGTTGGCGAGCCGCATGAGCATGCCGACTCCGACGTCGTCCCGGTCGAGACGTGGAAAGTAAGCCCGGCCCGACTTCTGCAGGAAGTCGCAGACCATGTTGGCGGCAAACACATGCTTATCGGTCGGCAGGTAGTAGGGCCCTCTGCCGCCGACCAACGATTTAACTTGCGAGACGAACTTTTCCACCATCACCTTCGACCGCGGCGGGATGCTCCTGGAAGTGGCCGCGACGGTCGACAAATCGGCCAGTTCGCTCGCGCTGACTATCCCGTTGCTGAGCGTACTGCGGACGATGTCCACGACCTCCGAGTGATCGAGCGTCAGATCGCCTTCCAGGGCCTTGCGCAAGGCCTTGTCCACGGATCCGCTCTGCAGGTTATCCCATTGTCCGGGCCTGGCTGGGGCAGCCGGTGTGGCAGGGGCGCGCGAGGCCAGCGTTTCCATCTGGGCGAGCAGCGGGCCGCCGGGATCGACGAAGCCGGACGGTGTGCCAGGGAAATGTTTTTTTTGAAAGTATAGAATGGAAGAGAACAGGCCATCGCTGGCCAGTCCGGGAACCACGGGAGCTTTGATGCTTCCTTCAGCGCCCCCATCCGCAATCGGAATTTTGTTGAGCAGCGCGATCACCGCCTGTTGATCCTCCTTCCAGTTTTGGCATTGGACCCCGGTGTTGGCATGTCGTCCGACTCGTCCTCGAAGTGACATGGGATCCTCTTCGTAACGTTGAATCATAGAACAAGAAAAAAGCTGCGATGCCCGCATAAATATCGTATCGTAGTCAGACCGTGGTGGCGACCTTGGGGAGCCATTATTCGTGACGTTCGGTTTCTGGGCTCCCGGCAATGGCAGCGGTCGAAGCCGGCGATCGTGTGAGTCGTTCGTCAGAAAAGAGGTATTTAAAGCCCTCTTTGTCACCGTTGTGGTACTGGATGTAGTGGCTCATGGCTCTGTCCGGGCGAAAAGGTTCGACGAATTGCAGAGTATGACGATGCCATCATACGGTGTGCCAGACAACCACGCAAAGTTTGGTCGTACATAGGCTCGTTGACTCAACCAAAAGGAGCCAGTTCAAATACCGACCCAAATCGAAACCCAACAGCAGATTACCACTCGCATTCTTGACGAGCTGAAAAACGCAGTACCCAATTGGCCCTGCCGAGTTAACAGTCTGAGTTGTTTTTCATGACCGGGCCGTCTCTGCGCTTTGCATCCGACGGGCACGTCAACGGTCGTCGGCCTTAATTCCGGTCAATTTTCGGTCATATTTCTTTGGGGGATCCAATAGCTGTTGGCGGCGCGTTTTTTGCAACATTGACTCGTGCCCCTTTGCTTGCCGCGGCTCATGAGCGTCGCCGGTCGGCCACCTCCGAGTTGACCCACGCACGCAATGGTTGGCCCTTGAGCCCTGCGATTAAATTGTCGGCGGCAATTTCGGCCATCGAGTTGCGGCTGTTGACGGTCGCACTGGCAATGTGAGGCGCCACGATGCAATTAGGAAGCGAAAGCAGGGGATTTTCCGTGAGCGGAGGCTCCGGGTCGGTCACGTCAACGCCCGCTGCGAAGATCAAGCCCTTGCGCAATGCTTCGGCCAGGTCCGACTCGACCACCAGCGGCCCACGCGACGTATTTACGAATACGGCGGTCGGCTTCATCTTGCGAAACGCCGCCGCGTTGAACATCCCACGGGTCGTGTCGTTCAAGTCCGTGTGGACCGAAATGAAATCCGACTCGGCCAAAAGCTTATCGAGTGGAACACGGAGGGCCGCCAGCTCGCGCTCGGCCTCGGCGCTGGGGCGTGGATCATGATAGAGCACGCGCATGCCCCAACCCGCATGGCAGCGTTTTGCGAGCGCAAACCCGATGCGTCCCATGCCAACCACGCCCAGGGTGCGGCCCACCAGGTCCTGGCCGACGTGCCCCAGCGGTTCCCAAGTTTTCCACCGACCGCTCGCGGCGTAGTGCTGCGACTCGACGATCCGCCGTGCGGCTGAAATCAAGAGCGCAAAGGCCATGTCGGCCGTAGCGTCCGTGAGTACGCCGGGCGTATTGCCCACGGCAATGCCTCGCTCGGTCGCGGCCGCTATATCGATGTTATTAAAACCGACGGCATAATTGCTGATCACTCTCAGCCGCGGCGCCGCGTCCATCAGCGTCGCGTCGATGCGCTCGGTCAACAGCGACAAAAGGCCTTCGCAGCCCGCGACGCGCTCGCGCAGAATGTCGGCCGTTGGTGGCAGCGGCTCGCTCCACACGTCGGCGTCGCAGAAATCGCGCACCTTCACCAGCCCAGCCTCGGGAATGATTCGCGCGACAAAGACTTTGGGTTTCGTCATGAGTGAACTTATCTAGGATTCCCCGTTTGGCTTCCAACGTGCATGCTCGGCTATAACGCCGAGCCAGCCGCTTGCCGATTTTGATGCTATTCCAAGAGGAATGCAATGCTTGGGTTGGTTGGCCGGTTCCGATGGCTCGCCGATGCCTTCGGGCACTGCTGGCTGACGTCTCGGATGCCGGTCGGCGAGCAACCGATCTTTGTTCGATGTCCGCAGAATTGATTTGCGCTTCGAAACGCGATCTTTCGATGCGAATTCCGGTTCCAGTGGGGTCGCGCCGGCGGCCCCACTGGAGCTTCACTTTAGCTATCCGATGTTAGGCGGGCTTCGAATCGCTCCTCGCGGCCCCAGTCGTGAGCCTACGGACTAGCACTCCGCATCCGGTGCCGGCTGTCGCAACAACCAGCGAGAGCGCGGCCAGTTGCAGGATCGAGGCGTAGGTGTTCGGGTGCATTGTGTCCGGCAAGCCGAGGACATGCTTGGCCACGTGAGCCAACGGCACGCACGCCCACGCAGCAGCGGCGGCGACCCAGCCGTGCCAACCCCAGATAGCTCCGGCTGCCGCTGTCGCGGCGACCAACATGGCGACGACGATGATCGGGCTGACCTCGCCGTCGAACGCGTAGTTGTCCACGTACGCAATAGCCGCTCCAGCGGCGAGCCCGTCGCCGAGACGCACCGGCCACTTGGACCAGAAGACAATGGAATCCATGCGATCGAACTCCTCCGCCCAACATTGTCTATAAATGGTTTCTTCGTATAACCGGTAGGCCACAGACTTGCGGCCGATCCTACTCGCACCCTTTGCTGCCAGCGGTAACCGATTTATAGCAGCTCCGTGATTGGTAGGTAATCTTCAACCACGTACCGTGGCCGGCCATTGAGGTCGGGCAGCGTGGTCCCGGCGGCGTCGATGCCCAGATGATGATAGATCGTGGCCAGCACTTCGCGAAAGTGCACCGGTCGATCCTTGGGCATTTCGCCCAGATGATTCGTCCGGCCGATCACCTGGCCGGACCGCAGCCCGCCGCCGGCCAACAGCGCGCATGAAACGGTCGGCCAATGGTCGCGGCCAGCCGCCGGATTGACTCGCGGGCTGCGGCCCATTTCGCCCCAGGCGACTACCAGCACGTCCTTGTCGAGACCGTGGGCGTGTAGGTCTTCAACCAGGGCAGCCACTCCATGGTCGAACAACGGCAGCTCCTTCCGCATGCCCAGAAAGTTCGTGGCGTGCCAATCCCAGCCGCCGAAGGCCAGCGTGACGCATCGCGCGCCGGCCTGGACCAACCGCCGGGCCACCAGCAGGTGCTCGGTCAATTTCGGCGCCGCGTTGAAACCCGGGATCAAACTGGGATCGCCCGGCCCATAGCGGGCCCGCACGTCGGCCGGTTCGCGCGAAATGTCGAGCGCGTCGCGCAAATTCGAAGACGTGATCACACGCAGCGCTTGCCGCTGGAAGGCGTCGAGGCCATGCAACGCGCCGCCGTTGTCGACTTCCTTGCGCAGCCGGTCGAACCGCGCCAGCAGCGTTTGTCGATCGGCAAGCCGGTCCAACGTGACGTTGTTGAGCGTCATGTTCTGTAGTGAATGGCCGTCGGGCGTGAACGCCGCATGCGCGGCGCCCAAAAAGCCTGGCCCGGGGTCATTGTAAGGCGGATGGATCATTTTCGCGGCCAAGCCGATGTAGGGCGGCACCGTTGGGTCGACGGGGCCTTGCAACTTGGAGACGAACGATCCGACCGTTGGCCATCCTCCGGCGGCCTGCGGCCCTTGGCGGTCCCAGCCGGTTAACAACATGTGCGACGCGTGATCGTCCGGACCGCCGACAATCGTGCGGATTGGGGCCAACTTGTCCATGATGCGGGCCAACTTCGGCAAGTGCTCGCAAATCTGGATGCCGGGAACCGACGTGCGGATCGGACGAAACTCGCCTCGCACCTCGGCTGGTGCCTCGGGCTTCGGATCGTACATGTCGATGTGCGATGGTCCGCCGGGCATGAAAATCATGATCACCGATTTGTGCCGCCGCGAAGTGCCGGACGCAGCTTCGGCGCGCAAAATGTCGGCCAGCGTCAACCCTCCCATGGCCAGCGTGCCCAATGTCAAGAAGCTGCGCCGCGAAATGCCATCGCACAGGCGATACGGTCGGCCGAGGATGGATAACATGGTTGTACTCCTCAAGCGGCTAGGCCCGTGCCGGTCCTTCGATGAGTTCGTGGACGACGATCGCGCCGGTCACGGCGGCGTCCGTGAGCGTTTCGTCGCGCCCCTGGTGGCGGAAGGTAAGTGCATTATGGTCGAGTCCCAACTGGTGTAAAAGCGTGGCAAACAGATCAGTCACGTGCACCGGTTTTTCCACGGCCCGATAGCCGACGTCAGCGGCGGCCCCGTGTAGGTATCCCGCCATGAACCCCCCCTCAGACCATTGTCGCAAGCCGGCCCGACGGCCATGATTCTACCGGACGGTGTCGCAAAACGCACGACGTTTCCGGGGCGGGTTCGCGGTGCCAAAAACGGGTCGTTTTACGAGGTGCATCGGGAAGTGCATGTGTAGATGGCACGGCTGGTGCTCGACCAACCCACGGAGGACGGCACAGGCGAAATCTACCTGCTCACCAACCTGCCGGCCAAAGTCACCGCGGCCGCGGCCGTCGAACTCAATGGCAACCGTTGGCCGATTGAGCGCGTGTTTAGTGAACTGACGGCGTCGCTGTGGGCTGAGATCGAAACGTTGGGCTACTGGACGCCTTCTTCAAGTACGCGAAAATGGTGGTATCGCGCGTCGGCCTGGGCTACACTGGCTCTGGCGCCGCCCTGCCAAATCTGGTGTAGCGCATGTGAATCAGATCGAGCGGGCATCGGTTCGAGCGAAACTCATGAGCAACTCGGTTAACTCGATGAACAAGGTGCTGATTATTGTCGGCGATGCCTCGGAGACGATGGACACGCTCTATCCGTTTTATCGCCTGCAGGAAGACGGCTTCGTCCCGGTCGTCGCCGCTCCGGAAAAGCGCCGCTATCAGATGGTGCTGCACGAAGTGAAGTCGGGCTGGACCATCACCAAGGAGTGGGAAGGCTACACGATCGCCGCCGACGTGGCCTTCGCCGACGTCGATCCGAACGACTACGTGGGCATTTTTTTCAGCGGCGGTCGCGCGCCGGAATACATCCGCGACGACGAGGACCTGCTGAACATCACTCGCCACTTTTTCGACTCCGGCAAGCCGATCGCCAGCGTTTGTCACGGCGTCGAGATTCCAGCCCGCGCCGGCCGAGTCAAGGGGCGACGCATGGCGACCGTTCCCAAGTGCAAGTTCGACTTGGAAGTCTGCGGCGGCATCTTTGTCGACGAGCCGTGCGTGGTCGACGGCAATCTCGTCAGTGGCCGCACGTATCACGATCACGGCCACTACGTCGGAGTCTGGATCAAGATGCTGATCGAAGCCCGTGCCGCCGCAACATCCCGCGCCAAGCCCGCCGCCAACAACGCCCTGGCCCACCTTCCGCGTTGCTGATTTCTAAAATCCTTGTGGCCGAGCCAGTCGAGCATACCGAAAATGGCGAATATGCTGCCGATGACGGGAAGATGTGCCAAGACACGGTACATGTGCAGCCGGTCTTGGAATTC
>JBGQKM010000058.1:0-23496 GCA_041499515.1 Planctomycetia bacterium | reverse complement strand
CGTCGGGCAGCAACCCTCGAAGGTTCTCGGGGGTCACGACGGTGGCTTGCTCCGTCGTGCTTTTCACTGCTGGACCAGCCAGCAGTGGCACACACTCGATGCCAAACATGATCTTACAAACCTCAACGAAGTGTCCACCACAACGGTCCAACTTATGCCCGATCTGCAAAACTTCTGCTCGATCAGCGCGACGTCCGATCGTGAATCACTGCCGCGACTTGCAACGGCAAATCATTTTTTGCGCGCGCATATGGATCTTGGTGCACAAGTCGAGGACTTCGGCACGGGCCGCAGGATGACAACTTGACGGCCACATTGGGACAGCCAATTCGAAACCAACACGTGCCAGTCGATCTTGGCTTATTTCTTCAGTTTGGGCGTCAGCACCAGCCGCACGCGGGTGCCCAGCGGCGGAATTTTTTCGGTGTTGGCCGCATACAGCAGTTCGTCGTTCGACTGGCTGCTCTCGACCGGCAGGTCGAGCATGGCGCTGGGAAAATTCGAAATGCAAATAAAATCGCCCGACTCGGCCAGGTAGGCCTTTTCGCCGGTGGCCTGGTCCTCCCAAAATCCGCTGCCGGCAAACACCCAGGGAAATTCCAGCGGCTTGCCCGTCTTCACGTCGCGAATCCAGTCGTTCGCCCGGTCGCGGTGCACCGTGCCGTTCTTGTCGGTCCAAATCGCCGTGATTTCGATTTCCGTGCCCGTGGCGGCTTTGTAGGCGGGCTGAAACTGCACCGGCGTGCCGACCTCGGCTCCAACGGCCAACAGCGCCGCATGGACGGCATAGGCCTTGGTGTCGACCGCCACGATCGATTCGTGCTCCTTGGTCCCCTTGGTGCAGGCGAACATCTCCAACTGGCCCTCGCGCAGGCAGACGACGCCGTCCATCACGACTCGCCTGTTCTTGGGGTCGATCCAGACGTCGTAGTCCGGCATCAGGCGCTTCATGCCCGACGGATCTTTCGCCAAGGGCCGCCTGGCTACCTTGGGCACGTCACCCGGGCTGCCCGCCTCGTCAGAACGGGCCGCCAAGGCCCAGGCGGAGAGGGTCAGGCCCACGACCGCAAACCACGCGGCCGCCTCGAGCACATGTCGCGATCGCAATCCCTGCATGGCGTGAGCTCACGGAATCTAAACCGAAATAAATGCCCAAGGGGCAAGCTGAACTCGCCTCCGATTGTTAAGATACCCGCTTATCCAATTACAGTGCAACCAAGGAACAGACCGGTTCGCACGATTCCCGGCCCCGATGCCCCTGGCATTGGCCGCCGTCGACCTGCGAGCCGAACCGACATATATGGCCACCACCACCGCAGCGAAGAAGCCCAAAAAAAATCGCGAATCCGTCACGACCGGGCCCGGCGGCCCCTGGCATCCGTGCACGCCACGCCGGGTTCTCAAGACCTATCGTTCTCGCCTCGACCCGCGGGGTTGGGCCGCCTGGTGCAAACATCTGGCCCGGCGAAAGTTTTGTCGCCTCGACCAATTGCTCCCCGGCAAACGTTCGCCCTTGACCTGGGCCCTTCCGCCAGGCGCCGACCTGGCCCCGACGCTAAAGCTCATCGCGCTAGTCGATAACCTCGATGCGTCCGCTCGCAGGACGCCGGGCATCGATAACGCGGCGGTTTGCTGGCTGAGTGGCGCGGCGTCGGCCTCGGCCAGCGCCGGACTTGGCCTGGAGTGCCTGGCCTGGTGCGGCGTGCTGCCACGACTGACGGCGTATCTGCCGGAGCCGCTGTGGTGGGAACTTTTCGACCGGCTCACCGCCATCGCCGGCCAAAGCGGCGCCGCCGGCGACGATCCCCTGGCGACCCAACTGCTGTATGGAGAATTGCCGCTGGCCTTGGCCTATTCGTTTGTAGAGCTTGAAGATTGCCAGACTTTGGCCGACGTGGGCCGTCGCACGCTTTGCCAGGGCGCAGCCGAACTTCTCGACGGCGAAGGGCTGTTGCAGGCCAGCCACTTGCACTTGTTGCGCCCCTTGATTGCCTGCTGGACACGCTGCAAGGCCCTAGGCCAGGAACTCACCGGCGGCTGCTGGGACGAAGAGGCCGAACGACAGTACCCCCGCATGGTGCAACACGCGTTGCGTCTGACGCGGGTCAATGGCCAGCAGGTGTTCACGTCGCTCGATTCGCCGCGCTGGAACGCGAACTTGCTCCAAGCCGTTTTGCGTTTGGCCGACGATCGAACCACCCAACGCGTCCTTCGACTGGCCGAGAACGGACTCGCGCGCAAAACGCGTCGCAAAAACTCTCCCTCGCCCGCGTTCGAGAGCGAGCGGGCCGGCCTGGCCGTATTGCGTCCCGATTGGCAACGTTCGTCCCCCCGGCTGGCCATCGCGTACAGCGGCCGACAGATCCTCACGGAATTGAGCGTGGGTCCCAAATGCCTTTGGTCGGGCGCCTGGGACGTCGAGGTGCGTTTCAACGGCCGGCCGCTCACGATGCTCGGCCACTGGGAACAGGTCTGCTGGGAATCGGATCACGACGTCGACTATCTGGAGCTCGTGGTTCGGCTCGCCGACGAAGTCGCGCTCGAGCGCCACATCTTGCTGGCCCGCAACGAGGGATGGTTATTTCTGGCCGATGCCGTATTGGGCATTCAGCCGGGGACGATTGAGTACCGCGGTACGCTGCCGCTGGCTGGCTTTTCGACATTTCAGGGCGAAGCCAAAACCCGCGAGGGCACGTTGCGCCTCGGGCAGCGACCCCGGGCTCGCGTCCTACCGCTGGCATTGGGCGAATGGCGCAGTGCCCGTTCGCTCGGCAACCTGCAATCGACCGCCGCGGGGCTGGAACTGACGCAAACGGCCGAGGGCGAGTGCCTGTTCGCTCCGCTGTTTTTCGACTTGGACGCCGGCCGTCTGCGCAAAGAAACGACCTGGCGCCGATTGACGGTCGGGCAAACACGCGAGATCGTCCCCTCGGATGTCGCGGTGGGATATCGCGTGCAGGCCGCCAAATCACAGTGGCTGGTGTATCGTTCGCTGTCGGCCCCCGAGGTTCGCACGGTGCTGGGCAAGAACTTGATGCACGAATTCCTGGTCGCCAAGTTCCTGCCCAACGGCAAGGTCAAGACGCTTTTGGAAATCGAGTGAGGCATGAGCGACGTCGCCAGACGAATCGCGGAAAACCTGGCCCAAGTGCGTGGCCGCATCGCGGCAGCCGCAAAGCGCAGCGGCCGCACGGCCGAGGCCGTCACGCTGGTGGCCGTCACGAAGTATCTCGGCGCGGAGATCGCCGCAACGCTTGTCGAGGCCGGCTGCACGGAACTGGGCGAAAGCCGGCCGCAAGAGTTGTGGTCCAAGGCCGCGGCCTTGCCCGATCCCGCGATTCATTGGCACTTGATCGGCCATTTGCAGCGCAACAAGATCCGCCGGACGCTGCCGTTGGTGAGCCTCGTGCAGTCGGTGGATAGCCCGCGGCTGTTGACCGCGTTGGACCAAGAGGCCGCCATGCTTGGCCGCCCGGTGGCCGTGCTTTTGGAAGTGAACATTTCCGACGACGCCACCAAGACCGGGCTGCCGCCGAACGATCTGGGACCAATTCTGGAAAAGGCGGCCGAATTGCGGCACGTCTCGGTGCGCGGGCTGATGGGCATGGCCAGCCTCACCGGCGGGATCACCGCGGCGCAACGCGACTTTTCCAGACTGCGTGAATTGCGCGACCGGCTGGCCACGAACGCCCCTGCCGGCGTTTCGCTACGTGAGCTCTCGATGGGCATGAGCGATGACTTCGAAGTGGCGATCGAAGAAGGGGCCACGATCGTGCGGATCGGCTCGGCGCTGTTTGAGGGCCTCGACACATGATCAAGCTGGAGGACCATCCGCAAGGGACGATTCTTCCGGTGCGAGCCCACGCCGGGGCCCGCCGCAACGGCATCCGCGGTGCGCAAGCCGGCAGCCTGCAAGTCTCCGTGACGCAAGCCCCCGAAAAAGGCAAGGCCAACAAAGCCATCATCGCCGTCCTGGCCGCGGCGCTTTCGCTGCGTAAAAGCCAGTTCGAGCTGTTGGCCGGCGAGACGTCGCCGCAGAAACGGTTTTTGGTTCGCGAGATCGGCCCGGCCGAGTTGGCCGGACGGATCGAGAAAAGCCTGTCGGGCTTAGACGCCGACAAAAAGAACAAAACTCAGGCGTGACAAAATTATTTCACCATCTGTCACAGAATCGGTCCTCCGTTCGTCTTAGATCGTAGAGATTGCGCCAAACGTGGTGGAAAGAGCCGCACGTGCCGACAGTTTCCATGTTGCCCGTTGGCTGTGGACAGGTCGATTACAATGGCCTTAGCCGGCCGGAAGGTGCGCCGAGACGTTTCAGATCGGGAGTGTGGCCATGAACCGCGAAATAGACGCTGCCGCAGTCGACGTTGCTGTCATTGGCGCCGGTTTGGCTGGACTGACCACCGCGGTGCTCGTTGCCAAACGTGGACTGAAAACCGCGGTATTCGAGCAAGCCCATGAACCTGGGGGCCTTGCGCGCGCGAAGGTTCACGAAGGCTTCTCATTCAACCTGGGGCCGCGCGCCCTGTACCGCGCCGGAGACGCCCGCAGAATCCTCCGCGAGCTTGGCGTCGCCTACCGTGCCGGTCAGCCGAGCGGGCAGGGCGTGGCGATCTGCCAGGATCGATCCTATCGGCTGCCGACGACGATCAGTTCGTTGCTCACGACGCGACTCCTCGGTTTGCAGGACAAGTGGCAGGTCGCCAAATGGATGGCTGTGTTGCCGCGGCTCGACACCGCGCGCTACGATGCGGTCAGTGTTCACGATTGGATCCGTCAATCGGCCTTTCGGCCCCGGGTGGCCGATTTTGTCCGCTGCCTGGTCCGCCTGGCCACCTACTGCGCGGATACCGAACAACTCAGCGCCGGCGCTGCGCTAGCACAACTTCAATCGGCGATCTCTTCTGGGGTCGACTACATCGACGGTGGCTGGCAAACCCTGGTCGACTCTCTGCGCGAAGCGGCGCGCTCCTTGGGCGTCAAACTTCACGCTGGTGCCAAAGTGGAAGAAGTGGTCTGCGGCGACACGGGCGTGCAGGCCATCCGAGTCGCCAGCGGCGCGACCATTGCGGCCAAGATCGCAGTGCTGGCCTGTAGCCCAACCACGGCTGCGCACCTGGTAGGCGGCGGTCCTGGAGAGCATTTGCGATCCTGGGAGCGGCACGCCAGGCCGGTGCGCGCCGCCGCGCTCGACGTCGGACTGCGCCGTTTGCCCCGCCCGAAACTGACGTTCGCACTGGGCATCGACGAGCCCTGGTATTTTTCGGTGCATTCCGCCGTTGCCCGTTTGGCGCCGCCGCCCGGTGCCGTCATTCACGTCTTAAAGTATGTCTCCAGCAATGAAACCCTCGACCCACGGCAGTCGGAGCAACAGCTTGCCGGCGTGCTCGACCGGCTGCAGCCCGGCTGGCGCGACGAATTGGTTCACAAGCAATTCCTGCCCACAATGGTCGTGAGCAACGACATGCCCCGCGCCGCGGCCGGTGGTTTGTCCGGCCGGCCTGGACCGCAAATCGCGGGCATCAACGGCCTCTATGTGGCGGGCGACTGGGTCGGTGCGCGTGGCCTCTTGGCCGATGCGACGCTCGCCAGCGCCGAACAAGTCGCCGAGCAGATCGCCGCCGGGATGAGCGTGCGGGTCGCGTCCAAACCCATCATTGAAAACGATAGGTCCACCGTGCATGTCACCTGACACCCAAGCAGACTTGGGAAAAGGATTTGAACGCGAGCGCTCGAGATTGTTCGCGATCGCCTATCGCATGCTGGGAAGTGCCGCGGATGCCGAGGATATGGTCCAAGAAGCGTTCTTGCGGTTCGAGCGCGCTGACCAGGATGCCATCACGGCACCCAGCGCTTATCTGGCTACCACGGTGACGCGGTTGTCGATCGATCATCTGCGCAAGCAACGCACCGTCCGCGAGCAGTACGTCGGCCCCTGGCTGCCCGAACCGCTGTTGACTGACACCGCCCCGGCGGCCGACCAGCAAGTCGCGCTGGCCGAATCGCTGTCCCTGGCCATGTTGGTTCTGATGGAGCAACTCGACCCGGTCCAACGAGCCGTGTTTTTGTTGCGCGAGGTATTCGATTTCGATTATGCCGCGATCGCCCAAGTCGTCGAGAAGGACGAGGATAACTGCCGGCAGCTTTTTCATCGCGCAGGTCAAAGGCTCGCCACCGGAAAATCACGGCTGCAGACCTCGTTTGCCGAGCATCGCCGCCTGACACAGCAGTTTATCGAGACTCTGGCCACCGGCGACATGGCCGGGCTGGTGAGCCTGTTGGCCGAAGACGTCGTGGAGTACTCCGATTCGGGCGGCAAGGTTCCGGCCGCGCGGCGCCCATTGTATGGTGCGGACCACGTCGCGCGTTATTTCCTTGGGGTCAGCAAAAAGTCTCCGCCGCAGGCAGTCAAGGAGGTCTGGATCAACGGCCGGCCGGGCATTGCCACGTACGAAGCCGGACGACCAGCCAACCTGATCCAGATCGACGTCGAAGCGGGCCGCATTGTCGCGATTTACGTGCAGCGCAATCCAGACAAGCTCAGCCGCGTACCGTCGCAAGCGTGAGACCCTGTCTGGGTTCCGCGTGACTCTCGATCGCCGCGTTACGATTTTTCGCGGCGGGCCGCGCGTCGTAAGTTCGCTCGAGCTGGATCGGATCGCGCGCCACGCGAAAACCACGCCTGCGGACCAGGGGCAGGTTACCCCTCAAACCGAATTTCGAGAATCTCGAAACTCATCGTCCCCTTGGGCACTGGGATTTCGGTCTTGTCGCCGACTTTTTTGCCCATCAAGCCCTGGGCCAATGGACTGGTGACCAGAATCCGCCCCGCGTCATAGTCTTCTTCGCCAGCGCCGACGAGGATGAAGATCTCTTCATCGCCGAAATCCAGATCCTTGACCACTACGGTCGCTCCAAACACGACTTCGTCCTTCGGCAGCTTGGACGTGTCGACCAGTGCGGCGCGAGCCAGCTTGTCTCGCAGCAGGTTGATTTTGGCCTGTAGCATGCCTTGCGATTCGCGGGAACCGTGATATTCGGCGTTCTCGCTCAGATCGCCCTCGCTACGCGCCGCCGCCACGCGGGCCGCGATCGCGGGCATCTCCACGCCCTCGAGGTGTTCCAGTTCGGCTTTGAGCTTTTCGTACCCGATACGGGTCACCGGAATCATGTCGGACATGTGCACAATCTCGAACGTGGCGCAAAAAACGCGGCCTCCTCCCGGGGAGACCGCTAGCCCATATTTTGCCTGAACGTTTCGGGCATGTAAACTAGTAAACTCGCAGAAAATGGCAGCCTGACTAGCGATTGGTCGAGGGGCAGCGGTCTTCCGGCAGATAGATCAGCCGGCCGCAGTTGCGGCAAAAGATGGCCACCGCCATGCTCAACTCGGCCATGTTGTTGGGGGTCAGTTGCTGATAGCAACCTCCGCAGAATTCTCCCTGCACTTCGGCCATCGCGTCGTCCTGTTTGGAATTGACCACACGTTGATAGCTTTCTCGAAAATCCGACGGCAGGACCGCTTCGGCCTCGCGCAGCTCTGTCTCAAGACGTTTGATTTCGGTGCCCAACTGGCCGGCCTGCTCGTGGACGCCTTGTTGGGCCTTGGCCAACTGCTCTTTGGCCACCGCGATCTTTTGTTGCTGTTCGGCGACTTGCGCCGCCAACTCGTCGATCTTCTCCATGACTTCCAGGATCTCATCGGCCAGCACGCTGCCGGCCATCTGGTCGGCGGCAATCTGGTCTTTGAGTGCCTGGTATTCGCGATTGCTCGCCGCAGCGTTCAGTTTGACCTTCAGGGTCTCGACTTTCTCTTCGCCACTTTTGAGCAGTAATTGTTTCTGGTCGCTGCGGACGCGGGCGCTTTTATGGTCGGCCTGCAGCTTTGCCAACTCATCGACCAGCCGAGTCAGGTTACCCTCGCGAGCCTGAATCTGTTTGGGACCTCGTTCTTTTCGCTCACGCAGGTCCGTCAACTGTCGATGAATTCGATGAAGCTCGCGCAGGGCGGCGGCGGTAACAGCCATAGGGAAGATTCTCGCTCTCTAAAACCTCAAAGCATGCCGTATTGTATCATGTTGTTGAACAAAAAAAGCCGCTGGCGTTCAGCCAGCGGCTTGGGGGTCCAAGTCCAAACCTCAACCTGCGACTCCGCCCAAAAAGCCTTCCAACTGCTTGCTGCGGACCGGGTGTTGCAGCTTGCGGACGGCCTTGGCTTCGATTTGTCGCACGCGTTCGCGCGTGACCTTGAAGATCCGGCCCACCTCTTCCAAGGTGTACGTATAGCCGTCGCCCAGGCCGTAGCGCAGGCGGATGATCTCCCGCTCGCGATACGTGAGAGTCTTGAGCAGACCTTCGATTTTGTCCTTGAGCATGGCATGGGTGGCGGTGGTCAAAGGGCTTTGCGTCCCTTCGTCCTCGATAAACTCACCGAAACTGCAATCTTCGCTCTCGCCGACCGGCCGATCCAGACTAACCGGATGCCGCCCAATGTTCAACACCCGGCGTGTCTCCTCGACACTGATTTCGGCGGCGTGGGCCGTTTCTTCTGTTGTCGGTTCCCGGCCCAACTCTTGCAAGAGCCTCTTGGAAATATTACGCAACCGAGACAAAACGTCGATCATGTGGACCGGAATCCGAATAGTACGGGCCTGATCGGCGATGGCCCGCGTGATGGCCTGGCGAATCCACCAGGTGGCATAGGTAGAAAACTTATAGCCGCGGCGATACTCGAACTTGTCGACGGCCCGCATCAGCCCGGTATTGCCTTCCTGGATCAGGTCCAGAAAGCTCAAGCCCCGATTGCGGTATTTCTTGGCAATCGAGACCACCAGCCGCAAATTACCGCTGGAAAGCTGCCGTTTGACTTGTTCGTAGTCGTAATACTGCCGCTCAATCAATGCGCAACGCTTGCGCAGGCTGGTCGGGCTTTCCAGCGTCATGAGCATCAGATCGCGCAGTTCCTTGCGCACGTTCGCCCGCTCGTCCTTCGTCAGCGAGTTGTCCTTCGAATGAGCCAGCCGAGCCCGCAAGGCGTCCATACGCCACGACATCTCCTTCAATTGCCGCACCATCGGCTGAACGCGGCGGGTGCGCAAGCTGAGCTCTTCGACCAGGGTCAGGTTCTTCCTACGACTGCGGCAAAACCGTTTGCGCGCGGCGGCTGTTTCGGCCGGATCCGTGCTCTTGCTGATGAGCTTTTTGAAATCGCCCCGGTTCTGCGCCAGCAGATGCTCGAGCGTCCGCAAATTGTGCGGCATGCGCGCCATGATCTGTTCCTTGGTCAACCGCTCCGTCAACGACACCTTGATCGTGCGGTCGAAGGGCAGGGCACCGCAATGCACTTCACGCAGCGTGCGTATCGTGGCCTGCATCGTATAATTGCAGCCCAGCACCGTGCGGCGGAACCGCTTGCGTGTGACCTCGATCTTCTTGGCCAACGCGATTTCCTGGGCCCGAGTCAACAGCGGAATCTCCGCCATTTGGGTCAGGTACATGCGGACCGGGTCGTCGCTGAGCTTGGGCAATTCTTTGGCCGGAATGGCCGTCAGGAAATCTGGGGCTTCCGAGCCTTCCTGGGCATGGCCGTCGCCGAGAATCGAGCGGCCGTCAGTTCCGGCGCCGGCGACCGAAGGCGCTTCGTTGACCAGTTCGATGTCCAGTTCGTCCAGAGCGATGAGCAGACTATCGAGTTTCTCGGGGTTGACCGCTTCGTCGGGCAAGTAGTCGTTCACCTGATCGTAGGTCAGATAACCTTGGGTCTTGCCCTTGGAGACCAGTTCGTCCAAATCCTTGTTTGAATGGTCCACCTGTCAAATCCTCCCTGGCACTGCGGGTGCCGATTGACTTCAGATGGATCGTCACGCCGCGGCTCGCTTCATGCTCGCCTGGAGTGTCGATCGACCGGCCAGAGCATCCTACCCTTCCGTGGGCTCGGAAATACCCAGCCGGGCTCGTTCGTCTTGTTCTTGTTGCCGGGTCCGTTGATGTTGTTCAAGCTCCAACAACACGGCCAGCTCGTCCTCCTCTGCTAAATGGCGTTGTTTCAAGGCCGTCGTGCAGCCCTGAATCCGTTGTTCCTGTTGCCGGCGCTCGAAACCGGCCAACACGTCCCGCAGTCGAACGTCGACTTCAGCGTTGGCTTTCATCCGCCCACTTTCGTCCAGCTCGACTAGCAAGTTTTTAACCACTGGGTCGTCAATCTCCAATAACAGTCGCTCGAAGTTCGGAAAAACTCCCGCCGCGGACAGTTCGACGCATTGTGAAAACACGCGGCGGCACGCCGGTCCGACAATCTGCGCAGGTTGGATCACGCTCACAACCTGCTGGATCTTTTCCGGAAAATGCAGCAAAATCTCGAGCAATTCGCGTTCCAGCGGGTCGACTTTCTCCGCCACGCTAGCAGTCGCCGCCAACGACGACGGCCGAGACCCCGCTTTTCTCCGCAATTGCGTGACAAGCTGGCGAACTTGCGCTTCGGGCACGCGAAAATCGACGGCCAACCTCTGCAGGAACTTTTCTTCGCGCAAGCGGTCTTCCACTTGCGTATCGGCCCGCAGCCGCGGCGCTTTGGCAATCGTGCCTACTAACTGCTCCAGTGCCTGGCCGGCAGCATGCACGTCTGCTTGCAAATCGAGACCCGCGGTCACCGCGCGAAACGCGTGGGTCAGGGCGTCGACTGCGCAGGCGGCGCTCGTTTCGAACGCGTCGGAGCCCTTTTGCAACAGGAATTCGGCCGGATCCATTTCCTCCGGGAGCGTGAGCACGCGCAGATCGACGTTGCCGGCCACGAACAACTCCAAAACCTCCTTGGCACGTCGCCGTCCCGCTTCGTCGCCGTCGAGAACCAGGATCACGCGAATTCGATCGGCAAAACGCCGCAGCAGTTGAATATGGCTTGCGCCCAAAGCCGTGCCCAACACGGCTACCGTGTTTTCGAAACCAAACTGATGCGCCATGATGCAATCGGTGTAGCCCTCGGTGACCATCACCGCGCCGGTTTTGCGAATCGCATCGCGCGCTATGTTCAGCCCGTAGAGCAAATGACTCTTCGAGAACAACGGCGTCTCGGGCGAATTGACGTATTTGGCGGTGTCGTCGGCGGCCAACTGCGGCAACACGCGACCGCCCAGGCCTACCGCGCGGCCTTGCGAATCGAAAATGGGAAACAGCACGCGGCCCTTGAACCGATCGTAATACCCTGGGCCCTGCCGGCGCCGGCTAACCAGGCCGATGCGTTCCAACATGCCGGATGTAAACGAAGTTCCGCGAGCGCGCTCGCCGATCCAGCTCCAATCATCCGGGGCAAATCCCAATTGAAAGCGGCGGACGCTCTCGGGCGAAATCCCCCTCTGAGCCAAATAGTCGCGTGCCGCTGCCGCCACCGTGTCGTTGAGCAGGCACTCGTGATATTGCTGGTCCGCCCAAGCCATGGCCCGATACAGCGTACGTTTCTCGTCCACCGGACCGGGCTGATCGCCGCGCCCCGCCGGCTGCAGGCGGATATTCGCCCGATCCGCCAACATCGCCAGGGCCTCGGGGAATTCAATCCCCTCGATCTTCATCAAAAAGCTGAAGATATCCCCCCCGACGTCGCAGACCCAGCATTTGAACGACTGCCGTTCTGGGTTCACTTGCAGGCTGGGGCGCGTGTCGTCATGCCAGGGGCATAGCGCTTTGAAACCCCGCCCTTCGCGCCGTAGCGGAAGATAACCGCCGACCAGATCGACGATGTCGACCGCCTGCTTGATCCGCTGCTTGGTGTCGAAATCCATTGTAAAAGACACCGGCATTTCCTGACGATCAAAGCGAAGCCACGCGCCGTGGCAATCGAGTGGAGGGGCAAGCAGTGATTATACACCCGCGATTTTTTTCCGATCAAGCGAACCAAGCGGCCAATCCCCTCCTAGCGGCGGACGGCAACAGAAGGACGCGCTTCGATCTTGATTTCAACTTTGATCCGTTTTCCATCGCGAATCACGACGGCAGCGGCTTGAGAACCGATTTCCGTTTTCCCCACGAGCAGGGTCAGTTCCGTGGCATCGGCCAGAGGATGCCCGTTCCACTCGACGATCACGTCCCCCGCCTGAATGCCTGCTTTATCCGCCGGAGCGCCGGCCAATACCGTTTTGATCAATGCGCCTTCCAGCGTCTTCAATTCGAGTTTTCGGGCCAGTTCGGGCGTGACATCGCTCAGTTCCACGCCCAGCCAGCCACGCTCGACCTTGCCGGAGGAGCGCAGTGTCTCGTAGACCTCCTTGGCCAGACGGCTGGGAATCGAGAAGCCAATCCCCTGCGCGCGGCCGGCAATGGCGGTGTTGATGCCGACGATTTTTCCGGCGACGTCGACCAACGGTCCGCCGCTGTTGCCGGGATTCACTGCGGCGTCGGTTTGCAAGAAGTCTTGATAGGGGCTGCCGGTCAAACCGCGGCGATTCTTGGCGCTGATAATTCCAAACGTGACGCTGCGGTCGAGGCCCAAGGGATTCCCGACGGCCCACACCAGCGAGCCGGCCTGTAATGCATCGCTGTCGCCCCATTGGGCCGCGATCAATCCCCCGGGCCGAATTTTCAGGACGGCCAGGTCGGTGCCCGGATCAAGCCCGACAATTTCCCCCGATTGGGTTTCATTGTCGCTGAGCTTGACCTGGATTTCGCGGGCGTTTTCGACGACGTGGTAGTTGGTGAGAATGTAACCGGCTTCGTCAACGATGACGCCGGAACCCTGGCCTTGAGCCTGGTATTGGCGCGGCGAGAACAAATTGGCCAATTCGTCGCGGTTGTCGGTGACCACTTGCACGGTGTCGATGTGCACGACGCTGGGCCCGATGGCTTTGGCCACGACCACAAATTGCCGCGAAATATCCGTCAGGGTCGGGTCCCTGAGCCGCTCGCGGGCGTCCGCGACTTCAGCCCGCTGGCGACCGCGAATCATCGAATACGAAATCTGCTCGACAAAGTTGGGCAGCAGCCACAAAATCAAAAGCAAGATCAGCATCCCAAGCAGCCATGGCAAGCGAACATGTGCCAGCCCTTCGTCGTGCCGTGGCGCGGGTTGCTGGGATCGCGTAGAAAACTCGTCCATCGGGGCTCCGTGCTCGACGTTTGACGCAAAAGCGTGGCGGCCTGGCCGTATTGATTTCGCGCCAAGATGCCGGCGCAAAGCCGTTTTCGAGTATAGCAATTTTCCAGTGCATGTCCTAGCATTCAACACAGGCACGCGATGCGGCAGCGCGCAGTTTGTCAGGTGAATTGTGGCGTTTGCGCTTCCCAAGTCGAAATTCTTTCCGCCGGCCGAGCTGGCTGAACCCGAGGGTGTCGTGCTCTTTGGCGGCCGGCTTACGGCCGAGTGGCTGTTGGACGCGTATGCGCACGGGATTTTTCCCTGGCCGATTTTCGATGGCGCCGACATTGTCGTGTGGTGGTCACCCGATCCTCGCGCGATTTTTGAATTCGATCGATTTCACGTTTCCCGCCGGCTGATGCGCACCTGCCGTGGCGGACAATTCGAGGTGACTTGCGATCGTGACTTTGCCGGCGTCATTCACGGTTGCGCCACGGCTGGAGACCGCGGCCACAACACCTGGCTTACGCCAAAAATGATCGAGGCGTACACCCGATTGCATGCCATGGGCCATGCACACAGCGTGGAAGTCTGGCAGGATGGCCAATTGGTCGGCGGCACCTACGGCATAACCCTTGGCGGGCTGTACGCCGGCGAATCGATGTTCTACCGGGTGCGCGACGCCTCGAAGGTCGCCCTGGTGCATTTGATGGTCCACCTGCAAGCGCGCGGTTATTCGCTGTTCGATATTCAGCAGTGCACCGAACACACGGCTCGTTTCGGCGCCGTCAATATCTCGCGCAAGGAATATCTCTCTCGCCTGGCGGCCACGCTGGGGCAGAAAATCACTTTCGGTTCGCGTCTGGAAGGCTTTTCAGACAAAACTTCGGACGCAACCGTTTGATCGCGATACGACGAACCACGCGTTAGCGTTTCAGGCTCTCTGGCGCTTTTGGATTGGCCGCCCCTAGCCGGGTCGAGGTCCGTGGGGTTAGCATGGTTACGAAACGGTTTTTTGCTTCGACTACTTCGGAAGGCGACGTGCGATCATGAAAACTCGCTCAACAACGATCCTCAGCGTGCGGCACAAGGGCACGGTTGCGCTCGGCGGCGACGGCCAAGTGACGCTGGCCAACACGGTCATGAAGGCCGATGCGGTGAAAATTCGGCGGCTGATGGACAACAAGGTCATCACGGGTTTCGCGGGCAGTAGCGCCGACGCGTTTGCGTTGCTGGAACGTTTCGAAGCCAAGCTGCGGGACTTTCCCTCGAATGTCACTCGCGCCGCCACGGAGTTGGCCAAGGACTGGCGCACCGATCGCGCGCTGCGGAGGCTCGAAGCCCTCTTGGCGGTCGTCGACGCGCGCAACACGCTCTTGGTGACTGGAAACGGCGACGTGATTCAGCCGACCGACGGCGTGTTGGGGATCGGGTCGGGCGGAAATTTTGCGGTCGCCGCCGCCCGGGCCTTGATCGCGCACTCGGATCTCGATGCCGCCACGATCGTCCGTAAGAGCCTCGAGATCGCGGCCGGCATCGACGTCTTTACCAACACCAACATCGTGGTGGAGGTGTTGCCATGCGCGACCTGACGCCGCGACAGATCGTGGCCGAATTGGATCGGCACATCGTCGGCCAGCAGGAGGCCAAACGGGCCGTGGCGATCGCCGTGCGCAATCGCTGGCGGCGTCAGCAGCTTCCGCCGGAAATGCGCGCCGAAATCGCCCCCAAGAACATCCTCATGATCGGCCCCACCGGCGTCGGCAAAACCGAAATTGCGCGGCGGCTGGCCAAGCTCACCGGCGCGCCTTTCATCAAGGCCGAAGCCACGAAATACACCGAGGTCGGCTACTACGGCCGCGACGTGGAAAGCATGATTCGCGACCTGGTTGAGAATTCGATCGCGCTGGTCCGCGAAACGGAGCGAAAGACCGTCGAAGACGAAGCTCGCGCCCACGCCGAATCGCGGCTGTTGGATCTACTGGCGCCGGCTCCGCTGACGTACGAAGTCGGCGCCGACACGGCCGCCTCGCCCGAACGCTATGAGCGTACGCGAGAAAAAATCAGGACCAAATTGGCCGCGGGAGAAATGGAGGATCGCAAAGTCGAGCTGACGATCGAACACAAGGCCGCGCCCCTGATGCTCACTGGCATGGGCCTGGAGCAGGCCGATCTCGATCTGCAGGGCATGTTCGAAAAAATCCTTCCCAAGCACGCCACACGCCGCGAAATGAACGTGAGCGAAGCCCGCCGCGTGCTCTTCGAACAAGAGTGCGACGCCTTGATCAATCAAGAGAAGGTCCACGCCAAAGCGATCGAGCTGGCGGAGAATTTGGGACTCGTGTTCATCGACGAAATCGACAAGGTCGTGTCCAGCGAGTCGCACGGAGCCGACGTTTCGCGCCAAGGCGTGCAGCGCGACCTGCTGCCGATCGTCGAAGGCACCACGGTGCAAACCAAGTACGGCTACGTGAAGACCGACCACATCTTGTTCGTGGCTGCCGGCGCGTTTCATCGCGCCAAGCCGAGCGAATTGATGCCTGAGCTGCAAGGCCGTTTTCCGATTCGCGTCGAGCTTAAGGATCTCACGTGCGATGACTTCGTGCGAATTCTGACCGAGCCCAGCAGCGCACTGACCAAACAGTACCGAGCCCTGTTGGGAACCGAGGGCATCGAACTCGAGTTCGAACCCGAGTCGATCGAATCACTGGCCGAATACGCCTTTCACGTGAATCAGACGAGCCAGAACATCGGCGCCCGCCGGTTGTATACGATCATGGAACGACTGCTGGAGGATTTGAGCTTCGAGGCCTCCGAAATGCACACCGGCCGCGTGATCGTAAACCGGGCGTACGTCAAAGAGCGACTCCAAAAGCTCACGCAGGACGAGGACTTGAGCAAATATATCCTCTAGCAGCTCGATTCAAAACGCCGCCAGCGGTCCCAATGCTGCGAAATTCCCGCGACAAAACGGGCGCGTCGCGGTCGTCGGGACCGTTCGTGTTGAAATGCTTCAGGACGGCTTCGCGGCCTCGACTTTTAGCTGCTTGACGATGGCGGCCGACTGCGCCCCATGGCCGACGATTTTGAATTGCCGCGCATCGTCCGGCAGCGTCGTGATGACGATCTCGATTCTGTCCTCCGGCAGGCAGCGGGCGACGCGCTCAGCCCATTCGACAAACACGACGTTCGGAGGACCGAAATACTCGTCGGCCCCGAGTTGCAAAAACTCATCTTCGTCGCGAAGCCGATAGGCGTCGAGATGATAAATCGGTCGCGAACCATGATACTCGTGCACCAGCACGAATGTGGGGCTGACGACTTCGCGGCGATCGACGCCGCAAGCGGTGGCGATGGCCTGAACCAGGCGCGTCTTGCCAGCCCCCAGCGGACCCTGCAAGCCCACGATGCTCCCCTCGCAAAGCACTTGGGCCAGCGCCTGGCCCAGCCGCTCGGTGTCAGCCTCGTCAGCGGCGCGAAATGTGAATTGCGATCGGATCATGGCACTGCTCTAGTGCTCGAAACCGCGTGGCGTCAACGCGCTGCGCGCCCCGGACTCGTCGATCTGCCACAGCCCTCGCTCGGCAACGAACCGGCCGATGCGCGTCAGGCCGCACTCGAGGGGCTGTTGATCGACCATTTCTCCGGCCGCCTGCGGCGGCACGGCCAGAATCAGTTCGAAATCCTCGCCATCACCCAACGCGTGGTCCAACGCCGTCGAGCCGTCATTCAGTTGTCGGGCCCGCTCGAATGCCGCGGAGGCCAGGGGTATCTTACTCACGTCCAACTCGGCTCCACAGCCGCTTTCTTCGGCCAGTCGCCACAGATCGAGCGACAGCCCGTCACTCACATCGATGCCGGCATGTAAAGGATAATGGCTTTTCAACCATAGCGATTCCTTGACCCGAGGCTCGAAGTCGAATTGATGGCCCAGCAGGCTACCGCCAAAAGTGCCCGTGACCACGATGCTGTCGCCCGGCTGCGCTCCGCCGCGCAGCAAGGGCCCGCTTGGCGTGACCTCGCCCACGAGCGTTGTGCTGATCACCAACGGCCCATCCCAAGTATTCGTGTCGCCGCCGGCGATCGCCAATTGGTACTGCTCGGCCAGCGGAATGAGTCCCTCATACAATTGCTGCGCCAGCGCCAGGGCACCGTCGCGCGGTAGTGCCAGCGCCACTAGCGCGCCCAGCGGCCGCGCCGCCATCGCCGCCATATCGCTCAAGCTGACGGCCAAAGCCTTGCGGCCGACTCGCGCCGCCGCGACCTTGGAAAGCTCGAAGTCGATTCCCTCGGTGAGCATGTCGACGGTCAACGCGCACTGGGCATTCTGTCCCCAACGCAAAATAGCGGCGTCGTCACCAGGACCCAGGGCCAACAGGGGATGGGACGGCAGCCGATCGCGAAGCCAGCGGATGAATTCCGATTCCATAAGGCCAGGCCAGCTCCCACGCCGGGACGGTAGATTGAGATACGAGCCAATCCAGATGATTGTAGCCGGTTCTGGCGGCTCGTGGGGCGTCCGGAAGGTGCCGGCTGGCGGAGATGGCGGAAGCAGGATTCCGGCCAACAGTGGCAAGCCGCCCGTGCGGCTACCTGTGCGTCGAAGATACCGAAAGGTGGCCGTAATACGTGGCTTCGTTCCGCAGAATCAGGAACTTCAGCGGCTGGAGTGACGTGAACTCGGGATTCTTCAAAACGTAACTGACATTCTCCAGAGTTATCGTCTCGTACACGTGCATGCCCAAGAGAATGTCGCCTCGCTGGATGTTTTCTTTCGCGGCGGGGCTTCCGGGGCGTACGTCGGTCACGCGCAGTCCGCCGCGGTACTGCTTTTGATATCCCCTCAACTGCGCGGCGCCCACCGGGTCCAATCGCAGCCCGATCGTCTCCCAAATGCGTTCGCTCTCGGTCATTCTTTTCGGAGCGGAAGCCAACACCAGATTCACCGTCACCGGCTGTTGATTGCGGTGCACGGTGAGCGAAACCTCTTCGCCCGGCTGACGACCCAACAGAGCCCGCTCGAGATCCAAGGCGCGCGCCACGGGATCCTCGCCAACTGAGACAATCACGTCCCCGGGTTGCAAGCCGCATTTCGCGGCCGGGCTTTCATCGTCGACCTGCCCGACCACGCACTGCTTGACGACCGTGGGACCCGTTTGCTTCGAAACGATACCGTGCCATGCGTTGTGCTGCGCGCCCATCAACTCGGCGGCTATCGTCACGGCCATATCCACCGGAATCGCGAAACCGATCCCCTGCGCGCCGGCTCGCACCGCGACGTTGATGCCGATCATCTCGCCGTCGATGTTCAACAAGGGTCCTCCGGAATTACCCGGATTGATGCTGGCGTCGGTCTGAATCAGATCGCGATACTTTTGCGTGTCGCTGACCGCCACCGAGCGATGCAGAGCGCTGATGACCCCGCGGGTCACCGTATGTTCGTACCCGTAAGCGTTGCCGATCGCGATGACCGGTTCGCCGATCATCAGATCGCTCGATGTGCCGATGTTGATCACCGGCAGCTTTTTTGCGACGTCGATCTTGATGATCGCCAGATCGGTCTTGGCGTCGTGCGAGATTCGCGTGGCGATATGCGGCCGTTTGTCGGTGGCCAGCGTGACCTCGATTTCCTTCACTCCCTCGACCACGTGGTAGTTGGTGAGAATATAGCCGCGCGGGTCGATGACGACGCCGGTGCCCATGCCGTTGACATTCTGCGGCTCGCCACGGCGATAGCCCTCTTCACCGGGAGCCAGCGTCTTTTGGCCGTGGATGTTGACGATCGAGGGCCGGACCTGCTGGACCAGCTTGACCGTGGCAGTGCGACGCAGCTCAGAGCCGCAAGCGATGCCGATTGTCGAGCAGGCGAGCGCGCCTGCCATCGTCAATCCAAGACACAGCCGCCTCGAAGCTCGGACCCAAGCGCGAACAGATCGGTAGGACATAACGGAGCGGGGATGATTGAGGTTGGACAGCCACGGCCGACGCCAGAGCTGTGTTGACCGCCGTCGATGGAAACGACGTCGAGACACGCGCGGATGTTAGGGGCACGAAAGCTAGATCGGCCAGCTGCCGCAAGGGCATAACAAAGGGCCATTCCAGCCGGAATAAACGTCCCAGCTTGACGCGCTACGGGGCCGTTAGCCTGAGCGTGCATCGCCCAATTTAACGAGTCAGAAAACTCGCTGATGCCGGGATCGCGCCGCCGCGCTGGCCAGGTGAAGGAGACCTGTCGCGGCGGCGGGCTTCGATCGGCTCGACCGGCGTTGGCTCTTCCACTGCCGGCAACTCCGGCAATTCCTGAGGCTCTTCGCCCGACGGCGGAAGATGAGCAGGGGTGGGGACAGGAATGATCGGCACAGGTTCTGTCGCACTGACCCCGGCAAAACCGAACACGGGCCTCGTAGGTACCGGATGGAACCGGCCAAGCAGCATGGCTGCCGGATCAGGCTCGGCCTGTGGGCCATTCGGGCCGTCTGGGCCGCCCTGGCCGTCAAGTCCGTGCTGCTTGCAGTTGCGATCGCGACAACGAACCACGCGTCCTGACCGGACCGGACAGCCTCCCCCGCACGATGAATCATCGGCGCCAACCGCGTGACAGCCTCGCGGGAAAATACCTCGGCCGACGCAGCCGACGGAGCTGAAACCCGTCAGGCAGCACCCCAAAACAATCGCGGTTAGTGTCACATGCCGACGGAGCGCCATTTCAACCTCTGGTTCATCCCCGAGGACGACGACGATGGTCCGGTCGCCTTTCGTCCAATGAATCGGCAACCGCAGGTCGAAACAACAGGAATAATCGACAATCTTTGCCCAACTCGCCAAGATTCAAGGTCTCAAGACATGTTCGGCGGCAATAATCGGCCAGGCCGACGGGAAATAACGCCAGCAACCGTCCGCTAGCTGCGCGAGCGCGGGGGAGATTCCGAAAGAATTCGGTCGTGCGGTTCGGGCTCATGCTGGCGGGCCGTGAGCTTTAACAGTTGCAAAACCAGAAAGAGGCCAAAAACTCCCAGCAGCACATAGGGCCAACTGCGAACGTATGGCAGTCCCAACTGGTCGGCAATCGCCACGACCCCCAGCAGAAACATCCCCAGCAACAGCAGGCCGCAACCCACCGAAGTCATCGTTCCTTTGAACGTTCCTTCCTCGGTATGGTCCTCATAGTACAGATCGATGGTGCGAGACTTTTGCAAGCTGCGCTCGATCGTTTCGGCCAGTTCGACGCTCCGGGCCGCATCGATCCAGTCCGGTGCCGACGGCTCGCCGCGTATCGCCGCGGCCAACGCGTCCAGCGCGGCAGCCGCCGCATCCCACTCGTCGTAACGCCTGGTCTGCGTCTGGCCTTGGGACGTCAGTTCCATCGACCACGGCTCATGTTCGGGCCGAATGTCGAGCAGGGCCTTGCCGCTGGAACCCACTAGCGTGATGCGAGCCCCCTGGGCCGCCTGCACGGGAACCACCGACCAGCGGGCAACCGTGCCTTCGGGCCCCGACATCTGAACCCCCAAACTGCCAAAGGCCGAATCTCCGCTCTTCCCCGCCATTGCGCCTAGACGCGTCATGTCGCCCGCCAGGCCGCGAATCAGGTCGACGTCGCGGGCGAACTGCGGAACCACGTTGGTCCTCGTTGGCTGGGCGATGCACCGCTCGATCGTGACCTGCTCGACCTTGCCGATCGGCGAGTCGGTGCCCCGCCGAACCGTGTCGGCAAGCTCACGCAGCGCCGGATGATGACGTTCGCTCAAATAGGGGACAACGACGCAGCCGGTCTCGCGACGAATCATGTCCAACTCGTAATAGACCAGCATCGAATCGACCACCGGATGCGACACCAGGAGAGGCACCCCTGCCTGAATCAGCTTGCGAAGCTGCTCCGCACGGCGATCCTGATCGTCGTCGCGGGCGACGACCACGGCGTCGACCGATTCCTGGTCGAGCAGGGTCTCCCAGGCGTCGACTCGCCTGCCGTGCCCCAGCAGAGCGCGAATCGACGCGGAGTCTGGCGCATTCGAGTTGTTCTCCAATTCACACGCGCCGAATAATCCGAAATGGTCGCTGGTCAAGATGGCGCGCGCGATGGCAAGTGTAGTCGTGTCGGCGCCTAACAGTGCGATTCGGTAGCGCGGAACGCTCAAGGACCCCATGAACCTAAGTATAGCGGCCGCGACACGATGCGATACTGGCGGGGCCAGGGCGGGCTTTTGCCTCGGCGGAAAATGAACATGGGGACACGAGTTGGCTGCTCGTGCCCCCGTGAAATTGCCCACGCTTAACGACGCTCAATCGTGATCATGACCTCCGCGACCTCCGTGATCTTCGTGACCTTCGTGATCGCCGTGTTGGTGGCCTTTTCCGGTAACGACTGTCACGTTGTCGGTGTGAACGAGCGTATCGGTTCCATGAAAATCAAAGATCGTCGCGTGCAGCTTTGCCAGCGTGCTGCTGCCGGCGCCTCCGGAATTATCGATTACGTTGAGCGTCACCTGATTGTTTCCGCCGCCGCCGCCCGCGGCCGCGTGCACCTTTCCGGTGCTGCCGGAGTCGATCGTGATGTTGCCGACGATCGTATCGTCGCCCGAACCGCCGCTGGCGTCATATGAGAATCGTCCAAGGATCTGGCCGTCGAATGTGCCCGTAATCGAATCGTCTCCGCGGCCGCCGTAGAGGGCCATGCGAAGCGCCGAGTCGGCGCTGATATTTGCAGCCGCGCCTGTGACGGAAAGGTCGTCGCTTCCGGCCCCACCGTCCAAGTACAGACCAACATGGGCCGCGGAGAGGCTCCCCAGGGTCACTGAAATCGAGTCGTCGCCGGTATTGCCTTCGACTCCGACGCGCAAGTTCGCGCCGGTCACGCCCTTGGACAAATCGAGGTCCGCCGTGCCGCCACCTCCGGAGCCCAATTCCAGCTCAATCGCTTCCGAGTGGGTCAGAGTATTCACCAGTGTGTAGTTGACCGTGTCGGTGCCGTCGGCCCCCTCGAACTTGATCAGGTGGACGTCGTCGGCCGAACCCAGCGCGTTTCCGCCGCCGTCGGTCACATCGACGTGACCATTTCCCTGATCCGAGATATTGACCGTGTCCGCGGCGCTGTCGCCGACGATTTTCAATTCGTTGCCGTGGTGAAGGGCCACCGTGGTAACGGTGACGCTCAGACACAAGCGATTTTCCAGCGATTCGACCCGCGGCCGAAAGCCCCGATGGCTCCGGCCACGCAAAGTTGTTGAACGCATGATGTCCCTCTCCTCAAGAAAAACGCATTGCCCCATCATGATGAACCACCGGCCCGGACTACCCGCAGACGTGATTCAGCATTCCCTGTCCGCTCCCGGTCAGATGGACACGCCGGACCAACCGCAAGACTTCAAAGACGATCTGGCGTTCGGCAGAGGCTGTCGGTGATCGACTCGGTTCCAGACCGAAATATAACGAGTATTGCCGGCAAAGCTCAACCAATTTCGCGAAATAATCATTCTGCCATCTCATGCAATGTCTCCTCAAAATTGCCGCCGCTCACCCTTTCAAGTGGCACGCGGGTGGGGAACAAGAGGCATAACGACTTTCGTCAGTGCCTCGACGAAGAAATAATCGCCCCACATGACCGATTCGTCGACCCCCAGATTCTTGGCGGTGTGATAGACCCCATGTTTGAGTACGCCTTCCCAGTGTGGCGTGGCGCTGGCCAGGTACTCAGGCTCGACCAATGCATCGAGCATGGCCAAAGCCGTCTGCCGATAGGCCACGGCTCGATCCAGCGATCGGGTTTGCCGTTCGAGATCCAGCAAGCCGCTGGCCGCGATCGCGGCTGCCGAGGAATCTTTTTGCGGCCCGCAGGGCAAGGGTGCGGATCGATCGACCGCGAAGTCCCAGTAGGGCACGCGATCCTGGGGCAAATGCGTCAGCCAAAAATCGGCGTTCCGCTCGGCGACGTCCAGGAACTCCAGTTCGCCAGTCAATCCATACACCTGGCTGTAGCCATACAACGACCATGCCAATCCGCGCGCCCAATGGCTGTCCGCGCGCAATCCCTGGTGTGTCGCCTGGCCGATAAACTTGCCGGTTTTCGTATCGAAGATTCCCTCATGCGCCGTCGAACCGTCTGGCCGCACCAGCGTATCGCGCGTGGTGCGACAATGGGCCGTCGCAATGCGTTTCAAATCCTTGTCGCCCGTTTCGCCAGCGGCGTAAAAGATCAGCGGTACGTTCATCATGATATCGATAAAAAGCGACTGCGGACCAATGAACGAGCAAAGGTATTGACCTCGTTCCTGAAATCGCAAGGCCAGCGTGCGGCCGGCCTGAATCAGCACCTGATGCAGATGCTCGTCGTGCGTCAGCTCGTACCACGGCCGGTACGTGTTGAGGAAAATGAATCCTAAATCGTGCACGCTGCGATCGTGCTGACGATGTTCCAGCAGTCGGCTGGCGTG
>JBGQKM010000057.1:0-23585 GCA_041499515.1 Planctomycetia bacterium | reverse complement strand
TGGCCCCGGCCTGAACGGCCGTGCGTCGAGAAAATCGCACGTGCTGCGGGACGATCGGCTGGTTCTGGTCCATAGGCGCGTGTTCCAACCCTGGAGCTGGTGTTGATTGGCCGCCGGAGGTCCCATTTACCTTAGCCGTTGCCGGCCCGACGTGCAAGAAACGCCAGCGGCGGCCTGCACGCCGGATAGGTCCGAACGTTCACGCTCGACGCGGGGCGCATTCAGCAATCGATCGCAAAGCTCACGACCAGGATGGCCTGACCAGTGGGATCGCGGGTGGCGGGGCGATGGTGGGATTTCTGGCGGGCACATCCCACCGAGCGAGGAATCCGGGCGGGCGGCTCCTGGCTCGTGGGGTTTTGGCGGGTTGGACTGCCACGGCACGGCCCGCTTCTTGTATGCAGGCCGTGCAAACGAACGTTCGCGTGTCTCCGATTCGGCGCATGGCTTAACCGGCGGCAGCCATCAAGGCAACCGTACGGCGGCAAAGGGGCCGCAGCGGCGCGATTTTCCAGTTTTCCAATTCACCGCGCAAGATTTTAACATTGCTGGGCGCTTCAATGCCGATCTTCATGACGCGCCCGTGAACCTCCAGCACCTTGACCGTGATGTTGTCGCCGATTTGCAGCGTTTCGCCCTGCTTGCGACTGAGCACTAACATGGTTTTCCCTCCGTGAAAAATAGAGGCTGAGAGAATCAAGTCTCCCGTGATCCGTGGTGGATGTTGTCGCGGGGGTGCAAAGCGGATGCCGAACCTCGCACAAACCAGCCGCGGCGCGTAACTCGTTGAAACTCGGGACCGCACCACCGCAAGCAATGCACTGCCATCGCGCGTACTAGCTGCCAAAACGGCTCGCTTTGCGCGCGATCTGTGCCACGATGACACTCCACTCACCGGTATCCGCTGCAAGTCACGGATTGGGGGGTGAGGTGGCGATCAGCACCAGCAGCGGCTCGATGCCCGTGTTCTCGATGCCGTGCTCGCACCACGGGCGGAGATAGACGAAATCGCCTTTCTTCACGTCGCGCTGAAAACTGGCAAACGTCATGCGTCCCTGCCCTTCCAGAATGACGTACGTCTCTACGGTCTCGTGCGAACCGGGCGGCAGCACGGCGTGGGGCGGCACAAAGAACATCGTCAGGCTCATGTTCTTCGACGCCGCGTTGGGATTCATCGGATGCACGACCCGCACCCCAACGCCGTGACAGTCGCCATACGTCACCGGCACTCCCTGCTGCACGGTCACGATGATCGGGTCCACCGGATGATCGGGCTTGGGAATCGTGGGAGGCCGGCCGGTCGAATAGCCTTGGTGGGGAGTGATGCGGACCATGGGGGCAGAATCCTTAGCGGTGAGATTGGCCGAGCAGGACGAAATCGCCAGGCAGACGAGTCTATCCGCGCCGCCGGCGCGCGTCCACCGGGAGACACAGGGCGGTTATCGGCGCCTGAACGGTGGGGTGCTGGCGCGTAGAAGCGAACGACCTTGGCGGTCGACCGGCCAGGGTGATTATCTGGCGCTCAACAAAGCATCGACAACTACGGCTGCCAGCCCCAGCGCGGCGACGAAAAGCGCCACCATGGCAAGGCAGCCGATCCAATGGCGCAGCGTCGGCTCGTTTTGCTCGTTTCCGGTCAACCCACCGCTTCCCTGTGGTTAGACGTGCTCCAAAACATTTAACCAATCGCGCAGCGTGAAGTTTCGATCGGCATCGTCTTTTTTGGGCAGGAATGCTATTGCCGCCCCGCGCCCGCCGGCGGTTTGCAATTACCCGGAGGTTGCACGTATCATGGCGTCTGACTGACCCGCTCCCCTCTCTCTGGACTATAGACCGACACCCGAGGAAACCGACCGATGAGATTCTCTGCTCTGCGACGCGCGCTGCTTGCATGCTGTTTGTTGTCGGTATCTTCCGTGCCGGCCGGGGCGCAAACCGTGTTTCCGACGGCCGACTGGCAAGTGGTCCCGCCCGAAACGCAGTCGATGTTCTCCGACGCTCTGGCGAAGGTGGGCCAGTGGTTGAAAGACAACGGCAGCAAGACCGGCATGGTGGTGCGGCACGGCCGCATCGTCGGCCAGTGGTACTTCGACGAGGCCACGCCCGAGAGCCAGTATCTGGTCTATTCGACCAGCAAGTCGTTTGCCAGCACGGCGGCCGGGCTGGCGATCGCCTCGGGCAAGTTGAAGCTCGACAGCAAAATCGGCGATTTTTTTCCCGCCGCCAACCCACCGCAAAAGCGCGAGATCACCGTTGGCCAATTGCTCTCGATGACCTCCGGCGCGCACAGCGACAACATGCAATTAGCCCGGAACGATCTGTTCAAGTTCGTGTTGGAAGAATTGCCGATGGATTTCGCGCCAGGCGAAAAATGGGAATACAACAACTCGGGCCTGTCGCTGTTGAGCCCCGTGGTGCATCAGGCGACCGGCCAGAACATCGACCAACTGCTCGATCAGCAGGTGTTCAAAAAGATCGGCATCCCGCGCAGTGACTGGACCTGGGAGGATCGCGATGGGATGCCGATTCCCTACTCGGGCTTGCACATAACGGCTCGCAGCCTGGCCCGCTTCGGCCTGCTATTCCTCAACAAGGGGATGTGGCGCGGCGATAAAGTGATTTCTTCCACCTGGGTGACCGAGGCGACGCACACGTCGCAAGAGCTCAACCCCCGGTACGGCTATTTGTGGTGGAACAACAGCACGCAGGCCTGGCCGGGCGTGCCGGCCGACGCGTTCGCGGCGATGGGAAAATTCGACAACGACATGCTGATCGTCCCCAGCCTCGACATGATCGTGATTCGGCAAGTCGGCGACGATTCGGCCCATATGCGTCAGTTGAAAATCGGCGAGATGTTCGCGCTGGCCGCGTCGGCCGTTAACGACAAGAGCCTCTCGCTTGGCGTGCCCGAGACGCCCAGCAACGTCGAGTGCGTCAACGCCTTTCCGAAATTGCGGATCGACCGCCCGATTCTGGTGACCCATGCCGGCGACGGGACCGGGCGCGTGTTCGTTCCCTCGCAGCAAGGAATCGTGCACGTGTTTCCCAACGACCCGGGCGTGGAAGAACCGAGCACGTTTCTCGACATCGAGTCGCGCGTGGTCTATCAGGACAAGGAAAACGAAAAGGGCCTGTTGGGCCTGGCCTTCCATCCCAAGTATCGCGAGAACGGCCAGTTCTTCGTCTACTATGCGCCCACCGGAACGCCCAAACCCCACACGGTCGTCGTCTCGCGGTTTCGCGTGTCGACAGACGATCCGGGCAAGGCCGATCCCGACTCGGAGGAACGGCTGCTGCAGATCGAACATCCATTTTGGAATCACAAAGGGGGCACACTGGTCTTTGGCCCCGATGGCTGCTTGTATATCGCCGTGGGCGACGGCGGGCTGGCGAACGATCCCTACGGCAACGGCCAGAACCTGAAAACGCATCTCGGTAAGATCCTGCGAATCGACGTCGATCATGTCGATCCGGGCAAGAAGTACGCGGTGCCGAAGGACAATCCCTTCGCCGACCGAGGCGGTAAAGCGCTGGGCGAGATTTGGGCCTATGGCCTGCGCAACCCGTGGCGGATCGCCTTCGATCGCCAGACCGGCACTTTGTGGTGCGCCGACGTCGGCCAGGATCTGTGGGAAGAGATCGATCTGATCGTCAAGGGAGGCAACTACGGCTGGAGCATCCGCGAGGGGGTCCACCGCTTCGGCCAGCGCGGCGTCGACCCGCGCCCCGACCTGATCGAGCCGATCTGGGAATACCACCACGAAGTCGGCAAGTCGATCACCGGCGGCCACGTGTACCGCGGCAAACTACTGCCGCAGTTGGTCGGCTGCTATTTGTATGCCGATTATGTGGCGGGCAAGGTGTGGGCTTTGAAGTACGACGAGCAGAAGAAAACGGTGCTGGCCAATTACTCGATCCGCGGCAACGTCAGCCCGATCATGTCGTTCGGCGAGGATGAGCAGGGCGAAGCCTATTACACGACCGACGCGGGCCAGATCTACCGCTTCCGGCAACTTGCCGAATAACCCATGATCTTGCCGGGCGGTGCCAAGTCGGTGATTCCTTTCGGTGCGCGTGGAGGCTTGCGATGATCAGCATCCACGATCTGCCGGGCGTCGAGGCGTTGCGCCGCCGGCACAAGCTCGACCGCGATCGCCTGCGGCAGTTGCGCGTGGCGTTCTATAAGAAACATCGCCCCGCCGAGGCGGCCCTGGCCGAATTGCCCGAACCGGCGCGAGGGGCGTTTGCCGAGGCGATCGAATTTCATCCCCTGCACTTGCAAAGTCGGCACGATTCGCAACTCGACGGCGGCAGCAAGCTCGTGTTTCGCACGCCGCGGGGACTGCTGATCGAGGCGGTCATTTTGCGGATGACGTCGGGGCGCACGGCGCTTTGCGTTTCGACGCAAGCGGGCTGCGCCGCGCGTTGCGATTTCTGCGCAACCGGGAAAATGGGCCTGGTGGGCAATCTCACTCCAGAGGAAATCGTCGACCAGCTCGCGCAGGCCAACCGATTGCTCGAGCCCGAGCGACGCACCGTCCGCAACCTGGTCTTCATGGGCATGGGCGAGCCGTTTCACAACGAAGAATCGCTGTACGCGGCCATCGACGTGCTGTGCGACAGCTCGTGCTTCAATTTGAACCCGAAGCGGCTGTTGATTTCGACCGTGGGCATCCCAGAGGCCATGGTTCGCTGCGCGCGGCGCTATCCCGAGGTGCGGATGGCGCTGAGCCTGCACACCGCGCGCGAGGAGGTGCGCCGCAGGCTGATGCCGATTTCGCAGCGCCATAGTCTGGCCGACCTGCGGCAGGCGCTCCAACAGGTCGTGACGATCCAGCAACACCTGGTGATGATCGAATATCTCATGCTCGAGGACGTCAACGACTCGCTGGACGATGCCCAGGCGCTCGTCGACTACCTGCGGGGCATCGCCGTGCACGTCAATTTGATCCCCTACAATCCGATCGCCGACTCTCCGCACCTGGTCGGGAGTGACCGCCGGCGGCGCGAGGCATTTTCGGCGGCGCTCAAGGCCGCCGGTTTTCCGGTCACCACTCGCTATTCGCTGGGCGCCGATATCGGGGCCGCCTGCGGCCAACTGGTCCGCCAGGAACATCGGACACAAGCCGCCGTGGCGACGCCGCCGGGCTGAACTTCGACCGCCGCCTTTCCGGCCGCATGGGCATGGGTTAAGGTACAAACAGCGTGCCGGCCACGCGCTCGGTTTTTTCGCCGACGCGCGGGCACGAGAATCGCGAAACCTTTATGAAACCAAACGCTCGCTGGGTGATTTTGCTCGTCGGGGCCGTGATTTGCGGCCGGGCCGGGGCCGCCGAAGAAACCGACGTTTCGGGCAAATTGCTGCTGTTGGCCGCGGCCAGCACCAGCGAGGCGGTCGACGAAATTCGCGCGGCGTTCGTACGGCTCCATCCAGGCGTCACCGTGCGCACCAGCTACGGGGCCAGTTCGACCCTGGCCCAGCAAATCAATGTTGGGGCCGAAGCCGATCTGTTTCTTTCGGCCAGCAGCGAGTGGGCCGACTTTTTGAGCAAAAAGGATTTGGTCCAGCAACGGCGCGACCTGTTGAGCAATCAGCTCGTGATCGTCGTGCCGGCCGACGCGACTGTCGCTATTCAAGGGCCCAAGGATTTGTCGCAGGCCGCGATTCGCCGGCTGGCGTTGGCCGATCCCAGCTCAGTGCCGGCCGGAAAGTATGCCAAACAGGCGCTGACGGCCTTGGGGCTTTGGAGCCAACTCGAACGGAAAGTCGCCGGCGCCGCCGACGTGCGGCAGGCGTTGCGTTTTGTCGAGACCGGCGCGGCCGACGCGGGCATCGTCTATGCTACTGATGCCGCGGCCAGCCGGGCGGTGCGCGTCGCGGCCAAGATCGATCCGAAACTCTCGCAACCGATTCGCTATCCGCTGGTGCTGGTCAAACGCGGCGTCGAGCGTCCGGCCGCGGTCGCCTTGTATGAATTTTTTTCCTCGCCCGAGGCCGGCGCCGTTTTTCGCCGGCATGGATTTGTCGTGCTCCCCCCGCCCGACCCAACGCAGCCTTGAGTGGATGTTCGCATGCCATCGTTGACTGTCGAAGAATGGCTGGCCCTGCGATTGAGTTTTCAGGTCAGCCTATGCGCGGTGCTGGTCAGTCTGCCGCCGGCCATCGCGATGGGCTATCTGCTGGCGCGATGGCAATCGGGCCACAAATGGCTGTTGGAGGTGCTGGTCAATCTGCCGCTGGTGCTGCCGCCGGTCGTGACCGGCTATTTGCTCTTGGTTTGTTTTGCTCCGCGCGGGCCGTTGGGGGGAATGCTCGAATCGTGGTTCGGCGTGCGGCTGGTCCTGACCTGGTTCGGCGCGGCCGTTGCGGCGGCGGTAGTGAGTTTTCCGCTGATGGTCCGCGCGATGCGCGTGGCCTTTCAAGCGATCGATCCGCGACTGGAGATGGCGGCCCGCAGCCTGGGGGCGGGGCGTTTCGACGCTTTCCTGAGCGTCACGTTGCCCCTGGCGCGCAGCGGCGTGCTGGCCGGCTGCGTGTTGGCGTTTGGCCGCAGCCTGGGCGAATTCGGGGCCACGATCATGGTGGCCGGCAACATCATCGGCGAAACGCAGACGATTCCGCTGGCCATCTTCAGCGCGGCCAATCGCGGTGGCGACGCGGAAGTCTGGAGGCTGGTCGCCATTTCGATCGTCCTGGCCGCCGCCGCACTGTTGGCCAGCGAATGGCTGGAACGGAGACAATCGTCGCGTGAATCGACTTGAGTTCCATGCCTCGCACCGCTATCCCGGCGGCTTTGCCTTCGACGTTGCATTCGACACGTCGGCCCAGGCGACCGCGCTGTTCGGGCCCTCGGGCAGCGGCAAGACGAGCGTGTTGAACGTGATCGCTGGCTTATTGCATCCCCGCTCGGGAACGATTCGCTGGGGCGAGCAGACCTGGCTCGATACCCAGGCCGGCGTCGACGTAAAAGCCGAGCGACGGCACGTCGGCTTCGTGTTTCAGGATCATTTGTTGTTTCCGCATTTGAGCGTGGAACGCAATTTGAGATATGGCCGCCGGCGCCGCCGCGCTCGATCCTCGGCCATTGAAACGGCGCGCGTGATCGAAGTGCTGGAACTGGGCGACCTGCTGGCGCGCTATCCGCGCAATCTCTCGGGGGGCGAGAAACAGCGCGTGGCCTTGGGCCGCTCGCTGCTGAGCGGGCCGGAACTGCTGCTGATGGACGAGCCCTTGGCGGCGCTCGATGAAGGGCTCAAGGACCGCATCCTGACCTACCTGGAACGGGTCGTGGCCGAATGGCGCGTGCCGACGATTTATGTCAGTCACAACGCGGCCGAAGTGCGGCGACTGGCCGATCGCGTGATCATGCTCGAACAAGGGCGCGTGACCCAGTGCGGACCGCCGGCAGAAGTCTTGCAAAGCAGCTATTCTTCGTCCTGAGGCTCTGCCGGAGCGGCTGCCGGCTGGGGCACGTTCTCGGGCTTGATCAGCCCTTTTCTCACATATTCCTCGATGCCCAAAAGCTTGGGGTCTTTCGTGTTGGTGCCCGTGATCGGCGGAATGGGGCGAAAATCGAACCACTCGCGAAAGGGGATCTTGCCGGCCGGTTCCGGCAGCGCCACGACCGAATTGCCGAACGAATTCATCCACAGATCCGAGTCGGCCGTCAATTTGTCGTCTGCGAAGACCAGGTCGTACTTGATGCCGTAGTGTGGGTCGCCGCGCGCCATGTCGTTTTCGATCCGCCCGGTATACACGTAAATCAGCCCGGCAACTTTGCCCGAGCTGTCGGGAGATCCGATCGGGAAATAAGCCACCCAGCGTTGGGCTTCTTGCACGGTTTCCAGCCGCACGGGCGGTTCTTGCAGCGTCTGAAAAATGTTGTCGTAGAATGTCTGGCTGAGAAACACCGAAGCCATCAACTCTTTCGAGAACAAAACGTCAGCCGTGCCCGGCGCGCGCTCCAGTTCGACGCGCACCCACACTCCGCCGGCAGGCGGGGGATCGCCCAGTTGTAACGTCCGATGTTGGGCATCGCACAAGTCGATATGGAACACGGCCGTGAGATAATTGCCGTTGTTGAACAGTTCGGGATTCCGCTCGCAATTCCCGCGATAATAAGTGCCGGCGATTTGTTTCGGATGGTCGGGGCGCACCGGCACCGGCGGCGAACCATAGATCGTTCGGGCCCAGGGACTTTCGGCGCGGGCGCGGAACTGTTCTGATTTTGCCAGGGCACTTTCAACCTTCTGCGCGTGACCGCGCATGAAGGCCAACGCCACCGCCGAGAACGTCAGCAACCACACCAGGCCAAGCTCTCGCGACCGCACTTCGCTGCAAAACCGACAGACCCTGGCCGCTTTGCCGGTCGCCCAGCGACGCTGACTGTGATAGGCCACCTTGCAGCGCGCGATCACCAACAGCAACACCTGAACCGCCAGCAGCGCGTAAATATAGGACAGCGCGTACGTATATTCGGCCTGGTAGCGATCCGCCAGCTTACCGGCGCTCGAGAGCCAACGTTCGTAGAACGGCTGTTTCGCGGCTTCGGCCGGACCACGACTCGCTTCAGACCATTTGGCGCCCTCCTCGACCCATCGCCGGATCCGCGCAACGTCCTCGTCCGGCAGCGGACCGGCGTTCTTCGGCATGCGGTAGGTCCGCTCGCTCGACGACACGCGCGCGTAAAGCTCGTTGGTCTCCAGCGTGCCGCCGACAATCGGTTTGGCCGAGTCGCCGCCCGCGGCGATATAAGAGAAAGCATCGAGCCGCAAACCGCCGCTGCGTTTTTTGGGCCCGTGGCAGCCGATGCAATGCATCGCCAAGATGGGCTGGATTTCCGTGGCAAAGTCCACCGGCGCGGGCGCCGGTTCTTGGTAGGCGCTCTGCGGCGCGCTTTCTTCCGCCGGGGGCTGCGGTTGGGCACCCACTGGGCCGCACCACGCGGCACCGGCCAGCGCCGCAAACACGACGATCCGTGCGTTGCCTCGGCGTACATCAAAAAATGAGTCGCGCATGGCAGCCTGCAAACTGCTCGTGAAAGGGAGATGCCTGGGTCGATGGCTCCTGCCTTCAAATATACGCTCGTTTGCCCAGCCTGTCGCGGCTTGGTACCTTGCTGCTGGAGGCCCATTGAGACAGACCGGCAGCGGCTGCGCCCTGGAAATCTGGCAACGGCACCAGAAGTAGCCCGCATCCGCCCCATCGCGACACCCGTTGCGCCCGCACACCGTCGGCCGGCAGGAGGCCCTTGGCGATATGCAGCAACAGAATCGGCTACCCGCGGCTGAAATCACCCCGGCCGCCTCATCACCAAAGCTGTCGCGGAACGTGCGCCTGTTGGGCCTGGCGAGTCTGTTGAACGACATCGCCAGTGAAATGATCTTTCCGCTGATCCCGACATTTCTCATGCACGTGCTCGGAGCCGGCACCGGCGTGCTGGGAGCCATCGAGGGCGTTGCCGATTCGACGTCCAGCATCGTGAAGCTTTGGTCGGGTGGGCTGTCGGATCGGGTTGGCCGGCGCAAGGCATTCGTGACCACCGGCTATCTGCTGGCGGCCGTTTCCAGGCCGCTGATTGGCCTGGCCACCATGCCCTGGCAAGTGCTGGTCGTGCGCTGCACCGACCGGTTCGGCAAGGGCATCCGTTCGGCGCCGCGCGATGCGCTAGTGGCCGATTCGACCGATCCGGCCGCCCGCGGCCGGGCGTTCGGTTACACGCAGGGCATGGACCATTTGGGCGCGGCGATCGGCCCGGTGCTGGCCTTCGTGTTTCTGGGCGTCTGGCCCGAGCAATTGCGGACGCTGTTTTTGCTGGCTGCGATTCCCGGCGCGCTAGTGGTGCTATTGGTTTTGGTGGGATTGCGCGAGCGGCCGATGGTCACTCCGGCGGCAAAAGAGTTTCGCCTGACTTTGCGGCCGTTCGATCGCAATTTTCGCGTGTATCTGCTGGCGCTTGTGATTTTTACGCTGGGCAATTCCAGCGACGCGTTTCTGCTGGTGCGCGTGGGCGAATTGGGCGTGTCGAGCCACCTGCTGCCCCTGTTGTGGTGCGCCTTCCACATCGTTAAAAGCATCGGCAGCCTGGTGGCCGGACGCGCGGTCGACCGGTTGGGTCCGCGGCGTTTGATCTTTGCCGGCTGGATCGTTTACGCCGGGATTTATTTGGCGTTCGCACAAGCCACCACGGCCGCCCAGGGTTGGGGATTCTTTCTGATCTACGGCGTCTTCTACGCGCTGACCGAGCCGGCCGAACGCACGCTGGTGGCCAACCTGGTGGGAAAAGAGCGCAAAGGACTGGCCTTCGGCTGGTTTAATTTCGCCGTCGGCATCGCCGCATTGCCCTCGAGCCTGATCTTCGGCGGAATCTACCAGGTGTATGGCGCACGGGCGGCCTTTTTCTGGAGCGCGGCTCTGGCACTTCTGGCCGTGGCGCTATTGGCCACCGTCGGTCGCCAACCCGCGTCGGCGGCGGCGAAATAATCTCGCGCGCCACCCTGTGCAATGCGGTGCGTTATGCATGAGGCGCCGCGGCTGAGTGTCTGGGCACAGGCAAAGTCTTGTTCCATTTGGATTTGCGATCCAACATGTCGGATGACGCGAGCTAGCGTCGATTTTGCGCGCCCAAAATGCATGGAGAATCAGAACGTTCAAGCCGATGAAGAGTTCATGTGAGGTATCCGTGATACCCAAGAGCGGGGATCGCGACCTCCGGCGGGATTGATTGGTTCCGACATACCAGCCGTGCCCCAGGGCGGGCACCTGTTTTGTGGATGCTTCGGCGTCCTAGAGCCGCACTCGGCGTTACTGCCCCACGCCGATGCGGTTTTTTTTGCGCGCTAGCTGGGCCGGCGCTCGGCCCGGGCCAGTTGACCTGCTTTGACGATGCCGCCTTGCAGCACCGCGAGAAAGCGGCCGCGGTCTTCGAGCAGGCCGATGTCGGCCAGCACGTCCCCCTCGACCACCAGCACGTCGGCCAGCTTGCCCGGCTCGAGCGTGCCGAATTGGTCCTGGCAGCCCATGATCTCGGCGCCGGTTTTCGTGGCGCAGCGAATCGTCTCCAGCGGATTGAAGCCGACGTGCTTGACGAAGAACGTCAGTTCCTTGGCATAGTCGCCGTGCGGATTCCAGGCGAAGCCATAGTCGCCCCCCATGCCCAGCCGGCCCCCCGCTTTCAAAATCATCCGCGCGCTCTCGGCGCCTCCGTCGAGCGTTTCCTGGTGGCCGTCGATCACTTTTTGCGACATGTTGAATTCAGGGCCATGGACGATGCTGGCGTATTCGAACTGCAACGCGGGCACGACCGGCGTGTCACGCGTCAGCAGCATGTCGAGCGCCTCGGAGTCCATGAACGTGCCGTGTTCCAAGGTGTCGTAGCCGGCCCGCAACGCGTTTTTGATGCCCGCGTTGGCCCGGCAATGACCCGTGACCTTCAGCCGATGATTGTGGGCCTCTTGGACCACCGCGTGCATTTCTTCGAAGGTCATGCACAGCGTGTGGTGGTCGTTGGTGTCGGGCGCGGCGGCGTCGCCGGTGGGATAGGTTTTGACCCATTCGACGCCGTCCTTGACCAGTTGGCGCACCGCGCGTCGTCCTTCGTCGGGCCCGTTGATCAACAGCACGAGCCCTTCCATGCCGATCTTGCGGAAGTCGGGATTCCAGTCCATCAAGCCGCCGGCACCGCAGATCTCGCGCCCGCTGGCGGCCAATCGTGGCCCGAGCATCAGGTCGTCGTCGATTGCTTTTTTCAGCCAGACGTCGATATTGAACAAACTGCCGCCACTGCGCGCCGCGGTATAGCCGCACTCCAGGGCCAACCGCGCGTTGGCCGCCGCCAGGAGCGTGACATATTCGACCGGGTACTTGATGTCGAGATCTTCCAGATTCGCGACGTTGAAATACGTGGGATGAAAATGGGCTTCGACCAGCCCGGGCAGAATCGTGCCTCCCCGGGCGTCGATCCGCATGGCCTGCAGCTCGACCGGCGGCGCGCCGGCGGCCGGGCCGGCATACGCGATGCGTCCGTCGCGAATCACCACCGCCGCGTTGGCCACGGCCGCCGTGCCGGTGCCATCGACCAGTTGGCCGCCATGAATGAGCGTGGTTCCTTGAGCCGTTTTCATCGCGCTGGTTCCTGCCTGGCCGTGTCAACGTACGCCGCTGGTGACTCGCGGGCGCCGCCAGTTTCGGGCCTTTGCCGCGTATCGCGCGCGAGTTGCACCGTGCAAGGGCCGTTGTTATTCTGCAAGCACGCAATCCTCAGCCCTGCCAATCTATTTGTCTCTCTGAAGCCTGTCAAACATGGCCCGACTTCGATCGATCCTCGCGCGGTTCGTCCGGTGCGCGCTGCTGGGGGTGATTGCCTGCGGCGCGAGCGAACCGGCCCGCGCGGTGGCTGATGCGGCCCGGCCCAAGAAGATCGTGCTGCTGGCCGGCACGGTTCACCAAGGGCCCGGCGGACACCCGGCCGGCACGCACGAATATGAGCTCAGCGCGCGGCTGTTGAAACACGCGCTGGAGACCGCGGCCAACATCTCGGGCGTCAAGGCCGAAGTTCACGTCGACGGCTGGCCGCGGGATCCACGAACCCTGGACGACGCCGATACGATCGTCGTGCTTTCGGACGGCGCCGATCGCAACATGCAAGACCATCCGCTTTTGGTTGGCGACCGGCTGCAAGTGCTCAAGAAGCAGATGGATCGCGGCTGCGGCTTGGTGGCCATTCACTGGACCGTGTTCGTGCCGCGAAGCCACGGGGGCGAAGAATTCCTGGAATGGATCGGCGGCTACTTCGATTATGAATCGGGCAATACGCCGAACAAGTGGTTCTCGAAAATCCAAACCGCCAGCACCACGCCCAAGCCAGCCGCGCCCGGGCATCCCATCTGTCGCGGCCTGGCGCCATTTCCGCTACGCGAAGAATATTACTACGGCATCCGCTTTCGCCAAAACGATCCGCGGCTCACGCCGATTCTCTCCACTTCGATTCCCGGCGAGACGCAGGAACAGATCGTGGCCTGGGCCGTCGAGCGCGACAGCGGCGGGCGCGGCTTCGGGTTCACTGGCGGACACTTTTTCGAGAACTGGGGCGTCGAGCATTTCCGCCGCATGGTCCTGAACGCCATCCTGTGGACCGCGCACGCCGAAGTTCCGACCGGGGGCGTGCAAACCGCGGCGCCCACGGTCGAACCGGTCGTCGCCGCCGGCGACAAACCGATCCAGGCCCTGATCGTCACCGGCCATCAATATCCGGGCCACCTCTGGCGCGAAACGACCCCGGCCCTGCAAGACGCCCTGGGGCAAGACCGGCGGTTTCAAATCACGGTCGTTACCGATCCCGAGTTTCTGGCCAGCAAGAACCTGTTCGGCTACGACGTCATGGTGCTGAACTATTGCAATTGGCAACGCGCCGGGCTGAGCGACGAGGCCAAGGCCAATTTTCAGAAATATCTGTCCGACGGTGGCGGACTGGTCATCATTCATTTCGCCAACGGCGCGTTTCATGCCTCGCTGCCCGAAGCGCCTTCGTCGGACTGGCCCGAATATCGCAACATCTGTCGCCGCGTCTGGGATCACGCGCCGGGCCGCAGCGGTCACGATCCTTACAGCCGCTTTCGGGTGACGATCGCCAAGGATCATCCGATCACCAGCGTCCTGAATTCGTTCGAAACGATCGACGAATTGTATTGCAACCAGCAGGGGGACGCGCCGATTGAAGTGCTGGCCACCGCCCATTCGACGATCACCGGCCGGGACGAGCCGATGGCTTTTGTGTATTCCTACGGCAAGGGACGCGTGTTTCAGACGGTGCTGGGGCACGCGGCCGAATCGATTCGCGTGCCGGGTGCCGCGGCCTTGATTCGCCGTGCCGCGGTGTGGGCATCTGGCCAGCCGCAACGGGCCATCGCCGCGCGCGTGCCGCCGGCCGTCTCGGTCGCGCCCAAGCTAGTGCCCGAGGGCCGCTTCGGCGCCGCGCTCGATCCGCGGCAAGGCGCCGCCTGGTGCGCGCACCAGGAAAGCTACGACCGGCTGCCGCTGACGGTGGAATGCTGGGCCCGGTTGACCGGCAAGACGGGCTTTAACATTCTCGTGGCCAACAATCCCAAGGAATCGGCCGAGCACTGGGAAATCTTCACGGTCGCCGGCAGCGGCCACTTGAGTCTGTTTTTGCCAGGCTTCGCGCCGCAGCAGGTCGATTCAAATGTGGACATCGTCGACGACCAGTGGCACTTCGTCTGTGCGACGCTGGAAAACGAGCGAGTTAGCCTGGCGGTCGATGGCAAGTTGGTTCAACGAACGCCGATCGCGCGCCATCGCTCCGGCGGCCCAAGCTCGCCGCTGCACTTCGGTGGCTATCCGCCTCAGGGCCTTCGCTGTGACGGATTCATTGACGAGGTGCGGATTTCCAAGGCGGTCCGCACTCTGGATGGCATCCCGACGGCTCCTTTGGCGGCCGACGACCAGACGATCGGACTTTGGCACTTCGATCGCATCGAGAGCGGCAAAGTCGATGACGCCTCGGCGATGAAGAATCCCGCGGTGGCCGGCGCGCGACAAGAATCCGCGTCGCCCCTTCTGACGCGCCGCACGGTCGATCCGGATTGGAAGCTCGTCTCGATCGACGCGTCGCCGGATGAGTCGTTTCTTTCGATGCGCTGTGACACCACCGGCCGGCTGTTTGTCGGCGGCCGCGAGGCGCTGTTCGCGTACGAACCCGATGCGCACGGCGGCTATCGGCCGCGGCAGTTGCTCTATCGTTTTCCGCCCGATAGTTGGATCACCGACGTTGAAATTCGCGGCGATGATCTGTACGTGATGACCAATGCGGCCTTGTACTTGATTCATGGAGGGCGCATCGCGCGCGAAGGTCTTAAGCCGCGGCGGCTGCTGTGGGGAACCCCGGTCGATCTGCACGTCACCTGGCATGGCCTGGCCTGGGGGCCGGAAGGCGATTTGTACTTTTCCTCCGGCGACCCGCTGTTGAATTATGGCGATTTTCAGAATCGGCCCGACCACTGGGGGCACTTCACGATCTATACGCAGCCCGAGGGGACCAAGATTCCCTACACCGGCATGGGCGGTTTCTTTCGTGTCCGGCCCGACGGCAGCGGGTTTCAGGTCGTGGCCAACGGCACGCGGGGCGCCGTGGGCCTGGCCTTCGACCGCCGCTGGAACTTGTTTTCCAACGACAACGATCACGAGTCGATCGCCGAGCGTTACTCGCCGGCGCGGCTGCTGCACGTCGCGCCGCGGGCCCATTTTTTCTGGCCTCGCGGCTGGATCGCCAGCATGTCGCCCGAGCGGTCCGATCTTCTGGAAATTGCCAACACGGGCCTGGGGCGCGAAGCGCCGGTCGGCCAGACCTACTATGACGAGACGTGGCTGGGACCGAAGATCCGCGACAGCGTGATTTTGGCCCGCTGGGGCCAGCGCAAAGTCGACGGTTTCACCCTGGCGCCGCGCGGCGCCAGTTTTCGGGGCCAGGAATATCCGCTGCTGGCCGGCGACGAGACGGCACGGCCGGTGGGCGTGACGGTGGGTCGCGGCGGACGGATCTTCGTGGCCCTTGCATATATGGCCGCCAACGAGTGGTCGCCCAGGTATCCCGCCGAATTGGTGATGATCACGCGGGCCGACGATTCGGCCGACTATCCGTTCGAGTCGTATGACGCAGTGTCGGTGGATGCCGAGCGGTTGTGGCAGGACCTCTCGAACCGGTCGTGGGAGCGTCGGCGGCAAGCACACGCGGAGATTCTGCGTCGCGGCGGCGATCTGTTGATCGCGGCGGTTGCGCGGCTCAAGGCGGTCGGCGCCGGCGACCCGGCCCTGATGCATCTGCCCTGGCTGGCGGCGGCCAGCGGCCGGCCGGAAGCCCGCGCGGCTTTAGTTGCGCTTCTGACGCACCGCGATGCGAACGTGCGGGTGCAGGCCGTGCGGGCGCTGGCCGAATTTCGGCGGCTCGCGGCGCCTGGCGAGGTATTTGTGCAAGCCCTGGAGGACGACGATCCGCAGGTGCAGCACGCCGGCATCGTGGCGCTCTTCGATCGCCAGGAAGCGCCGCTGCCCGAGTCGCTCTTTTCGGGTCCGGCTCGCAGCCAGGATACCTATTTACGCCAAGCCAGCGCGTTTTTAATCGCCCAGCGCGGCAGCACGGTGCAACGGGATCGGTTGCTCGCCTCGTCCGACGCGGCCGAGCGTTTGGCCGGGGTGTTGGCCGCCGGTTTCCGCCTGACGGTTCCGCCCACGCTGGGCCCGGTTCCGCCGGAGCTTCCGCTAAGTTACGAATCGGGCAATGCCCTGTTTGTCATTCAATATGCCGACGCCACGGTCGATTTGAAAAAACTGGGTCGCGTGGGAAGTTTTACCACAGCCGAGCGATGGAAGGCGGTGCCGCCCAGCGACGACGAGCAGCGGTTATTCAAGTCGCTGATCGGAAAACTGAACGACGCTGACGATCGAGTGCGCGTGCAGGCCGGCTATTTTCTTTCCTTGCTGAACGATCCGCCCACGAACCAACTGATCGCGCAAACGCAGCGGTCGGCCACATTGCGTCGCCTGGCCGCGGTGTTGGCGGCGCCGATCAAGCAGGCCTGGCAGATCGGCCCGTTCGACGATGGCTCAGCCGGCTTCGCCACGGTCCATCCGCCCGAGCAGGGCGCGATCGATCTTTCGGCGACGTGGACCGAAGGGTCTGGAAAACTCACATGGCAATCGCTTGCGACCGATGGGGATTTCCGGTTGCCGAACGTCGGGCCGCCGGTTGACCGGGCGTCGAGCTACTTGTATTTTCGTCTGCAGACTCTGGAGGCCCAACAGGTGGCGCTTGCGCTGGCGGACGCGAAAGATCGCCAGCTCAAGCTGTCGCACAACGGTCGCGCGATTGAAGGGCCAAGTCCCTTCGTGATCTCGCTCGATCCGGGGAGCAACGACATCTTGGTGCGCGTCGGGCACGGCCAGCACGCGGAAACGATTTCGCTGCCGCTGCAGGCCACCGGACGGGTGGAAGTGGCGCTGCCGGAGAAATTGGGCCTGTCGACGTTGGCCGAACGGTTGAAGAACGCCGGCGATTCGGCCAGCAGCGTGCCGGCCGAGTTTTTGAGCGTCGATTGGGCTAGCGCCGCGCGCACCGGCGATGCCGAGCGGGGCCGCCGGCTATTCGGCGCCGACGCCCTGGGCTGCGTCAAGTGTCACGCCATCGTGGCGAATCAAAAAGGGGGCGGCGCGCCATCGTTGGCCGGCGCCGCGGCGCGATTCACGGTTTCGCACCTGGTCGAATCGATCCTGTTGCCCAACAAGCAGGTCGCGCCGGTCTTCGGCACGACCTCGCTAGTGACCACGGATGGCAAAACGCACTCGGGCCTCGTGGTCGAAGAGAACGACGAGCAGGTGGTGTTGCTGCTGCCGACCGCGGCCCGCCAGGCGGTGGCCAAAACGGACATCGAAGCCCGCAAGCTGCAACCGGTTTCGCCGATGCCCAGCGGGCTGGTGAAGACTGCCGACGAGCTGCGTGATTTGTTAGCCTATCTGTTGACCCCGAATCCGCGAATCCCCTGAACCGCAACGCCTCGACCCGCCTGACACCGGGCCCGTACGGAAACCATGCCCGCGATTTATGAGCACGTGCTGAGAGTGACGCCGGCGGAGATCGATCGGCTGGGCCACGTCAATAATTTGGCCTATCTGGCGTGGATGCAGGCCGCGGCCCTTGCGCATTCGGCCGCGCAGGGCTGGCCGCCGGAGCGGTATGAACAGCTTGGAGCGGGCTGGGTAGTGCGCACGCACGAGATCAAGTATTTGCAATCGGCCTTCCCGGACCAGCCGATCATCGTGCGAACCTGGGTGGCCGACATGACCAAGGTTTCGTCCACCCGGCGCTACAAGATCGTGCGGGCCGAGGACGATTGCCTGTTGGCTTCGGCGGCCACGCAGTGGGCATTCGTGGATTATTCGACCGGCGTGCTGCGGCGGATCCCCGAGGAAGTGTGGCGCGCGTTCGAGATCGTGGCGGATTGAAGGCCGGCGGACCATCAGAGCCACTTGCGCAGCGTCCAGGCCGTGCGATCCAACAGCCGCTGCCAGCGCGAGCGGCGGCGGCAATAGGCGGCCGTGACGCGCACGCTGCCGCGCAGGTCCTCCTGACAAATCGCGTCCAGCGCCAGCGCCAGACAGGGCGCGTGGATCGCGGCAAAGAATTCCAAATTCAACCGCATGCTGCGGGCGTCGAGATTGCACGAGCCGATCACCGACCACTGGCCGTCGATCACCATCACCTTGCTGTGTAGCATGCGATCTTTGCGCTCGTAGATGCGAATGCCGCGCTTCAGCAGATATTCGTAAAAGTGACGGCAAGCCCATTGCACGATGGCCACGTCGCTCCGGCCCGGAACGATCACCCGCACGCGCACGCCCCGTTTGCGGGCCTTGAGCAGTTCGCGCAGCACGCGGCCCATGGGAATGAAGTAGGCAAACGACAGGGTGATGTCGTGGCGGGCCTGTCGAATGAGCGGCACCAGGATGCGCTGCGGGCGGCGAGCTTTGAACGACGGCCGCGAATCGAAAAAGAACAGCGACTCGCGCGGCACCTGCCGAAAATCCAGGACCGACCATTCGGGCTCGGACTCCAGCGGCCGATGGTGCACGCGATTCCACAGCCGCTCGCACGACGCGGCGATTTCGGCCTGCCGCGATCCAACCATTCGCACGTGCACATCGCGCCAGGCGGCCGCCGCGGGCAGATGCCGGCGGCGGGCGTCGGCCCGCGATCGAATGCCGCTTTGATCGACCACGTTCATCCCGCCGAAATACGCGATCGCATCATCGATCACCAGCAGTTTCCGATGGTTGCGCTGATTCAGAATGCTGAGAAAGTTGGTCTTCCAGAGAATCTGGCTCAGCGCGTGGAAAAAGTGCACCCGCACTCCGGCGGCGCGCAGCCGGTTGAAAAGCGCAGCGGGCGTGCTGAAACAACCCCAGGCGTCGACCATCAATCGCACGTCGAGCCCGGCGGCCGCGCGGTCGGCCAGCGCCGCGGCCACCTCTCGGCCGGCCGCATCGTCGGCGAAAATGTAGCTCTCCATCCATACCCGCGATCGGGCCGCGCGAATGTCCGCGACCATCGCAGCAATCAGCGACGACGACTCTTCGAACAAAGTCAACGCCTGCCCTGCCACGTCCACGCGCGGCGGCGCTGTGTGGTCGCTGGGGTTTTCGGGCGACAGCGCGGGATCGGTCCGATGCATCGGCCAGAGTACCTCAAGGGCCTGCCCCAGCGGCGCAGGGCAGCGGGTGGGCGGTCACTAGGAACCCGCTCGATAGGCCCGATCCAAAGCGATTTTTGGGCGCCACGGGCATCGTGCCCGTGCTCGTTGACGCCATGCCGCTTTGGCCGGTGTCACCCCTACCGAATCCTATCCAACAGGTTCTTATGGAATTCTACGCCACGGCCCCGAAAATGGGCGGGAAAATCCGCGGGCCGGTCAGACTGGAATGGCCGGCGAAACGCGGCAAACCGGTCCAACGACCGGCGTTGGCCGTCATCCGCGCCGGGAAGCCGCTTGGGGCTCGACCCGCTACGCGCGCGTCACGCAGCCCGATCCTGATTTGGAATGCGGCACGACAAGTGTCGATGGGAATCACAAATCGGCTTCGTAGAATTCATCAATCTGCCGCCGCTTGGGGTCGGCATCTGGACTGGTTCCTTTTGATTGAGTCGGCCATGCTGAGTGCAACTCAACTTGTCGTGATCGTCCGGCACGTTCTATGATGGCGGCCTCGCACTTTGCAAATTGCGAGCACTCGGCCTGAGGTACTGAGATGCGGTCCAGCGACCCCGAAATGCGGTCGAGGCGGTTCGCGGTGCGGTTTGGGCGTGGAACACACGATTCTGATCGGATCTAAAAACGATCAACTCTCTTCAATGACCATGGAAGAAATCCGTGAAAATCCCAAAGTACTGGTCCAGGGCGACCACTGAAGAACTGGACCCCAATGGAAAAAAGACCTCGTTTTCGTGCTGGCGATGGTCTGACGAGAGCTCGGAGGCCGCCCATGCGTCGGCCCTGGATGCGGCCAAGCGAATTCTGAGGAACTTCCTGAGCGGCGACCAGAGCAATCGCTACGCATATGGTGACAGGGCACTGCGCGAGGAAGTCCTCCAAAGAATCACCAACCCGCAAGGCGAACTCATCGCCGCGGTAACGCAGAACGCCTATGGCGCGCTCGTTTTGAGCACGGCACGGGTCATGTTCATCGATTTGGATTTCCCCGCCATTCGGCCCGGCGAACCGTTGAGATATTTCATCACGAAATGGTTCGACAAGATGGCCCGCTCTCCGGATTCTCAACGCGAGTACGATGCAAGGTGCGGGCTGGAACGTTTCCTGAACGACCATCCACAATGGGGCGCCCGGGTCTACCGCACTTGTGCCGGACTGCGCGTCATCGTCACGCATGCGCTGTTTGATCCCACCGCGGATTCAACGCAATCGTTGTTCGACTCCCTAGGCGCCGATCCCCTGTACGTGCGGCTTTGCAGAGCTCAGGAATCTTTTCGGGCCAGGCTCACTCCCAAGCCGTGGCGGTGCGGTCATACGTCCAACACGGTTGAATGGCCCAGACAAACCGACGAGCAGCAACGACGATTCGAGAAGTGGAAATCGGCCTACGTGGAACGGCAGGCTCGCTATGCCACGTGCCGGTTCCTGGAAACATTGGGCGGCGGCTCGGTCCAAGCGGAAGTCGAGACGATTGTCGAAATTCACGACCGCACGACGCGCTGCGACGAGCCGCTGGACCTGGCCTGAATTCCGGACTGGCGTGACGCGCTGCCGCCGGAAGATTTGCCGGCGCCGATGACTTCCAGAAGCAGCTCAAGGCGGACGCGACACGCGTCTGAGCGGCCGGTCGACCAGTCGATGGCAACATCGCAAGCCGCGCCCCAACCGCGTGAACGCCATTACAGCAGCGCGCTAAGTGGCGTGCGATCGTCGAGCAGGAATTGCGGCCGGCCGTTGTGATCGGGAATCGTGACCGCCGGGTCGATGCCCAGGACATGGTACACCGTGGCCAACACGCGTTGCATCCCGATCGGATTGCCAACCACTTGTTCGCCGTGGGCGTCCGTTGCGCCGAGGATCTGGCCGGTGCGCAGTCCGCCGCCGGCGATCCACAGGAACCCGGCTTCCGGCCAGTGGCCGCGGCCATCGGGCGTCTGGTCGCCGATGCGGGGCGTGCGGCCGAATTCGCCCCCCATCACGATCACCACGTCGTCAAGCATTCCGCGGTCGTCCAGGTCGCTGACCAACGCGTACAGCGCCCGATCCAGCGCCGGAACCATCTCGCGCAGCGACGAGAAATTGTGGCTGTGCGTGTCCCAGTTGTGCACCCCGACGGTCACCACCGAAACTCCCGCTTCGATCAACCGGCGAGCCAACAGCAGCGACCGCCCTGGATGCGGGCCGTGGCGGAAAGGGCCCTCGCCATAGCGGGCGCGTCCGGCTTTGGGTTCTTTCTCCAGATCGAAGGCGTCGCGCACCCGGGTCGACGTGATGATCTCCATGGCCCGAGCGCGAAAGCTGTCGATGTTGCGAGCGACGCCACCCACTTCAAATTCGCGTCGGACCGTATCGAGCGCTCTCAGCAGATCGTAGCGGTCTTCCAGACGCTCGAGGCTCATGTCTCGATTGCGACCCATGTTGTCGATGGCTTCGCGAGGGCTCGAGGAGCCGACGCGGATCGGTTCGTGCTCGACACCGGCGTAGTAGGCGCGCTCCCAATCATGATGGTTCTCGATGCTGACATACGCGGGGATGTCCTTGGCGCCGGGCCGCAGGCGACTCACGACCGACCCGACGGCCGGGCGACGGGCTTCGCCCGGAACCGAGGCCCGCGGCGACTCCTGCCAGGCGTAGCCGCTGTAGAACATGTTGCCCGTGTGAAGGTTTGCCAGTTGCGCGCCGCGGAGGATCGCGAACTTGTCGGCGATTTGAGCTTGCATCGGCATGAGCTCGCAGATTTCCATGCCGGGCACGTTGGTGCGAATGGGATTGAACTCGCCGCGGTACTCGATCGGCGCTTGCGGCTTCATGTCGTACATGTCGAGGTGCGACGGACCACCGCTTAGGTGAATCATGATCGCCGACTTGGCCCGCCGACCGCCGGGGGCCGCGGCGGCCTGCGCTCGGAGCAGATCGGCCAGAGTCAGCCCGCCCAGGGCCAGAGTGCCCACGCGAAGAAAGCTGCGGCGGCTGATGCCGTCGCAAGTGCGAAAGGCGCGGGGATGCATGATCGTGAGCATGTCTTGGCCCTCGTTGGCAAGCGTTGATTCAAGCTAACGGCCGGCGCTGAATGATTCTAAGTGCGCATAGCACGCGCGTCAACGAGGCCAAGAGCCTGGTCGTACCTAGCGGACCTCTGTCAAACGAAAACTGTCGAGACCAAAAATCGTTTATCGGCCGACTCAACCTGCATCGTGAATCACGGCCCGATGGTCCAGAACACCGCAGCCTGCGTTGACGCGGCCAGAAAAAAAATGGCAGCGGCCACGAAAGTTATTTGCCCGAGGCTGACTCGACGGCCACTGACAAGTTGCTTGACGGTGATCGTTTGCCATACCGAGAGGGGCGCGAGGATTAACGCCGGGAGCAAAGCGGCCCAGGCCGACGTGGTCATTCGTCCAATGGGCATTATTGTCAACAGCGTGCCCGTTAACAGGCACCCGTTATGGATCAGCCCGGCGCGGTAGCGACCGATGCGCACTAGCAGCGTTCGCTTGCCGGCTTGCCGATCGCTTGGCTCGTCCGGGAACTCGAAAGCCAGCAGCATCGCGTAGTGCAGCAACACTAGCGGCGCAACCGCCAAGGCGAACGTGGGCGAGAAAAATCCTTCGGATAGGGCCAGCGCGAGGGCCGGCACCAGTCCGGCCACGACCAGCGAGGCGGTCAGCTCGCCGATCCCGCTGCTGGCCAGGTTTAGCGGGGGACTGGAGTAGAAATAAGCGCCCAGAAAGATCAAGAGCATCAGCCACAAACTCAGCGGACTCGCGCTGTCGAGGATGATCAGCAGCGCGGCGGCAGCAACGCTCGCCGTCAGACAAACTACGCCCGCGGCCAGGGCGATTCCGCGAGGCAACAAGCCAGCCGCCAGAACGCCGCTGCCACCTGAGAACATCGTGCGCGACGCGTTGAGCCGATCGGTTTCGATGTCCCGGTATTCGTTGAGGAATTGCGTCATCCATTGCAGACCCGTCACGAAGAGCTGCCCTAGGAGGTACGGCGTTGCACGCACGACGCAGCCCTGAGCCTGGGCGATTCCGGCGCCAAGTGCGTAGAGGACAACTCCGCCCAACAAGAATATGGGCCGCGAGAGACGCGAGAATGCAACCAAGGCTTGCAACATGCGCTAAATCATCGTGTGGGCGGCCGGCATCGTAATCGCCATGTCGCGTGGTCGAATCGTCGGTCCTGTTTCGTCCGAAGAAGCCCGCGCAAATCGTAAAACGCACATTGGATGCGCTCACGGCGCGAACAGACTCTCGATCCGCTTGACTTCTTCCGGCTCCAGGCGAAAATCGAACACTTCGAGATCC
>JBGQKM010000056.1:0-23614 GCA_041499515.1 Planctomycetia bacterium | reverse complement strand
CGCACCAGCCTTCGAGCCGTCAGCGGCCGCGGCTTTGCCATCCGTGCCGCCGCCCAGGTATCGCGCACTCAGCGTGTTCCACCAATCGGACGACGACGTGACGAGATACGGCACGCCGACGGCGGCCATCATGACAAACATAAAGAAAAAGCGTTTGAACATAGCTCGCCAGCTCCTTGCCGATCCACGATCGCTCCTCGGCCTACATCGGCAGAATTGCCAGCCAGGCTTGCTTGGTCCAGGTGGCCCACGCGGCAAACTGCGCCACGCGACAATCCGCTGCCGGGGGACTAAGTGGCGCAATCGCCAACCGCCGTGCGTTCAGCGAGCTTGGAGTCCCGACCCCAGGGCCCAGGCAGCCAGAACCAGCAGCCCGACGAAGCAGGGACCCCATACAATCAGCACATTGAACACTCTCGCGGTCGTCCACAGAGCGCCGGTCGGTCGGGGCCGGGCATTGGCCGGCCGAGCCACGCCGCGCACTTCGGCGAATTGCCGGGGATCTTCGGCCAGGATGTCGGCGATCGACTCGGGCCGCGTGTCGAGCAACGCGGCCGCGTATTCCAGATCGCTGAAATAGGCCTCGCGCTCGCGCCCCAACTCGATCCCCAACGAATCCAGCATGTGCTCGATTTTTTCCGCCGAGTATCGACGCCTGAGCTGTTTGAGATACGATTGAAACGGCTCGTCACCCAGCGCCGCGATGAGCGTGGGCCATTGGCGCACCAGGTGCCGGGCGTTGTGGGCCAGGATTTTGTGCCGGCAGAGCGCGGAAATCTGCTCCAGGCCCATTTCCTGGGCCTGCACGCCGGCCAAAACCAACAGCTTGTCGCGGACCATGGGCTGTCGCCGCAAGTGGCTGGCCCGGGCCAGATGCAAATACATCCCCAGCATTCGGTCAGCGTCGGCCATGAACTCGGATCCGTGCAATTGGCGGTAGGGCGCGTGGTTGTCGTGACTTGGCTCTTACGGTAATCATCGAACGATCGGCGGCAAGTTCAAGGCCAGTTGTCGCCGCCGGCGGCCAACATTCATGCCAAAACCAACTCCTCCCCAGGTCCACGCCGAGGCGCTTGACGACTACCGATGGCTCACCGGTTCGGCAGCCGACGCGTGGCTGCAATGGGCCGGCACTTCAACATTGCCCCTCACCTCCAAGGTCGTTTACCTGCGCGTCCAGCTCACCCTCGAACAAACCCATCGAGTCCTGGAGCAAATCGAACTGCGAGAAAAAGCCCGCACGAAATTTGCCGCCGCCGGCCGGATGTTCTTCACGCCGCGCGCCTTGGAGCAGGCGACCGACGAAATCGTGGCGGCGCATAAGGCCGCGCGGTTTTCCGCATCGGGTCGAACGTTCGACTTATGTTGTGGCGTTGGCGGCGATCTGCTGGCGCTGGCTCGCCACGGTGAAACCGTGGGTTTCGATCGCGATCCGATCATGGCCACCATTGCCGAAGCCAACGTGCAGCAACTTCTCGATGAGCCCACGGAAACCGAGGGCCGAAAGCGCTCTCCGGAAGTTCACGTTCGCGACGTCGCCACGCTCGACGTCGCCGAGTGCGACGCCTGGCACATCGACCCGGATCGACGCCCCAGCGGCCGGCGCACCACGCGGGTCGACTTGCACGAGCCATCGACCGAAGTGATCGAACATCTGTTGGCTCAAAACACGCACGCGGCAATTAAACTCGCGCCGGCTGCGAGAATGTCTGCGGCCTGGAGCGAACGGGCGGAACTGGAATGGATCAGCCGCGGACGAGAATGCCGGCAGCTTGTGGCCTGGTTCGGCGATCTGGCGCGCGATGCATCGCAGCGGCGGGCCACCGTGCTGGGACCAGCGGCCGCCGAGACACGATCCTTTACCGGTACGCCCCACCTGGAACCACCGCTGGCCGACCGAGTGGGGCGCTACGTGTTCGAACCCGACGCGGCCGTGTTGGCCGCGAAATTGGACGGCGCGCTGGCGGCGCAGCACGGCCTGGCGGCCATCGCACCGGGCATCGCCTATTGGACCGGAGAGCAAGCCATCGCGGATTGGGCGATGGGCTGTTTCGAGGTGCAAGAGGTGCTGTCGTTTCGGCTCAGGCCGCTCAAAGCGCTGTTGCGCGCCCGGGGCATCGGGCAACTCGAGATCAAGAAGCGCGGCGTCGCGCACGATCCGGCCGAGCTGCGCGTGGAATTGGATTTGGCGGGCGAGAATTCGGCGACGCTGCTGCTTGTGCCGATCGAGAAACGCGTGACGGCAATCCTCGCGCGGCGAATTCAGGCACCCTAGCGTCGCGGCTGGCTCTTCTTTTTCGCCGCGGAATCGTCCGGCGGCGACGCCTTTTCGATCGGCGCGGCGCGGGGCGCCTTGCTGCGGGCTGTCTGCTCTGCTGCCGGAAGCAATTGTTCGGTGAAGCGCGTCACGTAGTGCATGCTACTTGCCGGACCGCTAAAGCCGATCACGTGGCGGTCCAGATCGAGTTGTTGTCCCAGCACCCGGCCGGCCTTGACATCAAATCGCACGCTGCCCGAGGAAAGCCGCTGGATCAACTGCGCTTCGATCGCCGGATCGTGAATCGGCGTCAAGACCTGGGAATCGACCGCGATGGTGGCCAAATCCTCGACCACTTTTTCCAGGGTGAACACTTGCCGGGTTTGAATCTTTTTCGTCGCGCCGTCCTTGAGGACCACTTCGATCTCGACCGGGCTCGACCAGGTCTCGCCGATCGCAATGGGGTGTTCGGGCAGCGGCATCGTCATTTGCGTCGACATGCTCGTCGGCTGCTGGCGATTTTCATGTCGCTTGAGAATCTTTCCGCGTTGGTCCATCGTCACCGTGGTCAACGGCACGCCGACGGCCGCGGCCGCGTCCTCATAGCCTGGCGGAACCTGCTGATCGGTCGCGCTATTATAGCGGATTTCCTGGCGGCCTTGCGCGCGTTGCCACATGTCGATGCTTTCGACCTTGTGCACGAACGTCACGTTGCCCTGGGCGTCCACGTCGTTGATTTGCCAAACTTTGATCGACGTGCTCTGCGTTTCGGCCGTCTGGCTCGTGCCTTGAATGCTGGTCTGGACCGTAGCCCGGTGCACGACTTCGGTGCGCAACACCTCGCCCCGCGTGAAAGAGTATTTCAGGTCGTACTTGGCCGCGTCGCCCTGGGGCGTCTCAGTCGGGGTGGGCTGGTCGTCGCCCTCGGCGGCTGACGCCGGTTTCGAGGATTCTTGCGCCGCGGGCTCATCGTCGGCCCAGCCGCACTTCGGGCATGCCACGGCGCAGGTCAGCAGCAGCGCGATCCAAGAGAACTTCACCATACTCGCATCCTTTCGAGTTATTGTGCGAACCGTTTCGAGCGGTTCATCTCAGGTTTTCATCTGCAGCCGGCCGCCCCAGCCGAGTTTTTCGCGCAGTGTATGATAGTAGCTGTGACCCGGCAGCGCCACGAGCTTGAAACGCGCATCCGAACGCTCCACGCGCACGCGATCTCCCGGTTCCATGCCGCAAACCACGCGCCCATCGGCCACCAGCGACGTGCCGACGTGCGGCGCCGTTACGACCAACTCGTACACCCGATCGGCCGCGTCGACCACCGGCCGATTGGTCAACGTGTGGGGACTGATCGGCAAAATCACGAACGCCTGCAAATCCTGCCGCAGGATCGGGCCGCCGGCCGAGAGGCTATGGGCGGTCGAACCAATCGGCGTGCTGACGATCAAACCGTCGCAACTATAAGTCGTGACTAATTCCGAGTCAACGTAAAGATCGATGTCCAGAATCGCAAACGGCGGACCGGCTAGCACCGCCACTTCATTGAGCCCCAGCCGCTGGTGAATCACCTTGCCATTGCGAATCACGCTGCACTCGTACATCAAATGCTCGATCACCTGCCAACGGCCCGAGCAGATCGTCGGCAACTGTGCGACGAATTCGTCCGGCGACAAATCGGCCAGGAACCCCAGCTTTCCCAGGTTCACCCCCAGCACGGGCCGCTGTCGGCGTCCCATTTGATGAGCGGCCCGCAATATCGAACCATCGCCCCCCACGACGACCGTCAAATCGAAATCCAGTCGCGAGAGATCTTCGCCCAGGCCCAGGTCGCGCATCAGCACGTTGGCATAGCCGTCGACAAGCGGCGCGAAACGCGCGACCTGGGCGGCCATGCCGCCGCGTCCGTTCTCGGCCAACAGCAGCAGCGTGAGCCGTTTATCGCCCTTGGATGGAGCGGTCGTGGTCGGTGGAGCGTCCATGAGATTGATCATAGAAGATGGTCCGGCCCGAAGGAAGCGCGGAGGGCCAGGCGCCGGGATCGACTAGCTGACGCGGCGCCGGCCGGGTGCTTTGACGTCGCGTTGGGCCGCCATCTGGCGACAGGCCGCGGCAATGCCCTCGGCGTCGAGCCCCAACGCGGCCAACTGCTCGTTGCGCTCGGCGTGCTCGATGAAGCGGTCGGGGATGCCCAGCCGTCGCACGTGCGCCGCGTTGAGCCCTTTGTCGGTCGCCATTTCGAGCACCGCGCTACCGAATCCGCCCATCAAGGCCGCCTCTTCCACCGTCACCACGAAGGGGCTGTCGCCGATGGCGCGCAATATCGTTTCGTCGTCGAGCGGCTTGACGAACCGCGCGTTGATCACTCCGACGTCGAGACCTTCTTCGCGCAGTTTGGCGGCGGCTTGCGCGCAGTGGCCCAACAGCGTGCCGCAGACGATGATCATGCCGTCGTGGCCCCAATCGATCACTTCAGCGCGGCCCAATTCGACCGGCGCCCGGGCGCCCGCAATGGTCTCGGCCGGAGCCTTGGGATAGCGAATCGAAACGGGGCTGTTGTGCGCAAGGGCGAACTCGAGCATGGCACGCGCGTCGAATTCGTCGCCGGGCGCCATGACCACCATGTTCGGAAACAGTCGCATGTATCCCAGGTCGAACATGCCGTGGTGCGTCGGTCCGTCGGGTCCGGTCAGGCCGGCGCGATCCAAGACGAACGTGACCGGCAGGTTTTGCAGGGCCACTTCCTGGAAGATCTGGTCGTAGCTGCGCTGCAAGAACGTGCTGTAGATGTCGACGATGGGGCGCAGTCCCGCCTTGGCCTGGCCGGCGGCAAAGGCCACCGTGTGCGACTCGCAGATGCCGGTGTCGAAAAAGCGGTCGGGAAAGGCGTCGCGAACGGCTTCGAGTTTCGTGCCCTGGCACATCGCCGCGGTCATGACCGTGACCTTTGCGTTGGCTTCCATCTGCCGGAAAATCGCCTGGCTCACGACGTCGGTATAGGCCCGGGACGAGCTTTTCTTGAACGCCACGACGCCTTCTTCCTCGCAGGTGAACGGCGCGGGCGTGTGAAAAAACACCGGGTCTTCGGCGGCCGGCCGGAAACCGTGCCCTTTTTCGGTCACGACGTGCAACAACACCGGCCCCGAGGCGTCTTTGACCAGCGCCAGATACTTGCGGAGCTGCGGGATATTGTGGCCGTCGACCGGCCCGATATAGCGAAAGTTAAGTTCCTCGAAGAGCATTCCGCCGTGCAGGCCGGCCTTGATCGATTCCTTGACCTGGGCCAAAAAACGCTCGGTCGGATCGCCCAGCAGCGGGACCTTGTTGAGGATCTTGAGCACTTCGCTTTTCAAGCCCGTGTAAAACGTGTTGACCCGCAGCCGGTCAAGATACTCGCCCATGCCGCCCACGCGGGGGCAGATCGACATTTGATTGTCGTTGAGAATCACCAGCAATTTCTTGCGCAGGCCGCCGGCATTGTTCATCGCCTCGTAGACGATGCCCGAGGGAAATGCCCCGTCGCCGATGACCGCCACGGCATGCCGGTCTTCCTGGCCGGGCAGCAGATCGTCGCCGCTTTTCAGGCCCAGCGCGGTCGCGACGCTGCAGCCGGCATGGCCGGTCATGAACAGGTCGTAGTCGCTCTCATGCGGATTGGGATAGCCCATCAGGCCGCCCTTGGTGCGCATCGTGCCGAATTCGTGGTAGCGGCCGGTGATCAGCTTGTGCGGATAGATCTGATGGCCCGTATCCCAAATCAACCGATCGCGGCTGAAGTCGAACGAGGTGTGCAGTGCCAGGCAGAGTTCGACGACGCCCAGGTTCGAGGCAAAGTGAGCCGTGCGGCTGGAGACCAAATTGCACAGCGCCGCGCGCATTTCGCCGGCAAGCTGTTCGAGCTCGGCGTTGCTCAATCCCTGCAGGTCGCGGGGCGATTCGATTTTTGACAGTAACTTGTCCATCAATGATTCCTTTCCAGGACATACTGTGCCAGGGCTTGCAACCCCGCGGCATGTGGTTCCAACGCTTCCAGCGCGGCACATGCCTCGTGAACGAGCAACTCGGCTCGACTAATGCTTTCTTGGGTGCCCAAGAGACCCGGAAACGTGAGTTTCCCGCGTCCCGAATCCTTGCCTGAGCGTTTTCCCATCGTGTTGGCGTCGCCGCGCACGTCGAGCAGATCGTCGGTAATTTGAAAAGCCAATCCCAAGTGTCGGCCATACTCGGCCAAGGCGGCTTGTTGGGCGCTATCGGCGCCGGCGACCAGCGCCCCAAGCTGGAGCGAGGCCAAAAACATCGCGCCGGTTTTGCGGCGATGAATGGCCTCCAGGCTCTCCAAGCCGCCGCCGGAAAACTCTCCCGCCAGATCGTCCGCCTGGCCGCCGACCAGCTCGCTGGCCCCGGCAGCCCGCGCCAACACCGCGCAGCAACGGGCCGCCACGGCCGGCGGCTGCGTATCGCGCGCCAGCACCTCAAAGGCCAGCGCCAACAGCGCGTCGCCGGCCAGTATGGCCACGGCTTCGCCAAACGCCTTGTGGCACGTCGGCCGGCCGCGGCGCAGATCGTCGTCGTCCATTGCCGGCAGATCGTCGTGCACCAGCGAATACGCGTGAACCATCTCGACGGCGCAAGCCGCCGGCAGCGCCGCATCCGGGCGGCCCTGGCACGCTTCGGCCGCCATCAGTACGAGCATCGGCCGCAGTCGCTTGCCGGGCGCAAGCAGGCTGTAGCGAATCGCCTCGCGCAACGCATCGGGGCAGCCCTGATCGAAACGAGTATATTCGCTCAAGGCGCGGTCGATGCGCTCGCGCACTTGCTGGGCGTAGGATTCAAGCGAAAACGTGGCACTCTCGATCATGGACGAGACGTCGCAGGAGGATACGAAAACAACGATTCGCGGCGAACATTCCCAGCGGGGGGCAGATTCCATTCTAAAAGAGGCGTCCCGGCGAGTCTATCTCGTTCTGACCGGGCGGAACCTCGGAATCGGCCGTGCGCGAGCGGCGGCGGCCGCGTGACTGGGTCTTTTGCTCCAGCGAAAGCGCCTGATCGTCAAACGGCTCGCCGATCACCCGTCCCTCGTCATCGACGCGATTCAACAATTCAATCCGCCGCTGGGCATGCTCCAATAGTTGATAGCACTGTTTGAGCAATTTGATTCCGGCTTCATAGCGCGCCAGACCCTGCGCCAGAGGAATCTCTCCCTCCTCGAGCTCCCGCACGATCGCGTCCAACTGCGATAGAGCGTCTTCGAAGCTTGGCGGCTCGGGCAATGAGCCGGCTTCGTTTTTTTCGGCCATGCGAATTGCGTCCTTCATTGGTAATGGAAACGGGGCGCTGCTAAGCCGCAAGCGGCGGTGCCATGCGGTTTGCACGGGCTCGGGTTGAGTTTTTTCAAATCGTCCTCAACCATCAAATGGATCTCCCCACGGGGGATGGAACGGAAAATGGCTTGATGGCCTCGACGCGGCTGGTCACTTCGCCGTCGGCCAAGCGCGTGCGCAGCGATTCGCCGGCGGCCACCTGGCGCGTCGAGCGAACCAACTGGCCGTCGCTCGCTCGGCTGGTCATGCTGTAACCGCGCCCCAGCACGGCCAGCGGGCTGAGCGATTCCAATCGCCCGGCGTGGGCCGCCACCAGGTTGTCGGCCGTTTCCACGCGGCGCGCGATGGCTCGCCGCGTGCGAGCGTCGAGATCGTCCAACAGGCGCTCCAGTAATTGCACGCGCTCCAGTGGACGGCGAAACACCCGACAGCCAGCCAACGCGTCGAGCCGCGCTCGGGCCGCCGAGGCCCGCGCGCGCAGCGCGCCGGCCAGGCGCTGTTCTTGCCGCCGCAAAAAGGCCATCACCTCGTCGGCTGCCGGCACGACGCGTTCGGCCGCTTCGCTGGGCGTCAGCGCGCGCACGTCGGCCACCAGGTCGGAAAGCGTCACGTCGATCTCGTGTCCCACGGCCGAAACGACCGGAATGCGCGAAGCAAAGATCGCGCGAACCACGATCTCTTCGTTGAAGGCCCACAGATCTTCCAGGCTGCCGCCGCCACGGCCGACGACCAGCACGTCGACCGGTTCGGCCAGCCGGTTTACCAGCGCGATGCCGGCGGCGATTTCTTCCGCGGCTCCTTCGCCTTGCACGCGCACCGGCACGATCAGCACGTCGACACCCCGCCAGCGGCGGCGCAGCACTTCCAGAAAATCGCGAATCGCCGCGCCGGTCGGACTGGTCACGAACGCGATGCGGCGTGGAAACTTTGGCAGCGGTTTTTTGCGGGCCGGCTCGAACAGTCCCTCGGCGGCCAACCGCTCGCGCAGCTTGCGCAGCGCCAGCTCGAGCGCGCCCAGCCCCTTGAGTTCTAACTGCTGGATGACCAGTTGGTAGCTGCCGCGCGGCGCGTACACGTCGAGTTGGCCCCGGCAGATGACTTCCAGCCCGTCGTGCAATTCGACGCGCACCCGGCTGGCGGCCGTGCGCCACAGGACCGCGCGGATTTGCGCCGTGTCGTCCTTGAGCGTCAGATAGCAGTGGCCCGACTGGGGCCGAGAGAAATTCGAAATCTCGCCGCTGACCCACACCGCCGGAAACTGCCCTTCGAGCACTCCTTTGATCTGATCGGTCAGCTCAGAGACCGACAACACCCGCTCGGTGGCGGGATCGGCGGCGGTGGAATAGAGATCGTCCCGAGACATGCCAACGGCCTCAAGGGGCCTGCTCGTGCTGCAATGCAAGGAACCTAAAGCCCTGGAGTCAATATATCGGTCGCCCGCGAGGCTGGCTAGCACGCGAGCACTTGCCGAGTGTCGCCTCGTTAGGGCAAAAAAGCCCGCTTGAGTCGCCAGCCCGATTGCACTACGCTTCCGCCCCCAACGGTGGCCCTTGTTTCTCCTGACGCGTGGAAGGATTGTTATATGAAACGCTATGGGCTGTTCGCCGCGGCCGTCCTATCGGCAGGCTATTTGACGTTTGTTTTGTTTCAACAGGGCTCGAATACGTCGCACTCCCCACGCGTGGCCCAGCCTCAGAATCTGGCCGACCAGTCACAGCGAATCGAACCTGACGAATGGGCCGTGGTCTCGGATGACAATGTCTCGGATGCCAATGTTTCGGATGAAGACATCGTCCGGATATCTGACCATCAAGCGGAATCTGCCGACGGTTTGATCACGCTCCTTCGCGCCGAAGGCCCGACGCCTCAAACGCCCGATCCGAATCTGTTCGAGCGCTTGACCAGTCCTGCAGGGTACGATTTCAACTCCAATCCCTCGAGCGTGCAGCGGGGACAGCAGTCTTGCAATGTGCTTCGTCAGGCGATCGTCGCCTATGAAACAAAACTGGCCGTGATTGCCAATAACCTGGCCAATGCCGACACGATCGCATTCAAGCGCAGCCGCGTGATCTTCGAGCCAAGCTCGTATCACGACCAGGTCCTGCCCGGCAGGCAGGACTCAACGGGCCAATTCGCGCCGACCGGCATTGCCGTGGGGCTCGGCACGCGCGTGCAATGCACCCAGACCGACTTCTCTCAGGGCGCGTTCGTTCAAACCAATCGCGAATTGGACGTGGCCATCGAGGGCAAGGGCTTTTTCCAAGTCAACGATCCGGATACCGGAAAATTGGCGTATTCGCGGGCCGGAAATTTCTCCGTCAACGCCCTCGGCCAACTCGTGATCGGATCGGCGCAGACCGGTCGACTTGTGATTCCGCCCATTACATTTCCGCAGGATGCCACCGGCATCTCGATCGCCCCGAATGGCACCGTGCAGTATGCACAGTCGCATAGCCCCACTTTGAGTCAAGCGGGACAACTCCGGCTTGCCAGCTTCATCAATCCCGATGGCCTGCTGAAGCTGGGCGAGAATCTCTATCGACAAACCGATGCCTCGGGACCGGCTCAAATCAGCGATGACCCGGCGTCGACTCTATTCGGGACTCCCGGACAAAACGGCGTCGGGGTGCTGCGCCAGGGCGCTTTGGAACTGTCGAACGTCAATGTGACGGAAGAATCGCGCGAGTGGTCGCAAACCGTCGATCGGTTGAAGTCGCTCCAAGCCTTGTTACGTGCCGAATGACCACAACGGCTTGTCGGGTCACGCTAACTAGCCCGCGATGGCGCGGCTGGATGGGGCAGGGGAGGGCAGGGCGATGTGGCTGGGCGCGATTTCGTCGTATGCTGAATCTTTGTGTCGCTTGAGCCAGGCGGACTGTCGGCGGGCCGGCACTTCGTCGATCTTCGGCGTGCCCGCTTCGGCCCAGGCTGCGGCTTCGCAAGTCAGGCGATTCAACAGGCCCTCGACCTGCCGGCGATAGTGCTCGACGCCTTCGCGGTCCAATCCCGGCGGAATGACCATCGGTGGGCTGACCACTGCACGTGCCCGCGAGCAAGGCTTGGGAACGGCAAAGCGATCCCAGCTTCGCACGCGCCACGGCCGATCGTAACCAAAGCCCATGGCCACCAGCGGCAGCCCGAGCTTCGACGAAAGATACACCGGACCTTGCGCCAATACGCGACGCGGTCCGCGCGGCCCGTCGGGCGTGATGGCCAGATTCATGTGCTGGCTCCTGCGCAACAGCTCGCGCAGCGCGGTGCCGCCGCCGCCAAAGGTCGAGCCGCGCACGAACTCGAAACCCAGGTGCCTGGCTACCTCGCTCAGAATGTCAGCGTCGCGATGACGGCTCAGCAGCATCGCCAGGTTGCAATGCCCGCGCAGATAGAGCGGAAACAGAATGTTCTCGTGCCAGAAAATATAAATCTTTTGGCCCCGATAACGGGGATCGACGGGATCGACGGTCGGATCGTAGAACGCCGCTTTGTAGTCCAGCGACGACATCCACGCGCGAATGCTCGTGGCCGCCAGCAGTCCGCCCAGCTTGATCGCAAATCGCTCGAGTCGTTTCATCAGGGGCTTCCTTGCCGCGTATCCATCATTGTCTTCTCCTGCCAGCCGATCCGTCAGGGCCACACGCCGGAAAATACTTCGGTGGCCGAACCGGTCATATATACATGACCGTCCACGGCCCATTCCAGTTCCAAATCGCCGCCCGGCAGATGCGCCAAGATCTTGCGATCGGTCCGTTTCACCAGCCTGCCGGCCACACAAACGGCCGACGCGCCGGTGCCGCAGGCCAACGTGATGCCGCTGCCGCGTTCCCACGTTCGCATCGTCACTTCCTGCGGAGCGTGGACCTGGACAAAGTGCACGTTGATCCGCCGCGGAAAGATCGGATGCGTTTCCAACACCGGGCCGACCGTCGCCAACGGCACGGCGCTTGCGTCGCGGCAGTACAACACCAGGTGTGGATTGCCCATCGAAACGCACGTCATGCGCGCGTCGAGCCCACACTTTTCGATCCAGCCCCCGGCGTTGGGCAACTGGACGTGGGGCGCCAGCGGCACGTCGGCTAGCTTCGCTTCCGCGAAGCCTGGCAGTTGGACCGGAATTTTGGCGGGTTCCAAAACCGGTTGCCCCATGTCGACCCGCACACGCGTGACTTTGCCGCCAGCCACTTCCAGATCGAGCGTGAGCAGGCCGGCGCCGGTTTCGATCTTCATCCGCCGCTCGGCCGAGATCCCGTGGTCGTAGACATATTTGGCGACGCAGCGGATGCCGTTGCCGCACATTTCCGCTTCCGAGCCGTCGGCGTTGAACATCCGCATCCGCGCGGTCGCGATTTGCGAAGGACAGATGAAAATGATCCCGTCGCCGCCGACGCCAAAATGCCGATCCGAAATCCGTCGGGCAAGTTCCGCCGGATCGTCGGGAAATGCTTCGTCAAAGCAATCGACATAGATATAGTCGTTGCCGATGCCGTGCATCTTGGTGAATCGCATGTAACCAGCGCTTGGGGCCGCTCGGGTGTGTGAGTCCTGGCAGCCGGTATTTTAGGGCGTGTCACCGCGGGCGGCAAACCCGATTGCGGCTCAAGATCGAGACACGCGTGCTGGCGCTTGGGTTCGTTGCGACGCGGGCGTTCAGCCGGTCAGATCGAGCGACTTTCCGCAATCGCCGGTGGTATCCTTGCTCTGCAGGATCGTGTCTGACGGTTGCTCCGCGGCGGGGTCGGCCGGCGGTTTGGGCGGGCCAAACTCCCACGGCCGTCGGCCGTCGGCGTCGCGGTCGTTGGACTCGATGTCCTCGCCGTCGGTTTCGGCGATACCCGCGGCGCTGTCGGCCTGCTGTTGCGAGGCGACTTGTCGCTGCTTGTTGGTCGCGTCGTGCTGGGCCCGTTTCACGTCCGAGCCTGTGCCCTGCGCCAGTTGCGCGCCGGCCGCGCTGGCGAAAATGCCGCCTAAGGGTCCAATGCTCATGGCATGCTCCTTGGGCCAGATAATTGCAATCGACTGCCGTCGCGCTTTCCCGCGGTCTGGCCATCCGCGCGCCGCAAGCCTCGCAGGAAAAGGCTACGTGCCCAGCGGACCAAGTCAAACCGTACTATCGCTGCGCGCCAAAATTGCGGAAAAACCCTCCCGTCTGGCGGACCGGCGCGGGTCGGTCGTTTTCGCCCTGCAACTGTTGTAGGGCCTGGTTGGCGGCCGGAAAGGGTTGCGTTTGGGTGACGGGATGCTCCAGCGTGCCGCCGACGTGGATTTGCAGAATCTGCTGGCTGGCCCCGTTCAGCATGCTCGACAAAAACGGCACGTTGCCGCGTCCCACCGACGTATGCAATTGCAAATTGATCGGATTGGTTTGTCCGTCCAGCGTCAGCTCGCCCTGGCCCGATAGATCGATCGCGTCGCCGTTCAACTGAATCTGTTTCAAGGTAATGTGTTCGCCCTGTTCGATCACGAAGACAATGTCGCTTTGCGTGAAGGCCGTCGAATCGGGCGGTTTGGCGCGGATGAGTTTTAACAGTGACACCATCACCGGCAATTCGTACACGTCGGCGTCGCTCAAATGCATGGTGCCCGAGCCGAACAGATTGCGCGGACCGCGACTGCCGTGCAGTTCGACGTTGGCCAGGATTTTTCCGTTGAGTCGCTGGTGATTGGTCAGGTTCTCGCGGGCAAATTGGGCCAGATCGGCTTGCGCGAGCGTGGCTCGGAGGTGGTATTGCGGCACCGCGCCGAGTTGGACGTGACAGTCGCCGGCCAGGGTGCCGCCCAAAAGCGTGGCGGTGACGTGCCGGCGTTGTTGTTCCGCGGCGCGCGGCGGCGGCCCCCAGTCGCCCAGCACGAAATAGTTGTTGTCGAACCACAAGGGGCCAATCACATGCGTGAATTGAAAATTCTTGTACGTCAGGCTGTCGAGATCCAATTCGCCCTGGCTGGAGTAGCGTGGGCCGTCGGAGGTGCCCATCAGCGTCACGCGCCCAAAGACATTATCCAATTTGGGGCCGACCTGCAGGCTGCCTTGGTTGAGATAGAGTTGGACGTTCCAGCCGGTGTGCAGCGGGGCCTGGGGGCTGCGCTTGGAAAAATCCAGCGCGCCTTGCAGATTGATCGGGCCGGTGGGCTTCAGTTCGGCCACGGCGCGCTTCAGCGCATCGGGCAACGCGGCCTCGAGTTGGTGATCGTCGCCTTGCAAGCGCAATCGATCGATCTTCAAGTCCCGCAAGGACAATTGCCAACTGCCGTCGGGCCGGATATCGCACGAGCCGCGGGTATGCATGTGCGTGTGGCCGTGCATGGCATTGATATCCTTCAGCTCGGCGTGGCCGTCGCGATAGTCGATGAAGCCGCCCAGCATTCTCATGCGATAGGGGAAAGAAACGGGTTCGATCGAGGTGCCGATCGACGTCGTGTCGTCGCGCGGATGCGCCTGCACGCCGATCGTCGTTTTCCTGGTGCGCGAGTCGTATCCTACGTGGGCATCGAGGTCGATCTTCCCATACGGCTGCAAGGAATCCCAAAGTTGCTGCTGGCTCGCCTGCAAGGCGTTGCGCAGGTCTTCCTGCAACGGAACGTTCTCGGCGTGGATCTTCAGGTCCAGCACGTCCTGTTCGGGCGCAGTGGCCAGCGTGCCCTGCAACTTCACGATGCCGGTGCCGTTGGTACCGACGAGTTCCGATTCCGGCGAGGTGGCCCACTGGCCGTCGTGCAGTTCCAGCACGCCCTGTAGATTCTTGAGATCGTAGGGGAACTTGTCATAAGTGATCGAGCAACGGTTCACGGTGATCCAGGCGTCCTGGCGCCATTCGCGAGCTTGCGGGTCGTCGCGCCACAGCTTGGTAATGAAATTGAATGTGCCTTCGCGCGGATCGAGCGCGCGCAGCGTCTCGTGGGCTTTGGGTTTGACGAGCAAAGCCGTGAACAGTTTTTCGTCGAAGGGAATGTTATTGCCCTGGATTTCCATCCAGCCGGTAAAGTGCGCGCCGGGATTCCAGAAGCGCCCGTTCAAGCTAACCGGCTGTGCGCCGGCGAAGGCCGTCATGGCGACGTCCAGCACCTTGTTCTGCAGCGTCAGCGTGCCGCGGCAGCGGTCCAGCCGATACGGGAACTTATGGCAACTGAACGAGACGTTGTTCAGGCAGGTCGCTTGCAGCGTCGGTTTGAAATCCTGGCCGTCATACTCCACCGTGAATCGAAGATCCACGTCCCCGTCGGGGTCATAGTTTTTCCAATCGGTCGCCCAGGGTTCGGGCAACGTGCCGGCCCACTTGGCGTCGACGTGGACCTGTTTGCCGTTGCCCTCCAGCACGAACGGGCTGCCGGCTTCGTAACCGTGCCGCTGGAATCTCGCGAATCCCCAGAGGGTCGCGCCGTCGCGGGCCGTGAGCTCGCTGATGGTAAAGCCGTCGTTGTCACAATGAATCGTGGCCTTCAAGTCGGTCAGTGGATTGGGCAGCAGCGGATCTTCGAGCCGGCCGCCGACCACGCCGCCGTTGATCTCAAATCGCGGCGGCTGGTCGGGATCGTCGCTGGCGATGTGAAAACTCAAATTGGCCCGCGCGCGCAACGACTTCAAAACGTCCAGCGAGTCGGCGATTTGCCCGGGCAATGCGCCGTGCAGTTCCGATGAGATGTCCAGCCCGTCCAGCGTGCCGTTGAGCGTCCAGTGATGGTCGTTCGGATCGATGACGCCGGCCACTTCGATGTGGTGGATATGATCGCCGATCAGACTGCCCTGGACTTGGAGCAGACCTGGCTCTGGATTGGCCGCGTCCGATGGTTGAATGCTCAAACTGATATCGCGCAGCGTGAACGTGCTCGAGGGATTCTTGAGGGGATCGAAAATGACGATCATGCCGTCCTCGATCGTGGCCAGCGGGATGGCGTGATCGGGCTTGGGCAGTGGAAACAATTTGCTCAGGCTGAACGTCCCGTCCGGTCGGCGCGTCGCCCGGAGGATGGGGCGACTGATCCTGGCGTTGGTAATTGCCGGCTCGCCCGCGATCAATTCCTGCAAATTCGTGCGACACTCCAGGAACACTTCGTCGAGGTAGACGATTTCCGGCTGCGGCCCGGGCGCGCCGGGTTCGGCGATCGAAAGACCGCGGACTTCGATACCGTTGCCAGTCAGATGCGCCGCGCGCACCTGTACGACCAGGTGTGGAAAGAGGGCCGCGACTTTGGCTTCGACCCGGGCGCGAACTTCCTCCTCGACGCGAAAAAATACTTTGCGATAGATGAAGGGGCTCGAAGCCAGCGCAGCGACCAACGCGAGCATAAAGCCCCATTTGAAGAAGAACCAACAGCCGTTGACGAGACCCTTGACGATAGAGCTGTTCCTTCAGCGATTTAGAGAAGCCAATCCATGGCTGATTCAAGGTCTTAGCTGGAACCTGAGACATGCGCCGTCGTGCCGCCGTTTGACGCCGAAGCGCTTCGCCGCGCGCCGACCAACACGCCGGCGGCCAGCGACGTGACCGCCAGCATGGCCGGTTCTCGATAGCGGATCGAGCCGACGAAAACGACGTGCAGCAGCGTGAAATAAACCGCCGGCAACCAGGCCAAAACATAGGGCCAGCCCCAGGGCGTATAGCGCCAGGCTCCCACGATTCCCAGGCATATGAGCGGAACATAGGTGCACATCACCGCCAGTCGCAACGGCCAACTGCGCGCCTGGGGCTCGTTGGGCCACACGTTCCAGGTCCGCACGAATTTCATCCAGGCCAGTTGCGCCACGCGGCCAGGGTTCGCCCAGGCCCAATCGAGGGCGGCCTTTTCCATGCGTCGATTCAATCGGTATTCGAAAATGTCCTGGTCCGCCGGGGCGCGGCCGACCGCGCGTTCTTCTTCGGCAAACCGATCGACGAACGCCATGTTGCTGCCGCCGTCGGCCTCGGGATTCCATCCGTCGTAAAGACTTGCGCCGACTTGCAACGTCGTGGCGACAAAGTGGCCCGTGACCTGCGCGTTGCGGACCCACCAGGGAAGCATGCACACGGCCAGGCTCGAGCACATGCCCAGGCCCAGCGCGAGGTTGCGGCCGCGGCGCCGGTCGATGACCATCGCGATGGCCAATGCAAAGGGGGTGAACAACAGCCAACTGGGGCGAATCAAAGTGGCGATCGCGCCGGCGATTCCTCCGCCGACGGCCAACGCGCCGGCCCGCGCGTTTGACTGGGCACGCCAGGCCAGCCCCCATAACGCCAGTTGCAGCAACATCCACGGACAAAAGGGCGCTTCGGCTAGCACGAACACTCCCATCGACACGCTGCCCGGATAGAGCCCCGCGATCCAGCCGGCCCAGCGACCGGCCCGCGCATCGAACAATTGCGTCGTCCACCAGCCCAAGACTCCCACCGCGACGGCGCCCAACACGGCGCTAAACGCTCGGACCGAAAGCACCGGCGCGTCGTCGCCAAAGACGCGAAACCAGCCGGCCAAGAGCAGGGGATAGCCGGGCGTGCGCAGTACCTGATCATCAGGCGAGAGAAACTCATACGGCTCGCCGTGTGCGATTGCGTGGCCAAGGATCCAATACGCATGGCTGTCGGGGAAGAAGAATTGCTGCTCCGCAGGCATGCGCGATTGCCACCACGCGCCGGCCGCCAGGCGTACCGCCACGGCAACCGTGAGGATCAAAATCCAACTGGTTTGATTCGCTGTAAGTCGTGGCATGGCCCGGAAAATCGACGGCCTGGAGAGACTGGGGGGCGGCCAATGGTACGCGTACCGCGCCGCGGGGGTCAAGGCAGGTTCCCGCCGGCTAACAGCCTGCTAATTTGGGCAATTCGTTGCGCGTGTAAGCGATTTAGGATCGCCACAATGACCAGCTCGCGAAAATTGCCTGAAATGTGCAACTCGCGTTGGTTTACTTGTCAACCGAGCCTTGTATACTCGGAATTCTACATTTGCGCGCAGCCCGGGCGCTTGTGTGAGTGAAAAGTGCGCGGCACGTCCCCTTTCGTGGAGATTTAGGCAATGCAGTCCAATGGCAAGGTTTTCTGGGCCAGCTTCTTGACCCTCATCGCGGCGGGGATCGGGTTTGCCGTGCGCGGCGACGTGCTCTCGGAGTGGGAAACCCATTTCGGCTTTACCAAGACCGAACTGGGAACCATCACCGGCGGCGGACTGACCGGCATGGCCTTTACGATCATTGGCTTTAGCCTCTTTGCCGATCGCGTGGGCTACAAGCTGTTGCTCATCGGCGCCTTCTTGCTGCACGTTTCGTCGGCCGTGGTCACGCTCTCTGCGACGCCAGTGTTCGTGGCCGCGGGCAAGGACATGACCTACTGGTGTTTGTACGTCGGCATGTTCATGTTTTCGCTGGCCAACGGCATGTGCGAAGCCGCCATCAACCCGCTGGTCGCCACGTTGTATCCCAAGCAAAAGACGCACTATCTGAACATTCTGCACGCGGGCTGGCCCGGCGGGTTGATTTTGGGCGGCTTGCTGGCCGTGGGTTTTGTCGGCGACAAGGCGAAAATCTTCTCGCTCCGTTGGGAGATTCCGATGATGTTTTTCCTCGTGCCGACGATCTGGTACGGGGCCATCGTGCTCAAAGAAAAGTTTCCGATTTCCGAGGCGCGGGCCGCTGGCGTCAAGTTTGGCGAAATGCTGGCCGAGTTTGCCGCACCCGTGTTGTTGCTCTTGTTGGTCTTGCATGCTTTGGTCGGCTATGTCGAATTGGGAACCGACAGTTGGATCACGAACATCACCAAAAGCAAATTGTCGGTCATCGGCATCGACAGCGTGCTGCTGCTGGTCTACACGGCCGGGCTGATGTTCGTCTTGCGGTTCTTTGCCGGCCCGATCGTCGAGCGGATCAATCCGCTGGGCCTGTTGTTTGTCAGCGCGGTGCTGGGATGTATCGGGCTCACGATGATGGGCAACGTGCTGGCTGGCGAGGCGGGATGGGGGCTGTTGGCGGCGGCCACCGTGTATGGCGTGGGCAAGACCTTTCTCTGGCCGACCATGCTGGGCGTCGTGGGCGAGCGGTTTCCCAAGGGGGGCGCTTTGGCGATGGGAGCCATGGGCGGTGTCGGCATGCTCTCGGCAGGCCTGCTGGGCGGTCCGGGAATCGGTTATACCCAGGACGTCTACGCCTCGACCAAACTGCAAGAGCTCTCTCCCTCGGTCTACGCGGAAGTTAAGGCCGAGAAGGAAAATCGGTTCCTTTTCCTTAAGCCGGTGGCCGGCTTCGATGGCTCGAAGGTTGAAGATCTTGCCAAGAAAAACGAAAGCGAATACCTGCTTGTCAAACAAGCCAGCGATTTTGGCGGCCAGGAAGCCCTGAAAGTCACCGCCGGCGTCCCGGCCACGATGGCCCTGGGCTACCTGGCTTTGCTGATCTACTTTCGCGCGATGGGCGGCTATAAACTGGTGGAAATCGGTCCCGGCGGCAAAGAGCAAGAGACGGGAAAACGTCCCTCGGCCAAAGAGGCCATCTACCGCGACTCGCAAGCCGATCAGGCCTGAGTCTCCGGCGGTTCGCCGCGCGATGTTTCCGAGCGGGCCAACACGAGCTGCTCGCCTTGCCGTTGCGCCGTGATCGCGCCCGGAAGCACTTGCTTGCGCAAAGTTGGATCGCCGGCCGGGGCCAACGCCATCTCGGCCAACAAATTCCATTGCGCATAGCCCATCGCTTGCAGCGGCCAGGCTTGTCGTCGCCAAACGGCCAGCAGCAGCTCGCGCACCAGGTGCCGGTCCTGGCCGGCCAATGCGCGACAATCGAGTGTCACGCGAGTCGCATCCGACGAGATCGAACTGCGCTGGAGCAATGATTCGGCCAGGCCGTCGATTACGTGCTGCGCATCGGCGGCAAGCGCGCCCAACCGCAAAAGCGACTCGACGACCGACGTCGAATAGTCGCGTTTGAGCAACGGCAGCAATTCGTGCCGAATGCGATTGCGAGTGAATTGCAAGTCGCGATTGGTCTGGTCGTCGCAATACGTCTGACCGAGAGAGTCAAGGTACGCAAGCGTCTCGCAGCGCGTCACCGCCAGCATGGGACGCACCAGCGTGACCGCCGCGGTGAGAACCCGCGCACGCGGCATGCCGGCCAGGCCCGCCAGGCCCGTGCCGCGCAAAATGTGGTGCAGAATCGTTTCGGCCTGATCGTCGGCCGTATGCGCCGTGGCCAGGTAGCGGGCTCCCCGCCGCTCGGCGACCTGCCGCAAAAACTCATAGCGGGCCGCGCGCGAGGTCGCTTCCGGAACACTGTCCCTCGCTGGCGACGGCAATGGTGGAGCATGACCAATCACTGACTCAAGCTGAAGCGTTTCGCACAGTCCGGCGACGAATTGTTGGTCGGCATCGGACTGCTGGCCGCGGAGGTGGTGGTTGAAGTGGGCGACGAACAGTCCGCCCGTCCCCCCGGCTCTCAGGGCCTTGAAAGCCCGCAGCAGTGCCACGCTGTCCGCGCCGCCGGAAACCGCCAGCAACACCGTGACATCGCGCCAGTTCTCGGCCGGCCAGGCGGAGGCCAGCTTCTGTTCAAACGAGTGCATCGGGGGCATGGAGGCGGCCAGCGGGAACTTTGGCGATTGAGGGGAGCCAAGAAAGTCCATGGTATAACCCGGCCACTCGCAGTAAAGTCTCCAGCTTCTCGTCGTCCGACGGGTGGCGGACCGTAAGTCTGGAGCATACCGTGTCTTAGCACGTCAAAAAACGGACAAATTCTGTTGCAGTCTGGCCGGCTCGTGATAAGATGAGATAGCAAGAAAAGTGGAATTTACTATCGCGCATCTGAGCTCGCGTGAGCCGTTTGAGGGCTTTGCGCGCAAGGAACAAGCGCGGCATTTTCTGCTTTTCGTGTGAGAATCAACAAAACAACGCCTTCGGGTTACCCGGAGGGAGTTGCTACCGAAAGTGGTTTACAGCGATTACTGATGACTTTGTAGCGGGTGATAAGACAAGCGATTTGCGGGAGTTCGCGGCTAACATGGTTTTGCTAGCTATTTTGCGATTCATCCTCGGCTGGCTGCCGAGGATTTCAGCCGTTGACCGGCCGATGCGGACGTTCAGGCAGAGGGTTGAGAGCCAACCGTGCCCGAAGTCTGCCGGCCTGCGCGCGGTGGTGCCGCATGAATGGATGTGTATGGATTACTTTTTGATCGAGAGCCCCCGCCGGTACGTGGACTGTGGGCCTGGAGTTCTCGAAGAAGCGAACCATCCCCTAGGTTCCATTTTCCGGTTGGCCCGGCGACTTGTCCGGGGGCCGGAACCTTATCTCGCCCTCGCCGCTGCACGTTCTGTCGCTAATCGGCGGCCTCGGCGCGTCTGACCCCGGTGGGGACTGCGCGCGAGTCGTAAACTCTCTTGGGCGGCTTCTCTCTCTTAGACACGCGGTGGTTTGCGCGATGCTTTGCGCGTGCCCGCTTGTCACGGGTGGCGACGTATTGCAAGAAATGGGGGAGAGCCGTGGATCCTATCTATGTCGTCGGAATCGTTGCACTCGCCATGCTGTTGACGTTCGTGGGCGTCAAGCTGCTCGATCGGCTGCGCCGCAGGGACGCCGAAACCGAGGCCCGCGAGATCGTATCGCGCGCGGATCGCGAAAGCGCCAACCGCCACAAAGAGGCGGAGCTGGAAATCAAAGAAATGGCGCTTGTGCAGAAGGCCGAAGGCGAGCGCGAGCTGGCCAAGTTGCGGCAAGAACTGCACGAACGCGAACGGCTGCTCGACAAGCGCCAGGACACGACCGAACAGCAGATCGACCAGTTGCGCCGGCAGGAAAAGATGGTCGAGACCACGCAGCGAAAGCTGGCCGAGAAACTCGAGGACACCAACCGCCGCAACGAAGAACTGGCCAATCTGCTCGACTTGCAGCGACAAACGCTGCACGCCTTGAGCGGGCTCAACCGCGACGAAGCCACCCGCCGGCTAATGGAAATGCTCGAGCACGAATTGCAGCATGAGGCCGGCGCGATCATTTTGAAACACGAGCGAAAAATGGCCGAAATCACCGAGGCCAAATCGCGCGATATCCTGCTGACCTGCATCCAACGCTATGCCGCCACGCATACGGCCGAAACCACGACCAGCACGGTCGACATCCCCAGCGATGAAATGAAGGGCCGCATCATCGGCCGCGAAGGCCGAAACATCCGCGCCTTCGAAAAAGCAACCGGCGTCGACGTGATCATCGACGACACGCCCGGCGTGGTCATCGTCAGCGGCTTCGATACCGTCCGCCGCGAGATCGCCCGCATGGCCCTGAACAAACTCATCGCCGACGGGCGCATCCACCCCACGCGTATCGAGGAGTTGGTGGCCGAGACGCAAACCGAAATGGAGCAGCACATCCAAAAACGGGGCGAGGAAGCGGCCCAGGAAGCCGACATACCAGGCTTGCACCCCAAGATCATTCACCTGCTGGGCCGCCTGCGGTTCCGCACCAGCTACAGCCAGAACGTCCTGCGCCATTCGATCGAAGTGGCCTTCCTGACCGGGTTGATGGCCGAGGAGATGGGTCTCGACGGCCGCCTGGCCCGCCGCTGCGGGCTGCTGCACGACATCGGCAAGGCGGCGGATCATGAAGCCGAGGGCGGGCACCCCAAAATCGGCGCCGAACTGTTGAAACGCTACGGCGAGGGCCCCGAGGTCGTGCACGCGGCGCTGGGACATCACGACGATATTCGCGTCGACCATCCCTACACCGTGCTCGTGGCGGCGGCCGACGCCTGCAGCGCGTCGCGGCCCGGGGCACGACGCGAAACGCTGGAACGCTATATCAAACGCATGGAAGAGCTGGAAAAAATCGCCACCAGCTTCGAGGGGGTGGATCAGGCATTTGCCATCCAGGCCGGCCGCGAATTGCGCGTGCTGGTGAGCGCACGAGACACCACCGATGCCTCGGCCGCCAAAATCTGCCACGATATCGCCAAGGCGTTCGAGCAGCAGTTGACGTACCCGGGCGAGATCAAAGTCACGGTCTTGCGCGAAACGCGCATTACGGAAATCGCCAAATAGCCATCGTGCCGGCCGAGAGATGGCTCGGCGGCGTGCAGACAAGAAAGAAGCGTGCCGTGTGCGCCTGCTGTTGATCGGAGACATCGTCGGCAAACCGGGTCGACACATCGTGACCCGGGCGCTCGCTGGGCTCGTCCACAGCGAAGGAGTCGACCTGGTCGTGGCCAACGCCGAAAACGCGGCGGGTGGTTCGGGCTTGACGCCGGCCAACTATCAAGAGCTTATCGCCGCCGGCGTCGATTGCATCACGCTGGGCGATCACATCTACAAGCGGCGCGAAATCGTCGACATCCTGCAGAACCGGCCCAACATCGTCAAACCGGCTAACTTTCCGCCCAACTCGCCCGGACGGGAATTTGCGATCGTGCGGGCTCGCAACGGCGTGGACGTGGCGGTGATCAGCCTGCTGGGCCGCGTCTTCATGCGGCCGGTCGATTGTCCCTGGAGCGCGGCCGACCGGGTGTTGGCGGCATTGCCGGCAGAGATCAAAGTCGTGCTGGTCGATTTCCATGCCGAAGCCACGAGCGATAAACAATTGATGGGCCGCTATTTGGACGGCCGAGTCAGCGCCGTGCTGGGAACCCACACGCATGTGCCCACGGCCGATGAACGCATCCTGCCGAAAGGCACGGCGTTTCAATGCGACGTTGGCATGACCGGTCCTTTCGAGAGCATCCTGGGCCGGCGCGTTGATCGCGTGCTGGAATCCACCATCACTTTCAACCCCACGCACTTCGAAGTGGCTACCGAGGACGTGCGCCTGCTGGCAAGCGTCGTGGACGTCGACGCGGACACCGGTCGCGCGACGGCAATCCGGCGAATTTGCGTAATGCAGGCGGACGTGGAACGCCTGGCCAGTTTGGTCGCGCCCCCGAAACGAAGCGTGCTATGATGGGGCGCGACAATCTCGGTCTCTGGATCGTGGCCCTTCCCGAGGAGAAGCGGTCTTGCACGCCGCTTTCCGCCCCGCTATGCTCCGCGTCCCTTTCGTGTACCAACGCGTGACTTCAGTTACGGGATCCAAATCGGCCGAGCTCTCCCGCCGCTCACGTTTCTTCGCGGCCATCGT